>JBOGVA010000023.1:0-30533 GCA_050692195.1 Actinomycetota bacterium | reverse complement strand
AGCTCGAGCCGCACAGCAGCCCTCCAGTACCGAAGGGGGTACCGGATCCTATCCGGTACCCCCTCCAGCCATGACCCGGGCTTACGCTGGGTAGTCCGCGGGGTTGACGGACACCGTCCCGGCGATGATCCCCTGTCTCAGCTCCTCGATCTTGTCCTTCAGCTCTTGCGGGATGACGTCCTCGAACTCGTGGTAAGGAGCGAGCCCGACCCCTTCGTTCTCCAGCGTTCCCACGAACAGGCCACCCGTGAACGTTCCGTCGATGACGCTCTGCGTCGTCTCGAAGGCCGACACGTCCATGTTCTTCAGGATGCTGGTGAGGAACAGGGGGCAGAACTCCGGCGCCGTGACGCAGCCGTCGTCATCCACCCAGAGCAGGGAGACACCGCCGGCATCCTGGGCCGCCGCGGCGCTTCCGAGGCCGGTTGGCCCGGCCACGGGGAGGATGATGTCGGCGCCCTCGGCGATGAAGTCCTCGGCCACCCGGCGGCCCTCGGCGGCGTTGTCGAATCCCACGGCCGGGTCGGTGGAGATCTCCACTCCCGTCTGCGTATCGGGGTTCCAACCCAGGACCTCTACGCTCGTGCCGTTGTCCTGGTTGTAGGCACGCACCCCTGCAGAGAGCCCGTTCATAAAGATGGTCACCGTCGGGAACAGCACGCCTCCGTACGTGCCGATCGTCCCGGACTCGGTCATCCCGGCAGCGAGGTAGCCGGCCAGGAACGCCGCCTGGTCCGTCTGGTACGTGAGCTCGCGGACGTTCTCGAACGTGAGGTCCTCGGGAGGCGTCGTCGAGAAGTCGAGGATGTCGTAGTCGAAGATCGCGTACAGCTGGTCGGTGTTGGCCGTCGCGGATTCGACAGTCGCGGGCCCGAAATTGAATCCGGCAGGAGCGATGAGGTCGCAGTCCTGGTTGACGAAGTTCAGCAGGTTGGGCGCGTAGTCGGCCGCACTCGTGGACTCCACGAACGTGTACTGGACACCCAGCTCGGCCTCTGCCTGCTGGAACCCTGTGTGGATCTTCTGGTTGAAGCTCTTGTCGTCGACCCCTCCGGTGTCGCTGACGTAGCAGACGTGGGTGTCCGCGCCCGCCAGCGGCCCCGTGGGTGACGGGCCCGCCGTGTCGTCCTCCTCGGCGCAGGCCGCCGCGACGAGCGCCACCACCATGAGCAGCGCGAATGATCGCGAAAGTCCCTTCATTCCCCCCTCCTCTCCCCGAAGCACTCGTCCTCGGTGGGATTGATCAGCTGCAATCCAATACGGCCATCCGCTGGCCTGCGGCTTGGCCGACGCCGGCCGGGGCATACTTTGGCCGATCAGGCCTCACACGGTCAACCGACTTCTGGTCGTGGCTCACCATGTACTGTTCGGCCCAGGCCACTTGATGGCCCGGCGGCCGCTAGCATACCCGCCGACATGGCGCTCACGGTCGTCGACCATCCACTGGCCCAGCATCTCCTGACCCAGCTCCGTGACGTCACCACGCCCCCTCCCGTGTTTCGCACCATCGCCAAACGGCTGACGATCGCCGTCGTCCTGGAGGCCGTCCGCGGGCTCCCGACCGTAGAGGTGGAGATCGAGACGCCTCTGGAGAGGACACCCGGCCGGCTGATCTCGCCGGACCTGGTGGCGGTCCCTATCCTGAGGGCTGGGTTGGGGATGCTGGAGGCGGTAACGGAGCTGTTCCCCGAGGTCTCGGTGGGGTACATCGGCCTCGAGCGCGACGACACCACACTGCTCCCGACGTCCTACTACGAGAAACTCCCGCCGCTCCACGACCGTCACGTGTTGCTCCTCGACCCGATGCTCGCCACGGGAGGTTCGGCGGCCGCCGCCTGCTCGAGCATCTCGGAGAAGGGACCGGCCGAGATCCGCTTCGTGTGCGTGGTGGCGGCTCCCCAGGGCCTGGAGAAGATGCAGCGGGAGCACCCGGAGGTCCAGGTGTTCGCGGCGGCCCTCGACCGGGATCTCACGGACAGGGGATACATCCTGCCCGGCCTAGGCGACTTCGGAGATCGCCTCTTCGGCACCGAACCGTCACCCGGAAACTCATCGCCGCACCCCTGACCACGCCCGACTGGCGGCGCTCACGTCCGCGTCTCTCCCTCGGTCTCGCCTCGCTCCAGGCCCTCCAGGTCCGCCAGCCGGCGGTCGGCCTGCTCCACAAGGGGACGGTTGCCGATCCCTTCGGCTTCCTCCTTCGCTCTGGTCAGAAGATCGCGGGCCTGCCGGATCCGAGCCGGCACCTTGTCCTCGGTGGCGTACTTCAAGACATCGTCGGCCTTCACGATCAGGTCGAAGATCTCGCTCGGCTTCATCCCCCTCCCTCCGTCGCTAGCGCGATGATATGGCCGGTGCGGTGGTTCATGATTCGGGGGCGAGGTCAAACCAGAGAGATCGGAGGGAGGAACGGGCGTGGACGAGGGCATGGAAGATGAGGCCGGACCCGGGTTGGACGAGCGGCACCTGGAAGATCTCAAGCAGCGGGTCCAGCGCTCACCCTTTCATCAGTGGGCCGGCTTGGAGTTGGTGTCCATCGGCGACGGCAGGGCTGAGCTGGCCATGGAGCTCCGACCACATCACTTCAACCCGCAGGGGATCGTCCACGGCGGCGTCATCACGGCGGTGGCCGACACGGCGATCGGGCTGGCGTTGAGGTCTCAGCTCCGACCGGGCCTCACCCATCGAACGGCCCAGCTCAACGTGCACTTCCTGGCCAAGGGAGAGGGGAGCCGCCTGGTCGGACGGGGACGGTCGATCCACCTGGGCCAGCGGATGGGGTACGGCGAGAGCGAGGTCATGGACGGCGAAGGGCGGCTCCTGGCTCGCGCCTCGGGCACGTTCATCGTGTTGCCCGCGCCCGGCGCGTTCTAAGGAGCTGGGCTCAGTACTCGATCTCCATATCCTTCAGGGCGGCGGGCATCTGACCGAGTGGGCCCTGAAGCTGCATCAGCTTCATGAGATCGCCCGAGACCCGCAGCTTCCCGCTCATGTAGGCGGCCACAGGGCTCAACTCGCTCTTCATGATGGTCGACGCCGTCTCGTAGTCCTGGGTAATCGTCGCGTCGAGCGGCTCATCGAGCTCACCCACACCGAGAGACGCCCGGCCCCCTTCGAGCTTGAACCAGTACTTCCTCTCACCGGCAGGCGTGGTGACGACCTGCTGGAGCCTGGCCGACTGCGAGCCCGCCGCGCTCCTGAAGGACTCGCTCGCGTTCAGGGCATCCTGGACTGCCTGGGTCCACTCCTCGGACAGGAACTTCACGCTCACGCAGATCTCCTTTCCCTGGTCATCTCCGGCGTCTTCGCCGGCGGGCTCGCCAATCGGCGGCGAAGTCCTCGACGTCGGATCGTACCCAGACGCGGCCGGAGGCCAGCCACTGGATGGGTTCGGGGAACCGGCCGCGGTCGATGTAGGTGATGACGCGCCGCTTGTCCCAGCCCATCACCTCAGCGGCCTCGGCGACCCCAGCGAGCGCGGGGACGACCTCCACGACGAGCGAGGGCGGAGACTTCCCGGCCCCCACCGGAAGAGTTCGGGTGATGGATCGACGGAGGTTGGCCAGGCAGCCTTGCCGGGAACTACCGGACGCCTGGACTACCGGGCCGCCCTCGGTACGTGCGGACCACCGACCGTCCTCTTCTTGCCTCATCGAGACCCGAATCTCCATCTGTCGCCCCGGCCATCGTCGGACGGCGGGCCATCTTACCGGGCGACCGATGGCCGTGAAGTCGTGGCCCGCGTGTTCGGCGAGGCGGATTCGAACGTACGTTCGGGATGGGCTACACTGGGCGCCATGCGCTGGGACAACCTACGCCTGCTCGAGCCTCCCGAAAAGGGCCAGCTCGCCATCCCCTTGGTCGAGAAAGGGGCGGTGGTCAGAACGTTCGACACGCCCGCGTTCCGCGGCATGACCTTCTACGAGATCAAGGCGAAGTCGATCATCAATCGAGTCCCGGAAGCGTCCCACGTCCCTTTTAGGTACACGATCAACCCATACAGGGGATGCTCACATTCCTGTGCCTATTGCGCCAAGGGCGACGCTCCGATCCTGATGGGCGACGGGGGCACGAAGACCCTCGCCGACGTACGCCCCGGCGACGAGATCTACGGCACCGTGCGCAGCGGGAATTACCGTAGGTACGTCAGGACACGTGTAGAGGCCCACTGGTCGACGAGGAAGCCTGCGTATCGCATCACACTCGAAGACGGGACCGAGCTCGTGACGAGTGGCGACCACCGCTTTCTCAGCGATCGCGGCTGGAAGTACGTGACGGGAGTGGAGCAGGGCCGGCATCGAAGGCCTCACCTGACGCTCAACAACAAGCTCATGGGTACCGGGCGCTTCGCCCTCGGGCCGGCTGACAGTAGCGATTACCGGCGCGGTTACCTCTGCGGAATGGTTCGAGGCGATGCCCATATCGACTCGTACCTCTACCGGCGGGCAGGGAGAACGGAGGAGTTGAACCACCGGTTCCGCCTTGCTCTCGTCGACCTGGAGGCGCTTCAGCGGTCACGCCGCTACTTGATGGACTTTCAGGTGCCGACGCAAGAGTTCCTGTTCCAAGCGGCCGTTTCCGGAAAGAGGTCCGTCTACGCGATCAGAAACCAGTCGAGGACCGGCGTCATGGCCATCCGCGATGCCATCGCATGGCCTCACACACCTTCAGCGGACTGGACCAAGGGCTTCCTGGCCGGGATTTTCGACGCGGAAGGATGTTACAGCTGCGGCATCCTGCGGTTCTCCAATACTGATCTCGAGATCATCGGCAACACTGCATCAGCACTCGACCGGCTGGGCTTCCCTTCTCGAGTCGAGGTGACGGGAAAGCCGAACGGTTTGCTTACGGTTCGGCTCCTCGGGGGCCTCCGCGAGGCCCTCCGCTTCTTCCACACGGTGGACCCCGCCATCACAAGAAAGAGGGACATCCAGGGCCAGGCCATCAAGAACAACGCGAAGCTCCGCGTCGTCTCCATCGAGCGCCTCGGCATCCGGATCCCCATGTACGACATCACCACTGGCACGGGTGACTTCATCGCGAACGGAGTCGTGAGCCACAATTGCTTCGCTCGCAACACTCACACTTACCTCGACCTGGACTACGGGGAGGACTTCAACTCGAAGATCGTGGTGAAGGTGAACGCCCCAGACCTCCTGCGCAGGGAGCTGTCGGCGCGATCAAGGGAGCGCGAGCACATCGCCATGGGAACCAACGTCGATCCTTACCAGCGGGCCGAGGGACGGTACCGACTGATGCGAGGCATCCTGGGAACCCTGCGTGACTTCGCCAATCCATTTTCGATCCTGACCAAGGGATCGCTGATCCTTCGAGACGTGGACCTGCTTCAGCAGTGCGCCGAGGTGGCGGAGGTCGGCACCAACGTCTCGGTCGGCTTCGTGGACAAGGCATCGTGGCGTTCGGTGGAGCCGGGCACGCCCAGCCCCTCAAAGCGCCTGGAGGTCTGCCGGACCCTGAACGAAGCCGGCATCCCGTGCGGCGTGTTGATGGCGCCCATCCTTCCGTTCCTGACGGACTCTGCCGCACAGCTCGAGGCAACGGTCAAGGCCATCTCCGAAGCCGGCGCCGAGCACGTCGTCCCCATCGTCCTGCACCTTCGCCCGGGCGCTCGAGAGTGGTACATGCAGTGGCTTTCCACCCATCATCCCGACCTCGTGGCCCGATACGAACGGCTGTACGTCCGGAGCGCCTATGCCCCCAAGGCATATCAGGAGGAAGTGAGCGCCCGTGTCCACGAACTGGCCCGGGCACTCGGGATCGGGCGGGCCGGGCCCAGAGAAGCGCGACGCGTGCGGACGAAGGCGGACGCCCCAGGGACGGAGCAGCTCAAGCTGCTCTAGCGGCGGCGCCTTAGCTCGGTTCGCCAGCACGAGGTGTGCCAGTGGCGCCGGCTTTCGAGATCATCCTGGGCCGCCACGACGAGGTGCGCCGTGCCGGGTCGGATCTCTTGCTGGCATCCCGGACACCTGTACGTCTTGCTCTTCAGCCCGGCAACCGACCGAACGGTCAGCCCATCGGCCCGTGCCCACACTGGCGCGATCCCCACCGGCCGCTCCACGGGAGGAGAGGAGGCTCCTCGTTCACGCGCGGAGCGATGCCGCCTCGGCATCAGGCCACCGTCCGCCCGATGAACTCGGCTGCAACGGACCCGAGCTCGCGCCCGATCTCGACGTCCGGCCTTCTCGCCCCGCGGACCCGGAATGAGTGGTCGCCACCCTCGAACCTGTGGAGGCGGGCCAGGGGGCCGAGCCGCTTCACCAGCGCCTCCATCAGCTCGAAGCTGGCCAAAGCGTCCGCGGTGCCCTGGATGAACAGCATCGGAACTTCGACCTGAGACAGGTGGGCGTCTCGCGGCTGACCAGGCCGGCCCGGCGCGTGGAGCGGATAGCCGAAGAAGACGATCGCCTTGGCAGCGAATCCGGGGCCATCCTGGGCGGCCAGCATCGAGGCCATCCGCCCCCCCAGCGACTTCCCCGAGGCGACGACCGGTCCCCCTCCTGCCCGCCGCTGGGCCTCGTCCAGGCCCGCCCGCCAGGCTTCCACCAGCACCGGGGCCCTGTCGGGCGAGCGCCGACCCTCCTCCATGTAGGGGAAGTTGAAGCGGAGCGTGGACACCGCGCCTGCAGCCAGACCCTCGGCGATCCCCGCCAGGAACGGATGTTCCATCCCCGCTCCGGCGCCGTGCGCGACGACCGCTGTCGCCACGGCCGACGACGCCGGCGACCAGAGCGCGGACATCTGCCGATCGCCGGACGTGATGGTGAGGTCTGTATCCACCGACACGAGCGATTATCCACGAGGGTGGCCGCCATCATCAGGTGGCACAATCGGACCATGGTGGGGACGCTCTACCTCGGGACGTCGGGATTCGCGTACGACGAATGGAAGGGACCCTTCTACCCGGCCGACCTGAGACAGAAAGAGATGCTTCCCTTCTACGCGAGCCGGTTCACGTCGGTCGAGATCAACTACACGTTCCGTCAGCAGCCGGCGGAGAAGACGCTGGTCGCCTGGCGGGAGGCCACCCCCGATGGCTTCCTCATCACGGTGAAGGCCCACCAGCGGATCACCCACTGGCTGCGGCTGGCGGATGCCGATGAAGCCGTGTCGAACTTCCTCGGGCGGGTCAAGGCGCTGGGCCCAAAGCTGGGAGTCATCCTCTTCCAGTGCCCTCCGACCCTGAGGTTCGACCGTTCACTGATCGAAGCGTTCCTGGGGTTCCTTCCCCCCACCTACCGCTACGCCTTCGAGTTCCGCCACCCTTCCTGGACCGAAGCCCGCGACATCCTGGTCTCCCAGGGGGCCGCGTGGTGCCTCGCCGAGACCGACGAGAAGCCCAGGGGAGATGAGCCGCTCGGCATCGAACCGTTCACCTACTTGCGCCTGCGCAGGGAGGACTACTCGCAGGAAGAGCTGAGGGCCTGGGCCGGGGTGATCTCTGGTGCGCTCGAACAGGGCTCGGACGTCTTCTGCTATTTCAAGCACGAAGAGAAGGGGGCGGGTCCGATTCTCGCCGAGCGGATGGCGAAGGTGATCGCCGAGGCCTGACGGACCGAGGTCGGCTACCCCGCTGCGGCCTTCTTGCGCCCCGCCGCCTTCTTCGGGGCCGCAGCCTTCTTCTTGGTGGCTTCCACGGAAGCCTTCAGCGCCTCCATCAGGTCCACGACCTTCGTCGGTTCGGCCTCAGGGACGACCTCGATCTCCTCGCCGGCGATCTTCTTCTCCACGATCCCGAGGAGCGCCTCGCGATACTCGTCCTTGAACTCCTGGGGGTTGAACTCGGCGGTGAGGTTGTCGATGAGGCTCTTGGCCATCTGCACTTCCTGGGGCCTCACCGTCACCTTCTTGTCGAGCACGTCGAAGTCCGAAGCTCGGATCTCGTCCGGCCAGTACATCGTCTCCAGGACGAAGACATCATCCTTGAACCGGAGGGCCGCCAGATGCTCCTTGTCGCGGAAGGCGATCTTGGCTACGGCCACCCGTCCGTCCGCCTCCATGGCCTGCCGTAGCAGCGTGTATGCCTTGAGCCCGGTCTCCTCCGGAACCAGGTAGTAAGACTTCTGATAGTAGATGGGGTCGATCTCCTCGATGTCGACGAACCGGATGATGTCGATGGCCCGGCTCGACTCCACCGGCACCGCGTCGAAGTCCTCGTCCTCGAGGACCACGTACTTGTCCTTCTCGTACTCGTAGCCCTTCACGATGTGCTCGAAGGGGACCTCCTCGCCGCACTTGGAGCAGTACCGCTGATACTTGATGCGCCCGTGGTCCGCGTCGTGGAGTTGGTTGAATCGAAGAGTCTTCTCCTCGGTCGCCGGGTAGAGCCCCACGGGGATCGCTACGAGGCCAAATGAGATGGCCCCCTTCCACATGGTCCTTGGCATGACGCACCTCCGGGAAGGCCAGGGTTCCCCACTCGAGGGGGTCGAGGCCCATTCTACCGCCGGCCTGTGACCGGACCGGCTCGGGCCGGACCAACAGGTTCGGGCCTCGCCTCTCCATCCTTCTTTCCCCGGCTACGATTGGCTGGATGCCAAGGAAACGGGGCTCCGGTCCCGCATTCACGGTCGAGTTCCCCAAGCCGTTGCCCGCGCGGCGGGACGGCGAGCATTGGTGGATGGAGTCGGACGGGCGGGAGCTTCGGCTGTCCAATCTGGAGAAGGTGTTCTGGCCGGACGAGGGTTACACGAAAGGCGACCTGGTCGCCTACTACTACAACATCTCCCCCCGGATCCTCCCGTACCTGTTGGGGCGCCCCCTCACCATGAAACGGATGCCTAACGGGGTGAAGGGTTCGTTCTTCTACGAGAAGGATGCCCCCTCGCACACGCCGGACTGGATGCCTCGCTGCGCGGTGGAGAGCGCAGGTTCGGATGGGAGATGGGGCCCGCCCAAGCACGAGGTCATCAACTACCTAATGGTGGAGGACATCGCCGGATTGCTGTTCATGGCCAACCTCGGCTGTATCGAGTTCCATCCGCTGCATTCGCGGTGCGGCTCCATCGAGTCGCCTGACTATCTCTTCTTCGACCTGGACCCCTTCCCCCCCGCGACCTTCGAGGACGTGCTCGCCGTTGCCTCCTTGGTCCGGGTGGCCTGCGACCGGCTGGCCTTGACCGCGTATCCAAAGATATCCGGCGCGACGGGGATGCAGGTCTATGTGCCGATCGTTCCCGGCTACACCTACACACAGGTTCGAGACCTCGTGGGGAAGGTAGGGCTCGCCCTGCGGCAGGCCGATCCCGACAGGGTCACCATGGAATGGGAGGTGAAGCGCCGGTCGGGGAAGGTCTTCATCGACCACAACATGAACCGCGTAGGAGCGAACATCGCGTCCGTCTACTCCCTGCGCCCCGAACCCGAAGCCACCGTTTCCACGCCGCTCACGTGGAAAGAGGTCGAAGCGGGCGAGGTCCGGCCCGCTGACTTCACCATCAAGTCGATCTGGAAGCGGCCGAAGAGGAGCGACCCCTTCCGGGGGGTCTTGGAGCGACCTCAGGCACTGGATCACGCTCTGGCCGCGCTGGGCGTGAGCCGCGACGACCCGATACCGACGACCGCCTCCTACCGATTGGATACCGCGGTGGGCAAGCGAGCTGCTCCGTCCCGTACGAAGAGCGAGGAGGTCATCGCGGCGTCCCGGGATCCCAGGCTCCGTGAGTACGTGAAGAAGAGAGACTTCAAGGGCACACCGGAACCGGCCGGAGACGCGGAGAAGCCGGACGCTCCCGGCCGCGACGGCGCCCGCGGGGCCTTCGTCATCCAGCGGCACGATGCGACCAGACTGCACTACGACCTCCGGTTGGAGCGCGACGGCGCCCTGGTGTCCTGGGCGGTGCCCAAAGGGCTGCCGTTCGAAAAGGGGATCAAGCACCTCGCCGTCCAGACAGAGGATCACCCACTCGAGTACGGCTCGTTCGAAGGGACCATCCCGAAGGGCCACTATGGGGCGGGAGAGGTCCGGATCTGGGACCAGGGGGCCTACGACCTGTTGGAGTGGACGGACAAGAAGGTCAGCTTCCGCCTCCACGGCCAGCGCCATCAAGGCGAGTACCACCTGGTGAAGACATCCAGGAGCGAGAAAGACTGGCTCATCTTCCTGTCCAGGACGAACGAGCCGGCTCCGAAGAGTCCTCCGCTATTCGCACCCATGCTCGCCACCGGCGGGTACGAGCCATTCGATCGCAAGGGTTGGTGGTTCGAGCCGAAGTTCGATGGCGTTCGCACGCTCCTGTACTTGGAAGGTGAAGAGGTTCGGTTGATCTCCCGGACCGGTCGCGATCAGTCGGCGACCTATCCCGAACTGAGTCGTGTGTACCGGCGGATCAACGCCACCAACGCGGTGATCGACGGAGAGATCGTAGCTACGAACGAGCGGGGGCAGACCTCCTTCGAGCTCCTCCAGCAGCGGATGAACCTGGCCTCTCCTGCGGAGATCGAACGGATCAGGAAGAGGATCCCGGTCGAGATGGTCGCCTTCGACCTTCTTTGGCTGGACGGCGAGGACCTGACCGGCCGATCGCTCAGCGAAAGAAGGGCGCGGCTGAGCGAGGTGATCATGGAAGACAGGGGAATACGGCTCATCTACTGGGTACCCGACGAAGGCAAGCGCTTCTACGAGGCCGCACGGGAGCACGACCTGGAGGGCATGATCGGAAAGAAGGCGTCTAGCCGGTATGTTGCCGGACGTCGGTCGGACGACTGGCGGAAGATCAAGATCCTCAATCGGCAGGACTGCGTGATCCTCGGATGGACTCCGGGCCAGAGGGGCCGCGCCGGGTCGTTCGGAGCATTGCTGCTCGGCGCCTATCGGGACGGCAAGTTGATCTGGACGGGCCAGGTGGGAACCGGGTTCACCGACCGCATGCTGAAGGACGTGCTTCAGCGCCTAGGAGAGATCGAGGTCGACCGCCCACCGATCGATGATCCTGAGCTCAAGAAGGTCAAGGGGGCTCGATGGGTCCGACCCGAGACCGTATGCGAGGTCGAGTACCTCCAGATCACGGCCGGGGGGAAACTGCGCGCGCCTTCGTTCAAGGGGTTGCGCCCCGACAAGCTGCCCGAGGACTGCATCCTGGAGGCGGCCTAGACGACCGGTTCAGGGGAAGGGCTCGAATCCGGCCCGTATGAGCATCGACCGGGCTTCTCGCTCTTCGATCCCTCTGTTCAGCAGCTCGCGATACAGGCGAGCGACCGCCATCGACCTGCCGCAGGTCGGGCAGAAGGAGAAGTGCCGCTCCACTGGGGTCTCGCACCACCCGCACGCCGTGATCTCGACCTTGGCACCCTCCTCCAGTCCCATCTCGGCGAGGGCATCCACGTATCCCTTGCCGTAGTCCCAGATAACGTAGTCGTCCTCTCGAGGCTGATACGCGGGCTCGTGCATCCGGGGTTCGCCGGTGTCGAGCATGTGTTCCAGGCTCTCCCTGAGAAGCTCCCAACCGTAGTAGTGATTCCCTCCGCATTCGGTGCAGGCGACGACCACGCCCTTCGCACCCTGCCGCTGGAACACCGTTCTGATGGCCTCGAGGTCCTCGAGGTCTGCTTCGACGCTCTCTCGCTCGTCATGATTGAGGGGCTGCCCGGGGCCGTCCTCCTCCCCAGGGACGTCGCCCGAGCGGTCGAGAGGATCGTCTTCGCCCATCCTCACTCCTCGTCCCGGAGCTTGAACGTACGGAACGTCTCCGCGTAGTCCAGGCCTCGAGCCTCCCCTCGCTTCCTGGCCCTCTCTCGGATCCACTCGTCTACCGGCCAGTCGCGGATCTGGCTCTTGTGACACCTCAGTGCCTGGATCTTGGTCTCGATCGTTTCCGTGATGTCGATGAAGGTATCGGCATCTCGATCGTACGTCGGAATCCACAAGTTGGGGATCTCGAACGGCTCGAGGCCCTCCTCCGAGAGCTCGGGGAACTGAGGCCTGGTGGAGGCGTCGGGATTCACCACCGCCATGCAGGCCTGGCCGACCGCTCGATGGTCCGGATGGTTCACGTATGTTCGCTCCTCATCCCAGAATCGAGTGGGGTCGGGCGCCACGAAGACGTCCGGCCTCGCCCTGCGCACGACCCGCGTGATGTCCCGGCGGAGATCGACGGTCGCTTCGACCATGCCGTCGCGGTACCCCAGGAAGACGCATTCCTCCACCCCCAGCACGTCGCAGGCCGCCTCCTGCTCAGCCTTCCGGATCTCCGTGAGCTCTTCCCTGATGGCACCGGGCTCGTTCGAGCCTGCCGAACCATCGGTGACGCACACGTAGACGACCTGGGCTTCCGCCTTTGTCCAGATCGCCACCGTGCCAGCCGTCCCGAACTCCGCGTCGTCCGGGTGAGCGAACACCACGACCACTCGCTCGAACTCCACCCCGGCCAGAGTAGTGGAAGCCAGCGTCAATGCCTACGGCCGAGGCCCCCTGATCACGCCTGATGGCCTCCATCGATCCCGGGTCCGGTCCGATAACTCTCTGGGATGTCACGGACCCGAGATCCCCGGCTGGTGAGCCGCTTC
Organism: Actinomycetota bacterium; assembly: GCA_050692195.1. Lineage (GTDB taxonomy): Bacteria > Actinomycetota > UBA4738 > UBA4738 > UBA4738 > JBOGVA01. The sequence goes on along the minus strand of JBOGVA010000023.1, from coordinate 18,011 downwards.
GCCCTGAGCAGCCTGGTGGCCTTCGTGGCCGTTGGCGCCGTCCTCGCGGTAGCTGTCTCCAGGGAACTTCGGCAGCGGTACGAGGAGCTGGCCAACTTCCACGCGGCCTTCGTGGTGAACTCCATCTTGCGATATGAGCTTCGACCGGAAGACCTCGACACTCCTTTGCCCGTCGACAGCCCCCGATACAAGGAGATCCTTCGATTCGTCCATGCCCGCATCTTGGATCCCCCGGTGGTCCGGATCAAAGTTCTGAGAGAAGACGGCACGATCCTCTTCTCTGACGAGCCCCGCCTGGTCGGAATGAGCCTCAAGGGCGACAACGACGTCAAGGAGGCCTTCGCCGGGGAGCTCCTCAGTGAGATCAGCGACCTGACAGAGGAGGAGAACATCTACGAACGTGGCCTCGCCGCGAAGCTCTTCGAGTCCTACGTGCCCCTCTACATCGGCTCTGGTGGCAAGGAATCGGCCGACGCGGTCGTCGAGCTCTATCAGGACTATGCGGGGATCCAGGACCAGATCGACCGCCTGTTCACGACGATCGCCATCTCTCTGCTGATCGGTCTATCCGCACTGTACGTGCTGCTCCTGCCTATCAGCCGGCGCGTGGCCCGAAGGCTCTCCCACCAGAACAGGCAGCTCGAGGAGCAGGCCGAACAGCTCCAGGAGGCGATCGACAAGGAGCAACACACGGTGTCGGAACTCCGGGAGCTCAACCGGCTCAAGGATGAGTTCGTAGCCGTGGCCTCCCATGAGGTCCGGACCCCGCTCACCTCCATCATCGGGTACGCGAAGACCCTCCAGCGCCCGGAGTTCTCAGACGACGCGGCGGCCCGCGAGGAATTCCTTCAAGCCATCGAACGGCAGGGGGGGCGCCTCTCGCGGCTGGTGGAGAACCTCCTCACAACCTCGCAGATGGAGTACGACCAGACGCGCCTATCGCTCTCAACGGTGTCGTTCGCGTCTCTGGTCCGCGACGTGCTGGCCGGACTCGGACCCAAAGCGGAACGGGTCCGGCTCGACCTACCCGCCGAGCTTCCCCTGATCTCCACCGACCGCCAACGCTTGGAGCTGGTGGTCATGAATCTTCTCGACAACGCCCTGAAGTTCTCGCCGGATCGAACCCGATGCGAGCTGGGAGCCCGCCAGCAAGACGGTTCGGTCGTGTTCTGGGTGCGTGACTGGGGCATAGGCATCCCCGCGGATCAGGTGGAACGTATCTTCGAGCGCTTCTACCAGGTCGACTCGACGATCACCCGCCGGTTCGGAGGAGTGGGGCTCGGGCTCAGCCTCGTCAAGGAGCTCGCGACCAGCCTGGCGGGCACGGTGGTCGTCACCAGCGAGGTGGGGAGAGGCAGCACGTTCACCGTCACACTGCCAGTTCGGCCGCCTTCAGCAGATCAAGCCGAGGGTCCGATGGACGCTCCGAAGGGTTCGGCCACCGCGGCGGTCTGATCGCCGCACGGAGGGTCCGTTTTGTCGCCCAGCTTCCCGGTATCAGTCGGCGGCGCTGACGAGGTCGACGCTGCGAAGCCGGGCCTCCGCCATCTCGATGACGTGGGCCAGCCAGGCTGCCTCCTGCCGCCCCCGATCATCCTGGATCGGGAACATGAAGAGGTTCAGGGCCTCGCTGGACCCGAGCTGGATCCCCCGACCCAAGAGGTAGTCCGTGATGGCGAACTCCCACGTGAAGAGGGCCGACCCATCATCGTAGGCGTGCACCCAATACGTCAGGTACGGATTGGGGCGAGCCGCGTACGTCTGAAGGCCGCGTGACGGGCGATCCTGGGACAACGAGAAGCCGAGACGGTCGAGCGCTTCGAAGAAGTCCATGCCGGCGGAGAATACCCAACTCCCGGGCGACGGGAGGGTACTGGGGCCTGGCGCCTCATGGGTGGAGTCCGACCAGATGAGGTCGCTCGTGCTCGGACGGCTGGCCCTCCACCTCTCTGGCTCGCGACAGGGTGGCGCGAGCCTTCCCCATCTGGCCGCGTAGTTCCTCGATGCCTCCCCGCAACATCGAGGAGGCCTTTGCCAGCCTGTTCTCCAGCGTTGCCTCCACGGTATCCATCGCAATAGTCAGCTCGGCAAGACATGCGTCCACATCGCCAGTAGCACCGAACCGAGCCACGATGCTGTGAAGAAACAGGACGACCGGAAGGGCCATGGAGTACGGGATGACGATGACTCCCTCCCGATATGCTTCGGCATGCGCCCGGCGCAAGACCGCGTAGGCAGCATCGGGTACGGCTGCCACGCCTACAGGGGCGGTGATGGCCGGATCGCGATAGCCGGACACCTCCCGGGCCCGCTCCACCACGGCTCTCTCCACGAGCCGGATGAGCCGGTCACGCTCGGACGGGTCCGACGTCTCGGCCAGCGCCCGAAGCTCTCGCTGCGCGGGCCACTTCGAATCCACCGGCAACCTTCGTCCGTCGGGGAGCACCAGACCGAACTCGACCACCCGTCCGTTCACCCGGAAGTCCGTCACGACCATAGAGGGGGGGAGGTGAGCAAGCGACTCTCGCAGCACGTTCTCGCCGGCCCGGCCGGTCCTCTGGCTACCCGCCAAGACAGCCGCCACACGGTGCAGGGTCGCCCACCCTTCTTCCTCCCTCGCCCGGCGCTCCTCCTCCCGGATCCTCATCTGCTCGAGCGCGTTTCGGAAGGCCGACACTTCCTGGCGCATCAGGTCCGACCCGCGCTCTCGCCAGATGCTCGCGTCCCCGAGCCGGCGCAGCTCCGCGTCCGTCGTGGCAAGCCGAAGGTCGAGCGAGCGGCGAAGCGCGGCCACGGCGAACCAGATCAGGGCCACTCCGACCCCAACCACCACAGCAGTGAAGACGATCACCCGGATCACACTTGACCTCCCGACCGGCCGTTCGCTCCACTCTACGGACGGGGTCTGACATCCCGTGACCTGGACGAACAGCCCGATTGCTAGGGCGAACCCGCCACCACCCGGCCCGACATCATCACCAGGCGCGGAGAGAGGAGCGCCCTGAGATCGGCGAGAGGATCCCCGTCCCACAGCACGAGATCGGCGAAGGAGCCTGCGGAGACCCGACCGACCCCGGGCAATCGCAGGAGATCTGCGGCCCCCGACGTCCCCGCCCGCATGGCCTTCAAAGGCGAGAGACCCCACTCCACCATTCGGATCACCTCCAGGGGTGCGCCTCCGTGAGGGTTGTGCGGCGTTCCGGCGTCGGTCCCGCACGCATGGCGCACACCGGCCCGGGAGGTGCGGCCGAGGGCGTCCCGCGCCATGTCCATGATCTGTCTGCCTTTCTCGACGGCATACGCCGGAACGTCCTCCGGATGGTCGACGATCCCGCGAAGGGCGCTGATGGTGGGGACGTGGAAGGTCCCCCGCTCCTTCATAGCCCGAGCGATCTCATTGGTTATCTGCGAACCGTGCTCGATCGAGTCGACGCCGGCCCGCACGCACCCCTCGATCCCGGCCTGGCCGATGGCATGCGCTGCGATCGGCACCCCCCACTTGTGGGCCTCATCCACTGCCGCGTCGATCTCCGCCGCAGTGAAGGCAGAGAAGTCGACCGGGATGGCGGGCGTGAGGACGCCGCCTGTGGCCACGATCTTCACGGACCGGGCGCCTGCCCGCAGTTGCTCCCTCACGGCCACTCGCATCCCCTCCGGCCCGTCCGCCTGGCGAGCGAAGGTGTTCCAGCCGTGGCCGCCCGTGATGGTGATGGCCCGTCCCGAGGCCACCACTCTGGGGCCCTTCGCGCGCCCGTCTGCGATCGCCCTGGCCACCTCGCAGACCACCGCACCGAGTCCGCCCAGGTCGCGAACCGTCGTGACGCCGGCCGCCAGATGGCGCTCCCCGTTGCGCACGCACTTCACGGCGGCGTAGGGCTCGGTGGCCTCGGCCTCCCGGACGAAGTCGGCCTCCCCGTCGAAGCACAGGTGCACGTGGGAGTCGATCAGCCCGGGGCTTACCGAGCGGTCGCGTCCATCGACCGGCGTGGCGCCCCGTGCAGCGCGCGGAGCCCGGGAATGGGCTCCCACCCACTGGACCACCCCGTCGGCGACCAGCACACCGGCCTTCCGCTTCACGGTCAGGCCGTCGAACAGCGTCACGTCCTCGAAGTAGGTGGCCATCACGGTTCCCTCTCCTCGGCCGGTCCGGCCGTGGCCCCCTCACCCCCGATGCCCGCGACCCGCCGGAGGGGAGACCGCTGGGGCGAGTACACGGTGGACCTATCCTCGAACAGTTCGCCCACCCGCTCCGAGAGCTCGGCCGGAGTCCATCGCTCTTCCTTCTGGATCTGCGCGATCGGTGTCCATCCCTGGTACAACTGGATCAGCCCGCCCTGGACGTAGAAGAGCTGCCCGGTGATGTGGGCGGCGCGATCGGTCGCCAGATAGGCCACGAGGGGAGCGATGTTGTCGGGTGAGAGCGCGTCGAACTCGCCCTCGGGTATGCGCAGCTCCCCAAAGGTCTTCTCGGTCATCCGGGTCCGGGCCCCCGGGGCGATGGCGTTCACGGTCACCCCGTACCGCTGCATCTCCATGGCCACGATGGCGCTGAAGGCGGCGATCCCCGCCTTGGCCGCTCCGTAGTTGGACTGGCCGACGTTCCCCAGGATGCCGGACGTCGAGGAGGTGTTGATGATGCGCCCGCTGACCCGATCGCCCCCCTTCGCACGGTCGCGCCAGTGGGCGCAGGCCGCCCTCGTCACCAGGAAGTGGCCTCGCAGGTGCACCTTGATCACGGCGTCCCACTCCTCGACCGACATGTTGAAGACCATCCGATCCCGAAGGATCCCGGCATTGTTGACCACCACGTCCAGTCGGCCCCACGCCTCGAGGGCCAGTCGGATCAGCGAATCCGCGCCAGAGGGCTCCGAGATGTCTTCGAAGTGGGCGACGGCCTCTCCGCCCGCCGCCCGGATCTCCTCGACGACCTGGGACGCCGGGCGGGGATCCGATCCGCTTCCGTCCCAATCGCCTCCCAGGTCGTTCACGACCACCAGGGCCCCTTCTCGGGCGAACAGCAGGGCCTCCCCCCGCCCGATCCCCCGGCCGGCCCCGGTGATCACCGCCACCTTCCCCTCGAGCATGCCCATATCCAACGGTCTCCTCGCTCGAATCCCGTTCGGCGGGAACGCTACCCCAACTCCAACCCGCTGAGGTAGGCTTCGCCGCGACCGCCGCCCAAATGTGATCCCAGCCGGGGAGGTCGAGTTGATCGAAGTCGTCCAGCAGGCCGTTGAGGCCGCCCGAACGGCAGGAGCGGGATACGCCGACGGTCGCTTCGTCTCCGAGGAGTCCGAGTCCCTCACGGTGAAGAACCAGGAGATGGAGGGGATCGACCGGTCTCTGTCTCAAGGCATCGGGGTCCGCGTTCTGGTGAACGGCTACTGGGGCTTCGCAGCCACCGCGCGGACCGAGGAGCCCGAGATCGAGCGGACTTCGAAGCTGGCCGTGGCCATCGCCAGGGCTGCTGCCCGCCTTCCCATGGAGCCCGTGCGGCTCGCCGAGGTGGAGCCGGTCAGGGCGCGGTGGTCCACGACCATTCAGGAGGATCCCTTCGCCGTGCCCCTGGACGAGAAGGTGGCCCTGCTCATGGAGGCGAGCCGGCGCATGCAGGCCGTGAAAGGGATGTCCTTCGCAGAGGCCAGCCTCGACCTGTACCGGCGGCGAACGTACTTCGCCTCTACCGAAGGAGCCGCCATCGAGCAGACCGTGGTCAATTCCGGGGGAGGAATCGAGGCCACCGCAGTGGCCAACGGCGAGGTTCAGCGCCGATCGTTTCCCAACTCCTTCCGGGGACACATCCGGGCGGCGGGCTACGAACACATCCGGACCCTCAGCCTCACCGACGAGGCGGAGCGGACCGCCCGGGAAGCCGTCGAGCTGCTCTCGGCGAAGGACTGTCCCAGCGAGGTCACGACCTTGGTCCTGGACTCCAATCAGGTCGTCCTTCAGGTCCATGAGTCGGTTGGACACCCGCTGGAGCTCGACCGGGTGCTCGGGATGGAAGAGGCCTACGCGGGGACATCGTTCGTCGGCGTGGACGATCGGGGCAGGCTGCGCTACGGCAGCGACAAGGTCACCATCACTGCGGATGCAACCCTGCCGGGCGGCCTCGGAACGTTCGGGTTCGATGACGAAGGCGTCCCCGCCCAGCGCGTCACGCTGATCGACCGCGGGACATTCCAGAACTTCCTTTCCAGCAGGGAGACCGCGCCGGTCGTCGGCGGGACATCAGCCGGGGCGATGCGCGCCGATGGTTGGCAGAACCTCCCTCTGATCCGGATGACCAATGTCAGCCTGGAACCCGGCGAGGGGACGCTCGCCGAGATCATCGGCGACACTCGCGACGGCATCTATATGAACACGAACCAGTCATGGTCGATCGACGACAAGAGGGTCAACTTCCAGTTCGGGTGCGAGATCGCCTGGCGGATCAAAGACGGCAAGCTCGCCGAGATGTACATGAACCCGAACTACACGGGCATCACGACGGAGTTCTGGGGATCCTGCGACGCGGTCGGCGGGGGCGAGGATTGGACGGTATGGGGGACGCCGAATTGTGGGAAGGGCCAGCCGGGCCAGGTCGCCCGGGTGGGACATGGGACAGCGCCGGCCCGGTTCCGCAACGTCAGGGTCGGCGTGAAGTGAACGGGATGAGGTCCCGACGATGCCTGGCCTGATCGGTCCCGACGACGTCCAGGCGGCCGCGGAGGCTGCCCTCGAGCCCGGAGGCGCCGACGGCGTGGAGGTCCTGCTCATGCACGAGTGGGGAGGGCTCACCCGGTTCGCCAAATCATCGATCCACCAGAGCACCTGGCGTGAGGACACGGGGATTCGGGTCAGGGTGATCACCGAAGGTAGGGTCGGCGTGGCCGCATCCAACGACTTCTCCAAGGATGGAGCCAGGAAGGCAGCCGCCAGCGCGCTGGAGATGGCCAAGGTGGCCGCTCCCGATCCTCACTTTCCCGGCCTGCCCCCGAAGGCCGAGGTGCCCCGGAAAGAGGGAGCCTATGACGAGCTCACAGCCGGAACCACACCCGAGCAGCGGGCCGAGGGCGTGGCCGCCCTGATCGGCAAGGTCGGATCGGGTTTCCACGCAGCCGGTGCGTTCGAAACGGCCGCGGCAGAGGTCGCGGTGGCCAACACGGAGGGGCAGTTCTGTTACGCGCCGTATACGCGGACTGCACTCACCACGGTCGTCTCCGGCGGAGACGGAGGAGCGGGGACGGCCGAAGCGGCGGCGGGGCGGGTCGCGGACATCGATCCTGAGGCGATAGGGAACCGGGCGTTCCAGAAGGCCCGGGACAGCCAGAACCCAAGGGATCTCGAGCCTGGCGGATATGAAGTAGTCCTGGAGCCCCTCGCCGTGTCCACGTTGGTGGGCTTCCTAGCTTGGGTGGGCTTCGGAGGGCGGGCCATCCTGGAGGGGAGGTCCCCGTTCAGCGGGAAAGCAGGCCAGGAAGTGGCTGCCCGCTCCATCGACATCTTCGACGACGCACTCTCACCGCTGACCATCGGCTTGCCCTTCGACTTCGAGGGCACACCGAAGCGACGCGTCCCGCTCATCGACAAGGGCGTGTTCAAGAGCGGAGTCCACGATCGGCGAAGCGCGAAGATGGCCGGGGTCGAGTCCACCGGACACGCTCTGCCCCCGCCGAACCCCGAAGGGGCCTTCCCGCTCAATCTTTTTCTCGGGACCGGAGAGGCCAGCGTGGAGGACATGATCGGCGCCACCGACCGAGGCCTGCTGGTGACCCGATTCCACTACTCCAACGTGGTTCATCCCATCGAGACCACGATCACCGGCATGACCAGGGACGGGACGTGGTTGATCGAAGGCGGCCGAGTCAAGCATCCCGTGAAGAACCTGAGGTTCACCCAGTCGATCCTCCAGGCGCTGTCCAACGTCGAGATGATCGGTCGGGAGTCGGAGATCGCCAGCGAGTTCTTCTTCGCCGCCTCTCGGGTGCCAGCCCTGAAGATCAGGAGATTCAACTTCAGCGGCAAGAGCGATCACTAGCGGCCGGCACGCGGCTCGTGCAGGACAGAGTGTCCACCAGGGCCCGGTTCTTTCTGTGCTGGCGTGCACTAGGAAACTTACGTCGGCGACCGTAGGAGAAGAGCCGCAGATAGACGATGCGGGACTGCTTCGATCTAGCCCACAGTAGGAATCGCTTCGCTGGACCAAAGGGGGTGAGCAATGGATCCAGGGATGCCAGTCCACGATGAGATCTCCCGCCGCAGCATGCTGAAGCGCCTCGGGGCGGGCGCGGCGGTTGCCTGGTCGGCTCCGGTAATCAGTAGCCTGGGGCGGCCGGCCTTCGCCCAGACGACGCCCGTCTGTGACCCCGTCGACTGCGAGGCGTTCCCCTGTGGCGATTTCGAGCGGCCTTGCGGCGAGAACCCCGACACTGGGCCGTGCATCTGCGCGCTCACGGTCGAGGGTGGATGCGAGTGCTTCCAGCCCATCTGCCTGGAGGACGACGACTGCGAGCTAGGCGAGCCCTGCCGCGAGGGGTACGCCTGCGTCAACCAGGACTGCTGCGGGTACTCCTTCTGCGCAGCTCTCTGCAACACACCGATCTCGTCCGAGGTGAAGCGGGCCAATCGGAGGTGGGGATAGGCACGGCCAGCCTCGACCGAGTCGACGGTTGAGACGATGAGGGGCCGGCTCCCGCCGGCCCCTCACCTTCCTCTTGGTCCCGCCAGTGGCGGGACGCTTGACCGTAAAGGAACTACGCCCGGACAAAGGCGTAGTAGATGTCCTCCTCCACGGTGTTGTTCAACCCTCGCGTGTCGGCCCACACGATGTGGACTCGTGAGGCTCCCACGTCGACCCACATGTAGTCGCCGAGGAATCCCGCCTGGAGCGGGTTGTTCGCGGGGACCAGGTTGGGCATCGACGAGGTGGTGATGCGCCGGTAGCTGATCGATGGGCCCGAGATCGGGTCGGTGATCGTGGCGAGCGTGATGTCGTTGCACCCGGTGAACTCGCAGTCGCCATACCGGCGGTCGTAGTAGGCCACGTACAGCCTCTCTCCGTCCGCCCTCACCTCGCTCCACGGCTGCCACTGCGCGTTCACTCCGACCTCGGAGGCGGGGGCGATGTTGACCTCCGGGCTCCACGTGGCGCCGCCGTCCATCGAGAACGAGTAGAAGACGTCGTTGTCGCACGGAGGAGTGGCCGAGGGGGCGGGCCCAACACATGGCGGTCCGCCGTTCCTGAAGTCCGACCAGGTCACGTACAGGTTCTCGCTGGTGTCGATCGACAGGGTCATCGACGTGAACTCCGGCACGCGGTACCCGTTCGGCGGCAGGCACTGCCGGCCGGGCGGGCATCCGGTGTTTGGGTCGGGGCCCGTCGGGTGGTTGTCGATCAGGTCGTTGATCTTGACCGGCTGCGTCCAGCTCGCCTGCTGCGAGCAGTCCGCGGCGGCCAGGCACTTCACGAACAGGACCTGGTTGATGCCTGGCAGCGGCGTGTTCCCGTTGCCGAACACCACGTAGACCGTCCCGTCCGCCCCAACGATGGGATGCGACCCCTGGTCCTGATCGCAGGCGTTGGGATCGTCCGACCCGCTGAAGATGGTGCAGACGTCCGGATTCCTGCCGTTGATCTCGATCCCGGGAGACCAGGTCGCGCCGCCGTCGGTCGACTGGCTGAAATAGATGGGGCTGTGCGCGCCCACTCCTTCGCCCGTGTCGAAGTCGAACCGGGTCCACGTGGTGTAGACGTTGTCGGCCTTGGGGCTGGCCGCCGTGGTGTCGCCGACGATGAACTCCTTGTCGTGGAAGACGTTCGGGTTGTTGTCGTTCGCCACCACCCCAAGGGGCACCGAAGCGTATTCCTGGAACGGTCCCGGCACCGGGGAGTGGTAGAACTGCCCGCCGTGGGGGGCGTTCGACTTGGCAACCACGAGGGAGCTGGCGGCGGCGGCCACGTTGAAGAGGATCCCACCGACGTAGGCGTTGCCCACGGAGTCGAACGTCACGGTCGGGTCGCTACACGCGTCCGCCGTACGGTTGTCGAGCTGCAAGAACTGGTAGAAGGAAGGTACCTGGTCGCCCCAGGTCACTCCGCCATCGAAGGTCCAGTCGTAGCCGCACTGGTTGAACCCGTTGCGCGAGTCGTTCTGCCCGGCGATCAGGTTGTTGGGATTCGTCGGGTTCTCGACCACGACCTCTTCCGCCTGCCGGCGGAGCCCGCAGTCCTGGTTCACCCGAATGTTGGCCGGCCCGCTCGCCTTGCCGAAGACGTTCGAACACCCTTGGGTTCTCCCCGCCTTGCTGGGGACCTGAGGCCGGGCGGCGCGTCCTGGAGCGGCCTTGGCACGCGCGTCGAGGTCCCCCGTCGCCTGGAGAAGCGCGTAGACGACTCCGGACGAGAGCGGCATCTCCCACTTCGCCCGCGTCGCCTCTCCTCGCTCGATTGCCAGGGCACGCTGAAGGACCCGATTCCCCACCGGAGCCGAAGTGGCGACCTGCGTCTGTGTTCCAATGAAGGCGCTCGCCACCAGCACGGGCACGAGCACTGGCCCAAGTAATAGACGGATCCTCTTCATGCCCCTTCCCCTTTCCGCTCTTTCCGCAAAGGAACGGACGATCCCTCGGAACGGAATTGACTCCCGGAGATCACCTCCTCGCCCCCAATAGAGCCTGGCGCGAAGGAAATTCCATCCTGGAACAGCCGTTTTGTCAAACGACTATTCCTTGTGCAATTGGGCCGGTAGTGCTAGCTCTGCCGGAGCTCTTGGGGGCGACCAGCGTCGCCTTCGGGCATGGGGGTGGCGACAAGCCGTGCAGGCACCCGGGTCCCCCGTTCCCGAGTGCCTGCGTGTCGCCCGCTCACGAGCGACTGGTCGGGAGCCGCTCAGGGATCGACCGGCTCGCGAAATCTTGGGCCCTGGACTCTAGGAGATGCTGGGCCAGGGAAAGCTCGCGCCTTGCGTGAGGGCCAGCGCGACCAGTGTCGCGAGACTCACGACGGGGGCAACAAAGCGCTTCATGTTCCTCCCCTCTCGATTACGATCGCGCTCGATGCTACACTCCCCCTTAACTATGAGTCAAGCGGACCTGTCAAGTAGCGAGGCTCCCCCCACACCCATCGCCGTCCTCGCCGAGCGCGATTCCGCACCCGACCTCGCCGGCCGCTTGCGCAACTTGCGGGTCAAGGCCGGCCTCACCAAGACCGAGCTGGCCAAACCGCGCTACTCCGTGAGCTTCGTCAGCCAGATCGAGGCCGGAAGGCGGAAGGCCTCCCCGAAGGCGCTTGCGTTCTTCGCCGAGCGGCTCGGCGTGAGCTCGGGCTATCTCGCGACGGGCATCCCCGACCGCCTTGAGGACGCGTTGCGGTACAGGCTGGAGGAGGCTCGACAGAGCCTGCGAAGCGGAAACGTCGGCCAAGCCGAAGGGATGATCCAGTCGGTTCGGGTTGAGGCCGGTGGATACGGCTTGGCCCGACTCCAGGCCCGAGCCATGGTCATCATGGGCGACGTCCTCGTGCAACGAGGAAAGGTCCGCGAGGCCATCGATACGTACGAACAGGCGCTGGAGGGCGATCTCCCCGAACGGGAGGCTGGGCTGGCCACCGCTTCTCTCAGCCGAGCCTATCGGGCGCTCGGCGACCTCAGGTACGCCTCCGAGGTCATCGAAACCTTCCTGGGGAAGCGGGAAGGCGGTCCCCTGGATCGGGCCGTCTCCGCCGAGCTCCAGACTGTCCTCGTCTCCCTCTACTTCGAGCGAGGCGACGTGGTCCGGGCAGAGCGAGCGGCCGGGCGGGCTCTCGCCGCCGCGAGCGAGGGAGTACCGACAGAGACCCGAGCGAACAGCTACTGGGTGGCAAGCCGAGTGCTGGCCGAAGCTCGGCGCTGGGACGAAGCCCTCGAGTTCGCCACGCGAGCCCGAGTCCTACTCGAGGAACTCGACGATCACCGCAGGGTAGCCAGGCTCCACAACGCGTATGCGTTCATCTGCCTGGAGATGGACCCTCCACGCCTCGACGAAGCGGCGAGCCACCTCGAGCGGGCCGAGGCGCTGCTCGGCGAGACCGAGCCGTCGGTTGACCTCGCCTATGTTCTGACCGAGCGGAGCCGGCTGGCCCTGCTCCGAGGGAGTCCCCAGGAAGCGCTGGAGCACGCCGAGCGGGCCCTGGCGGATGTTGGAACGGACGAGCTGGAAGTGGCCCGCTGCCTGTTCCTCAAAGGCCGAGCGCTCGGAGCGCTCGATCGCCGCGAGGAAGCGCAGTCGGCTCTGCGTGAGGCTGCGGTCCTGTTTGGCAGCCGGGGAGCGCGCCAGCAAGAGGCCGCCTGCTGGCGGGAGCTGGGCGAGCTGGACCTGGCTGCCGGTGACATCCAGGCCGCAGTGCAGGCACTCCGTGCCGGCTTGGAAGCCCTGGATCCGCGCCGCTCCCGGGCCTGAACCGGCCCCGGGCTCAGCGAGCCTCGGGCATGTCCGAGGCAAGCGCGTCACTCGGGCCCTGCGCGCCGTCGACGTAGGTGAGGGAGTTCGTCGGGACAGCGGGGACTCGCGGCCCGGGTAGCACGACCCCCACGAGGTTCAACGGGTCTGCGGCTGAGATCCGAATCGTTTCGCCGGTTCGTTCCAGCCGTCGCACTGCCCGGAGGAGTTCGACTGCTTCCGGAAGCGCGTATTGCTCTCCGGTGAAACCGGTGACGAACCGGCCACCCCGGATGGTTCCGCGAGCCTCCATACGCCGCAGGGCCCACAGGACCTCGCGCCAGGGAACGGCCAGCGTCTCACGGGCCAGGAGATCTCGGAAGACAACGCCCCACCGGGCAAGCAGTTGCTCGGCGACCGCCTCGGCCAGCTCATCCATGTCCTCCGTCGCGGGGGCCCCCGGAAGCAGCGACCACCGCCCGGCCGATCGGGCCGCGATCGCGGCACGCCCCCGACGGAGCCTCCGTCGATCGGAACCCCGGGCCACATTCCGACGAAACAGGAGCGAGCGGACGGCCTGGAAGCCATCGGCGGTGACGAGCCCCCGAGCGACGGCATCCCAAAGGGCCTCCTCGACTTCGCTGGGCAACCGGTGCGTGATCGTCGTCAGGTCCGACTGAAAGAGCGCACCGTGTTCCCGCAAGGCGTCGAGCGCGTCGCGGGTGCGGCCTGGTCCCGGCACAGCGGGCGTCCGATTCCCTCGCGTCGCTTGTAGCAGCCACGGGAGGTCGTCGCGGATCGCGATGGTGATCGGGGTGGCCCGCGAAGGCGTCATGCCACTTCGCCGGGGGGCCTCTTCGACGTCGCCGTTCCGCAGGGAGAGCCGGCCCCATGTCACGTCTCCGGAGAGACAGAGGTCATCCAGCCACTCGCTGCGGTAGCCGTCCACGCGCGAGCGAAAGACAGCATCTTCCCAGGCCCCGGCCGCGAGCTCGAACCCCTGGAGCTGCTCGACCACGGCGAGAACCCCCAGCCGCCCTTCCCGCCTCGTCCCCGTGGCCACGTGCTGCCACCGCAGGAGAAATCGCATGAAGTCCTGAGCCGTTACCGGCTCGATCTCCCGCCGCAGCCGCTGCTTCGTGTAGACATGGATGCGGGCGAGGAGTCGTCGAGCGCAGAACTCCTCGGGGCCCTCCGCGGCGGTGAAGTGTCCCCGGAACGCGAACCCCTCGCCTTCAAGCCGGGCGGCCCCAGTCACCACATCGCCCTCCGACAGCCCGGTAGCCAGGACCAGGTCGGCTATCGTCGAGGGCCCCCGGTACTCCAGGTGCCCGCGCAGCATCTCTGCTGCGGCGGCATCCCTGTCGAGGGCTGCGGCGGCAATCGGAGAATGCCGGTCCGGCTCGACCGCGGCTCCGGGAAACAGGAGCTCCAGTGCGGGTCGCCGTTCCACTGCACACCAGAGCTTCCCGCTCGGCGTGTGCGCCGTAACGGTACGGCCCTCCTCTACGAGCTCATCGAACCAGGGAAACCAATCTTCCAGCGGGCGCATCCCCACGACCGTCATCAGCAGGTCGTGAAGTTCGTCGGCGTCACGCGGATCGGGCCTGACCTCCTGGCGCACCCGCTCGATCGCCCCCGGGTCCAGACGGCCCAGGTCGCGCGCCTCCACCGGCAGCCCGCGACGAAGCTGCACGGCCCGGCTGCGGCGTTCTTCGAGCGGCGCGTCATCCAGGTACGTGAAGGGCCGGCCGTTCAGGATCTCGTGGGCCAGCACCGAGGGCTCGGTGGTGTCGCGCACGATCACCTGGACCCGGCCGGACTCGATGCTGGCGACGAGCTCGCGGAGGCCTTCGACGTCCATGGCCTCGTGGAGGCAGTCGTGGAGGGTCTGGCGAACCAGCGGGTGGTCGGGAATCTCCAACGGACCAGGGGCCACGTTCTCCTGGCACGCGGCAAGCGTTGGGAAGACCGCCGCCATCAGATCGTCTGCCTCCATGCGCTGAATGGGGGCGGGGTTTCTTCGCCCGCCGCGCATCCGGAGCACGGCGAGCGCGCGGTTCAGATTCCACCGCCACCGAGCCGCGAACATCGGCGAGGTGAGGACGGCCTGCCTCACTACGCCCTCGACCGTCTTGGAGGCGAGGAACTTGGGGACACGTTCGAGGGGGAAGCTGTGCTGCGGCCCGAGTGAGAGCAGGATCGCGTCGTCGCTCGCCGCCGCCTGGAGCTCGAAGTCGAACGTGACGCAGAACCGCTTGCGGAGCGCCAGCCCAAGCGCCCGGTTCAGGCGGGCTCCGAACGGCGCATGACCCACGAGCTGCGTCCCCCCGCTCTCGTCGAAGAACCGCTCGAGCACGACCGTGTCCTTCGTGGGAAGCGCCCCCAGGGCGGCAAGCCCGGTCCCGAGATAGCGGACGATGGTGTCGGCGGCCGCGGAGTCGATCCCGCACTGCTCCTCCAGCCACCGCCGAGCGCCGTCCGGGTCGCCTCGGGCGAGCCTGTCACCGATCGCCGCCCGGAGGTCGGAGACCTCTCCGGAGAGCTCCTCCGTGCGACCCGGGGCCTCGCCGAGCCAGAAGGGCACGGACGGCGGGGCCCCCCGGGCGTCCACCACTCTGACCGTCCCCGGTTCGACCCGGCGGATCCGCCACGAGGTCGTGCCCAGAAGGAAGACGTCGCCGGCCATGCTCTCGATCGCCCAGTCCTCGTTCACGGTCCCCACGAACGTGTCGTCGGGCTCGGCCACGACCCGGTAGTCGCCGAGCTCCGGGATGGCCCCGCCGGAGGTGAGCGCTGCAAGGCGAGCGCCGCGGCGCCCTCGGAGGCGCCGGTTCACCTGATCGCGGTGCAGGTACGCGGCCCGCCTCCCCCGGCCGGTGCGAATCCCCTCGGAGACCAGCTCGACGACGTCGTCGAAGTCCTCCCTCGATAGCGAGGCGAACGGCGCGGCCTTCCGGGCCAGCCCGAACAGGTCGTCCTCCGCCCACTCCTCTGCCGCGCATTCGGCCACGATCTGCTGGGCCAGGATGTCGAGGGGGGCGGCCGGCGGGTGGATCGCGTCCAGGCGTCCGGCCCGAACGCCGCGGATGAGGGCTGAGCACTCCACGAGCTCGTCCCGGCTGGTCGGGAGCAGGACTCCTCGCGGGGTCCCACTGCTCGTATGGTTCGAGCGGCCCACCCTCTGTAGGAACGTGGCGAAGCTTCGCGGCGAGCCGATCTGACAGACCAGCTCCACCGGCCCGATGTCGATCCCGAGCTCCAGAGAGGCCGTGGCCACGAGTGCTCGGAGGTCCCCGGCCCTCAGGCGGGACTCGACCCGCTGCCGGCGATCCTTCGACAGGCTCCCGTGATGGGCGGCCACCTGGTCCTCGCCCAGCCGCTCCCCCAGCTGGTGCGCGACGCGCTCGGCCATCCTGCGGGTGTTCACGAAGACGAGCGTCGTGCGGTGGTCCTTCACGTGCTCGGCGATCCGGTCCAGGATCTGGGCCATCTGCTCGGCTGACGCGACCGCCCCCAGCTCGTCGTCCGGAAGCTCGAGCGCAAGATCCAGGTCCCGCAGGTGACCGACGTCGACGATCGCGCATAGAGGTGAGCCCTCCGGGTTGGACCGATCCATCCCGGCGCCCACCAAGAGCCGCGCGACGGTCTCGATCGGGCGCTGAGTCGCCGACAACCCAATCCGCTGGGGGGGCTCCCCCTGCACGAGGTGCGTCAGCCGCTCCAGCGTGACCGCAAGATGCGAACCGCGCTTGTTCCCCGCCACGGCGTGGATCTCATCGACGATCACGGTCCCGACGCCCTGGAGCATCGCCCGGCTGCGCTCCGCGGTCACCAAGAGGTAGAGGGATTCCGGCGTGGTGATGAGAAAGTTCGGCGGGCGCCTCAGCATCGCCGCCCGCTCCGACGCGGCCGTGTCGCCGGTCCGAACCGCAACCCGGACGTCGGGGGCGGTGAGCCCAAGCTCGGCGGCCACCTCGCTGATCTCTCGAAGCGGGTCCTCGAGGTTGCGATGGATGTCGACCGCCAGGGCCTTCAGCGGCGAGACGTAGGCGACCTGCGGCCCGTCCAGACGATCGGCACCCGCCTGGTGTGCTCGGTACAGCCGGTCGATGCAGACCAGGAACGCCGCGAGTGTCTTGCCCGACCCTGTCGGGGCCGCGATCAGCGTGTCGCGGCCTGCGGCGATCTCGCGCCAGCCGCCGGCTTGGGGCGCGGTCGGCCCGTGCGGAAAACGGCGCTCGAACCAAGTCCGGACGGCTGGGTGGAACGTCTCGAGCATGCCGCCACTGTACCGTCCCCCGCCGACGCCCGGGGTTCTGCACGATGCCGCGCACCGCGGCCGCTCCTGGACCCGGCGTGAGGAACTCTCACCCCCAGCGAGGCGGAGCGGGCAATTGCCGAGCTGCCTGGCACCGATCAGCCACCTACGTATGGCGGTGGAAGGGCGGCCTGTCTGAAGGGGGTTAGACGCCGTCTCTCGGTGGGTACCACATGCCTGACTGTCGCGGAAGGGGGATGCATGAACGTCATCTGGTGGCTGATCGTCGGGTTGATCGCCGGCGCACTGGCCCGTTTGCTGGTCCCGGGCCGAGACCCAATGGGAATTCTGGGCACCCTCCTGTTGGGCTTGGTGGGATCCCTGATTGGTGGTTTTCTCGGAGACCTGTTCGTGTCGGGTGACCAGGACTTCAGTCCGGCCGGGCTCATCGGCTCCATCATCGGAGCGATCGTCGCTCTGCTCATCTACCGGTGGGCAATCGGCCGACGCGGCGGTTACGCGCGAAGGGGCTTGTGAGCTAGCGGGGCTGTCTGACCGCGACAACGCCACAGGAGAAGTGCAGAGCCTCATGAGCACGATCAGGGCCATCCCTGTGGAGCCTCGATAGAACTCCTCATTTCGGAAGCCCAATCGAGACGTGACGCTCCTCGTTCGCCCCAGTTATCTGGTCTCGCCGTTTGGGGGATTCACCCCTCGGCCATCCGGGGGACTAGAAAGATACGTAGGGTGTAGCCCCAATCAGGATTGACCCGCCACCGCACCGTCCTTCATGATCCGCTGAGAGGGGTGAATAGCAGAAGGGCATATGGGTGAGTGGCCCAGCAACAGTACCTGTATCACCAGCGAGTTATAGTCGATCCGCACACGGCGCACGCCGATGGAGTCCACGGCTGTTCCTCTGGGCAGTCTGCCTCGTATGGATGGCCGTCATGCTGGGAGGCCTTATAACCAAGGCTCGCTCAGCTTTCGCTGATCCTCTTGTTCTGCTCGCCTGGGTTCTCCTCGTCTTGGTGATTCATCTCTTACCTGTGTCGGGTTGGCAGTCAACTAACCTGTCCGCCGATATCCCAGTCGAGATCGCAGCTGCCGTGATTCTCAGCCCGATCGAGTGCGGCCTGATCGGATTCCTGGGCGCCTTCGACAAAAGGGAGTTTCAAGGTCAGATCACGCCTCTCAAGTCCTTCTTCAATAGAAGCCAAATTAGTCTTACCTATTTCCTTGTGTCCCTTCTGGCGCATACGCTCACACGTTCTCCGACGGAGACTCAACTCCTTGTCCCTCTCGCATTTCTCCTTCTGGCGACAAGTCTCGTGAGTAACTACGCGCTGGTAAC
>JBOGVA010000022.1:0-33481 GCA_050692195.1 Actinomycetota bacterium | reverse complement strand
TGGTGAGCGTCTCTTCCATCATCGCCGCGGCCCACGAGGGCCTGGCACCGATCTCCGTGAACAGAGACTCCGAGCTGGCGAGGAGCCAGGCGGCTGTCTCCGCTCTTTCGGACGCGACGGCGGCGGCGAACCGGCAGAGGTTCCACGGGATCAGCCGAATCTCGCCGAGGTCGCGAAGCATGCGAAGGCTCTCCTTCAGCATCGACAGGGCGTCCTCGATCCGGCCCTCTTCAAACGCGTACATGCCCAGCGGACCCAACGTCATCGCCTCGATGCGTTCGTTGTGCAGCGCGCGTGCTCGACGGAGGTTCTCCTCATGCAGTGATCGGGCGCGTTCGTTGTCGCCGAGGCCGTCGTACGCCCTCGCAAGGTTGAGTGTCGACAGCAGGATGGAGTGCTCGTCGCCAAGCTCGCTGAATCGCCGGACGCTCTCCTCGAAGAGCTGCCGCGCCCCTTGCATATCGCTTCCCGCGAGAGCGGCCTGACCGAGCATGAATCCCGAGTAGGCAGTGCCCCACGCATCCCCGAGCTTGCGATGGAGCGCCAGCGCCTCCTCGGCCCGATCCCTCGCCGTCGCAGCATCTGCACCCTCGACCGCGATGACGGCCGCGCCGACGAGAGCCTTGGCACGCGCGGCCGTCGGATGCCGGTCGGTGCGAAGCGCGCTTCCAAGACGGCGTCGGCCTTCAGCCAGGTGGCCCCTCATGTACCAGAACCGCGAAAGGGCTCCTGCCAATCGCAAGAGCAGCTCGCTTTCGCCTGAGGCCTGGAGCCTGTCCAGAGCGGCTCGGAGGTTGTCGTGCTCGCGCTCCAGCCGGTCGAGCCACTTCCCGGGGCTCCCACGCAGGTTCGGCTCGGCCTCCTCCGCGAGGGCCAGGAATCGCTCCGCGTGGCGCCGCCGCAGCTCCTCGGCCTCACGCGAGACTTCGAGCCGCTCGGCCGCGTACTCGCGGATGGTCTCAAGCATCCAGAACCGCTCGTCGGTGTACCGGAGGAGGCTCTTGTCGACGAGCGACTGAAGCGTGTCCAGGTCGGCCTCTGCGACTTCCTCGGCAGCCTCGAGCGTGCACCCGCCGGCGAATACGGAGAAGCGGGCGAAGAGGCGCTGCTCCTCGGGCGAGAGCAGCTCGTAGCTCCATTCGATCGTCGCGCGCAGCGTCTGCTGACGGGGGTCGGCGTCGCGGCCTCCCTTGAGGAGGTCGAGGCGCTGCGAGAGGCGCTCGAGGATCTGCCTGGGCGAGAGCACGCTCGCCCTGGCGGCGGCGAGCTCAAGCGCGAGGGGGAGGTTGTCGAGCGCCCGGCAGAGCTCTTGGACGGTCCCATCTGGCTCGGCTCCCGCACGGGCGCAGAAGAGGTCGACCGCCTCGGGCTCGGCGAGGGGGAGCACCGGGTACTCGACCTCTCCTCTGACCCGAAGGAGCTCCCTGCTCGTAACGAGGAGCTTGAGGTTGGGGCAGGCCTCGACGAGCGAGGCGACCTCGGATGCCGCCTGGATGACCTGCTCCAGGTTGTCCAGCAGGAGCAGGAGCTCGCGCTCCCCGATGTGTTCGGCCAGGCCATCCTTGGCCCCGAGCGTCTGGGCGATGGTGTCGGTGACGACCGCCGGGTCCCTCAGCGGAGCGAGGCCGACCCAGAACACCCCGGCCTTGAACTCCGGCACGAGCTCCGCCGCGGCCTCGATGGCCAGCCGGGTCTTGCCCGACCCTCCGGGCCCGGTGAGGGTGAGCAGACGAGCGCCATCGTTCAGCAGCGAGGCGACCTCTTCGACCTCCTTCTCTCTGCCCACGAACGAGCTCGCCGGGCGAGGCAAGTTCGTATTGGAGATCGTCTTGAGAGGAGGGAAGCGCTCCCGCCCAAGCTGGAAGATCCAGACCTGTCCTTCGAAGTCCTTCAGTCGGTGCTCTCCGAGATCGGTCACGGGAGCGTGGGCGAGCTCGCGCGTCTCCTTGGAAAGCAGCACCTGCCCTCCGTGTCCGGCCGCGGCGATGCGCGCTCCAATGTGCACGTCCTGCCCGACGTAGCCCTCCTCTGTCAGGTGAGGCGTCCCGGTGTGCAGACCCATGCGCACACGGATCTGGCCCTGGGCCAGCGCCTCCTGCGCCGCCTGGGCCGCCTCGAGCGCACCTGGCGCGGTGGGGAAGACGACGAAGAAGGCGTCCCCCTGCGTGTCGACTTCAACGCCGCCGTGGCGGGCGAAGGCCTCTCTTAAGACCCGCCGGTGCTCGGCGAGGGCCTGAGCGTAGGCCTCCGCACCCAGCTCGTGCAGGAGCCTCGTCGAGCCCTCGATATCGGTGAACAGGAAAGTAACGGTCCCGGAAGGAAGATCGCGCCGCACAGGACGATGATGCGCCAAAGGTAAGGTCCAGGTCACTGCCAGAGGGGCAGCGGGCCGCCTACCAGACGAGCCGCACCCGGTATCGACGGATCTGTTCGTCTCCGCTCACCAGCGCCAGTCGTTCGGCCAGCGCCTGAGCCACCAGGAGGCGGTCGAACGGATCGCGGTGGATTTCAGGAAGACGTGCGACGCGGAGAGCGTGGCGAAGGTGCAACGGCAGCACGCTGAAGCCATTCGCCTCGAGGTGTTCCGGCACGAAGCGTTCGGCGGACTCGGGCAGCCCCAATCTCCCCAGACCAGCCTTCACCACGATCTCCCATGCGCTGACAGCGCTGAACGAGACCTCGTTTCCGGGGTCGGCGATGGCCCGTCGGGCTCGGCCGGAGAGGCGCTCGTCGTCGGCCACCCACCACAGAAACGCATGCGTGTCGAGGAGGAGCTTCACTCGAAGGCCCGCCGGATATCTTCTGGCAGGGGGGCGTCGAAGTCTGGGGAGATGGTCACTTGGCCTCGGGCGCTCCCGGGCGTTCTCTTGCCACCAGGGCCAGAGATGGGGATCAGCTTGGCCACGGGCCGACCCGACTTGGCGATCACCACCTCCTCCCCCTTCTGCACGCGTTGGATCAACCGAGAGAAGTGGGTCTTCGCATCGTGGATGTTGACCACTGGCACTCCTAGCTCAAGAGATGGGCGGACTTAGTCCTAGACTAAGTCTAATCTGATCACCGTCCCTCTTGACAATCGAACATATGTTCGATATACTTCCTGTTACTCCCCCCGTGACCAGGTGAGGTCCGGGTGTACGGGCAAGACCGCAGCGACCAAGAGCTGATTGAGGGCATCGGCGCCCTGCATCGGCGCATCTCCGGCAGCCAGCGCGACCTGTTCGGTCTCATTGCAGAGGCCGACCGCGCGGAGGCCTGGCAGGGATCCGGCGCTCGGGACATGGCTCACTGGCTCTCCATGCGCCTGGGCGTCTCCTGCTGGAAGGCCCACCGGTGGATCGCCGCGGCCCACGCCCTCGAGGGGCTTCCCATGATCGCGGAGGCGTTCTCCAAGGGCCAGCTCGGGATCGACAAGGTCGTGGAGCTCACCCGGTTCGCCACCCCTGAGACCGAAGCGAGGCTCATCGGCTGGGCCAAGGGGGTGTCCTGTGCCTGCATCAGGCGGAAGGCGGACCTCTCCTGTCGCCCCTCCATCGAGGATGCCCGCGACGCCGAGCGGGCCCGGACCCTGTCCTGGTGGTACTTCGAGGAGAACACCCGGTTCGGGCTCCAAGCAGAGCTTCCCGCGGCCCAGGGGGCCGTGGTGGCCAGGGCCCTGGAGCGACTGGCCGATCAGCTCCCGGTGATGCCCGGGGAAGAGGAGCCTCACTACGTGGACGCACGAAGGGCCGACGCCCTGGTGGCGCTGTGCTCCGCACGGATCGCCGAAGACGCCGATCCCGACCGGGCCACCGTGGTCGTGCACGCCCAGATCGAGAGCCTTCTATCCGACCACCGCGGAGCCGAGATCGAAGGCGGGCCGCTGATCCACCCCGAGACCGCCAGGCGTCTTCTCTGTGACGGGCGGATGCAGCTGGTGATCGAGGACGAGGAGGGCCAGCCGGTGCGACTGGGGCGGACCTCCAGGGAGCCCACGGCGTGGATGCTCCGCCAGCTCAAGTACCGGGATCAGGAGTGCCGGTTCCCGGGGTGCGGAGCCCGCCGGTTCACCCAGGCCCACCACATCGTGTGGTGGGAGCGCGGGGGGGCCACGGATCTAGACAACCTGGTCCTGGTGTGCTCCTTCCACCACAGGCTCGTGCACGAGTACGGTTGGGCGGTGAGGCGCGATCAAGACGCGACCGTGCTCTGGTTCCGCCACGACGGAACCCCCTACCGGGCGGGCCCCGGGCCGCCACGCGAGATTGTCGATCGACAACCCGTTCTGTCGGCCGCCGCCGGCTGAGCGGTGGAGCTACGATTGGTCGGGCCGCGTCCAGCTCATGATGAACTCGCCGGTCTCGGCGTCGATTATGGTGAAGTAGGTCCGCGTCGAGTTTTCTGGACGCTTTCTGACCTGAAT
Organism: Actinomycetota bacterium; assembly: GCA_050692195.1. Lineage (GTDB taxonomy): Bacteria > Actinomycetota > UBA4738 > UBA4738 > UBA4738 > JBOGVA01. The sequence continues at coordinate 29,079 of JBOGVA010000022.1, read as the reverse complement.
AGGTTGGGCTCGCCGGAGTTGCTGCTTCCTGGGAGGTGCCGTTCCTGCGCGATTCCAGCGTCTCCTGCCTCGCCGTAACACCTCCACGTCGCCGGGTATGCGCCGCCTGCAGGTAGACCCTCAGCCCGCAGGCCGGACCCGGGCAGGCCCGCGCCCGGCCAGGCGGCGAAGGACCGGGAAGGCCCGGCTCCGCCTGAGCGGGACGTACCACTCCGATGTCTTCACCCGAAGGGCCAGGACGCCGTCGGTCGGGTAGATGCCCACGCGCGGCACCGAGTACGGCCCGACCGGCTGTCGCGACTCAGGAAGGGCGAAGCCGTGGGTGAACCCTGCCCGGGCCGCTGCCCGGCGGACCGGCTCGCTGTGCAGACCTCTCGGGTAGGCGAGGTACGTGACGGACGCGCCAAGGAGGTCCTCGAGGACCTCACGGCTGCGTCGGAGGTCGTGTTCGCATTGCTCCTCGCTGAGTGACGTCAGATCGTGATGGGCATAGCTGTGCGAGCCGAACTGAACTCCCGCCTCCTGCATCTCCAGCACCTGGTCGCGGGAGACGGCGGCGAGAGGGCTGGCGGGCGGATCGTCGACCCAGTCGACCAGGCGGCCCTCCGAGGTCAGTGTCTCGGCCACCACGAAGACTGTCGCCGGGATCCGGTGCGAGGTGAGCAAGGGGAGCGCGTGGTCGAAGATCCCGGAGAAGCCGTCGTCGAAGGTGAGGGCGACCGTCCTTCGTGGCAGCCGTCCGGACGGCGCCATCCGCGCCACCGCTGCGTCCAGGTCCACCGTTAGCCGGGCCCTGGCCAGCCAGGCGACGTGCCGCGCGAAGGATTGGGGGCTTACCGCCAGCGGAGAGTTCCAACCGGGCTGCACCGAGTGGTAGCAGAGGATGGTCATCGGTCCACAGTTTGCGGCAAAGCTATGGGGTGGAGGGGAGCCCGTCCGTCTAGCTAGGCCGGGCGCTGGTAGGCCAGGACCGCGTTCCGGTTGGTCCCGCCCGACGGGCCGCGCACCAGCAGACGCAGCCTGCCTTCGGCGTCGCGAAGCACGTTGGGCCAGGCGAGGTTGCCGCCTCCCTCCGGGCCGATCTCTACCCGGTCCGCCCCGTCCCAACCGGAGCCGGCCGTGAACCTGCGAGACACCACGTAGCCATCGCTCCGGCGGATCATCACCAACCAGGCGTCGGTTCCGTCGCCGGCGATCGAGGGCTGCGAGTACCCGGTGAGTCGGAGGTCGGTGGCGACCTGGACTCCATCGGCGGAGAACCGCTGGACGGTTACCACGTGGGCGCTGGTGTCGCCTTCCACCGGCGCGAGCACCTCGCCGGAGCCAAGAGCCACTCCGCCCGGGACGGAGCTTCCGCTCACCTTGATCCCGCTGCCCCAGGCCCACCAGTTGGCCAGGGGTGCCGAGGCGTCGTGGCCGAACACTTGAAGCCTGCCCGTGGGGCCTCGCACGATCATGCGCAGCCCATCCGTGACGGGAACGAGGGTCGCCATCCGCGCCCCGGAGGAGGAGTTGAAGATCACGGCGCCGTCGTGAAAGACGGGCTGGTCGGCGTCGAGATCGGTGAACCAGGTGACCGCGACGTTCCACGACGAGGCGTCGATGCGCTGGAGCCAGGCGATGCAGCCTCGAAGGCTTCCATCCGGAGCCGACTCGAAGGCCAGGTCGACCTTGGAGTTCCCGATCCCCGCGGAGGGCACCACCACGATCGGCCCCACGGTCGGGCCCTCGGCGGAGTCGAGGTCGCTCAGCCTCCGAAGCATCACCGACGCGCCGCTCTGGGAGTTCGACCCGCTCCACACCGCCCAGGCGTGTTGGCGCCCGGCCGAGTCTCGCGCGACGGCGATCGATGCGGGCCAGTCACCGGTGCCCGAGCCGCCCAGGAGCAGGCCGTTGCCGACCGCGCCGATCGTCCTGGTCATCCACCCGCCTCCCGGATCGCGCCAGGCGAGCTGCACACCCCTCGAGTGACGGCCGAACACCGCGAGCATGCGGCCGCCCTCGGTCAGGGCCAGGCGCCGGTTGGCGGCGAAGTACGTGGGGTCGCTCGAGCCGAAGTAGGGCGCTGCCACCTGGCTCAGGCCGTCGAGGGTCAGCCCGGGAACGCGAGACACATCGACGACGAGTTGAGGGAACTCGGCGTGCTGGCCGCTTCCCCAGCGTGCGCCGTTGGAGCTGGTCGACAGGATCGCCAGCGACAGAGGACCGTCGCTGGCGACCGCCGACGATCCGAGGTTCGCCTCGTACCACCGGCCGCTCGCCACCGTGCCGAAGACTCCCAGCAGCGGGCCGTCGACGGCCGGCCGGGTCTCCCAGGTCATCAACTCGGTCCAGATGTTGGACGTGATGGAGTGGACCCTTCCTCCGAGCGGCGACGAGTCCGTCTGGTAGAGGCGCAGGCGGACTCGTGTGACGGTCCGCCCTTCGATCCCGGCGACCCGGAACCGAAGGAAGGACTGCTTCACCGGGCTGGCGTCCGCATAGAGAGAGGAGGAGGTGCCGAAGCTCGACGCCGGCCGGGAGGAGTCGACGTAGGTGTCGGCCTCGGGGACGAACGAGAAGCTGTCGCTCTCGATCGGCACGGCCTCCACGACGAGCTGCGGCGGCCTGGCGTGCTCCCGGCTGCCCCAGCGAGCTCCGTCGGAGTGCGAGGAGTCCATCGCCAGCGACAGCGGGCCGTCGCCGGTGATCAGCGACTGGTCGAGGCCCAGCTCGTACCACGTGGAGGGCTGCACGCTTTCGAAGCTGCCCAGCAGGGAGCCGTCGATGGCGGGTCGCGTCTGCCACGTGACCGACTCGTCCCACGCATTCGAGCTCATGGACCAGACGCTACCTCCAAGCGGGGACGCGTCGGTCTGGTACAGGCGAAGGCGAACGGAGGTCAGGGTCCGCCCGTTCAACCCCGTGAGCTGGAACCGCAGGAACGATCGCTTGACCGAGCTCGCGTCAACCCACAGGTAGCGAGACGCCCCAAAGCTCGTGGAGGGCTGTGCGGAGTCGACGTAGGCGTCGGCCTCCGGGCCGAATGTGAATACGTCGGTGGGTGGCGCCGCGGTTGCATCCTGGACGCTTCCCTGGGGCCAGACAAAGCTGCTGGTGACCAGGATCACCAGCGCGAGCATGCGGCTCGCGGCGATGCGGAGCCGCACAACGAGGGACGAATCCGAACCGATCATCAAAGGCGGGCCACGGTATCAACGCCCGAGGCATCGGCCTACGGCCGAATGGCTCAATCGGGCACCGACGAAAGTCTGTGAGGAAGTCTCGGGATCAGCCCATGAGCGCGGTGAGGACGGTCTCCACGTTGGCCTCGACCCAGCGCTCGTCACCGGCCAGGAACGGCAGGCGGGCGAGGGTCGCCGCCACCTGGCCCGCCCACCACGCGATGCCCACCGCCTCCAGCAGCTTCGGGTCGGGGCGGACTCCGATGGCGTTCCAGTAGCCGGCCCCAGCGGCGGAGTAGCTCTCGGACTCCCAGGGGCGTGCGAGCCAGACCCGTCCCATGCCGCGGCTGGTCTTCCGGCCCTCCTCCATCGCGACCAGATGAAGGAGGTCGGTCCCGGGCAGCGCGGCAGGGTGCCAGGCGTCCCAGTCGATTACTGCCGTCATGCCGCCGCGCTCGGCCAGGAGGTTCCCGGCCCAGAGGTCCCCGTGCCGCATGAGGGCGGGGACGGAGAGAGCCGCCTGGTCGCACGCCGTCACCGCCTCGGACAGGACGGTCGTCCAGTGAGGGAACCGTCGGGCGACCTGGAGGAGGTCCGCCGAGTGGGCGGTGGCCTGGCCTTCCGCTCTCGGCAGCCCCGCGCAGAACGCCGCCACCTGCGCGGCAAGGTCCTGGGTGATCCTTGAGGGAGGACGCCCCGGCAGCGCGGTCTCGGCGGTCCAGGACACCCCGTTCACCCGACCCTTGCCGGCCGGCCGCGGAACGAGAGCTGATTCCATCGAGGAAAGTCGCTCCAGGGCCTGGGCCGCTCGATGAGGGTCACCCGGCCCTCCCGAACGGGCCAGCCTGAGCACCAGCGGCGAGCCCTCCGGCCCCCGGATCCGGGCCAGTCCGGAGCCGCCGGATCCCGGACGGAAGGCGTTCACGCCGCCGGTCGCCCCGGCCGCCTCGGCTGCCCAGTCGATCAACCTGGGGCCCCGCCGGGGACCGCCCAGCTCCACGAGCGCTCCGCCCAGGAGCGCTTCCCGAAGCCTGTTTCGGAGGACCCCCGGTGCGAGCCTCGGTGGGGGGAGGCGATGGACTCCGGTCACCTCCAGCGGCGCGGGAGGACGCCGGCGAACCCTGACGATGCCTCGCTCTCGGGCGAGCGCCCATCGAATGGCGACCGCCGAAGGGGTCCCCGAGCGCAGGGCCTCCCGGCCCCACACGACCGTGTCCGCCCCCGCGGCCGCCGCCTCGTCCAACCGCCAGCGCTCGCCGGCGTCGAGGATGACGGCGTGCCGTGCCTCGTCCGCCGGCAGGAACAGGGAGGCGAGGGACTGGAAGATCACCAGCCGCGCCGCTTTCCGAGCGCCCTCCACACCACTTCTGACGCCCGGTCGACGGCGAGTCGCCGAGGCCCCGTGGTCGAGATGGTGACGGCGCCCATGGGTCCGAACACTTCCGCGTACCGGTGCCGCCACTTCTCCAGCACTTCGACGGGATGCTCCTGCTTCCGGCGATACAGCACCTCTCCGGGGGCGTCGAGGACGACGATCGCATCCGGCTTTGGCATGAGTCTCGCCACCAGAAGCCTCTCCGTCGCTGCACCAACCCGCGTTCGCCGCGGCCGGACGGCAAGGACCTCGATGGGGTGGCGGTCGCACAGCACGATGTGGCCGCGCCAGGCCGCGGAGTAGGCGCGGAAGAGGGTCCGCCAGGTTCGCACGGCGCCTTTGAGGACGCCGGCGACCTCCCGCCATCCAGGGACTGGCTTGGCCGGCGGGCGGGCCGCGCTGTTGTTTCGCGTCCGTGTCTTGGCGATCCCCATGTAGATGGGTGTCACGGCGACGGGGATGCGCTCTTGCAGCGAAGAGATCAGGGTTCCCTTCCCGGCTCCGTCGGGCCCGAGCACGGCCACCACGGGGCCGAGCCTCCTGGGCGAGACCGGCCGGCGGCCTCCCACCGCCCTGCGAGCTTTGGCCGGGATGGCCAAGCCGAGCGGTTTCCCGCACAGCCCGAGGATGCGGCGAAGGGCCGGGCCCCGAGCCTGGGGGAGGGCCTTGGCGTCGAGCTTCAGCCATTTCCCCTGCCGGAACGCGACGTAGAAGCGGTGCCCCGGATGACCGGGGGCCTTCAAGTGCCTGAAGCCGGCGGCTTGCAGGGCGGCGTCGGCTCCCTCGAACCGCCGAGGATCCAGCCAGACGTCCAGCTCTCCCTCCGCTGGAAGGTCCTGGGTCGGGTGGTCGATCTTGCGAAGCCGGTAGGGGACGCCGGCACTGTCGAGCGAAGCCAGAGCAGCGCGGAAGCCGTTCAACTCGGGACCGGCTCGGTCCGCCCGGGGCGCCGCAGCAGCAAGCGGGCGTCGGACAGAAACCTACGGTCGACCGCGTGCACGGCCACTAAGCCGGCCAGGCCGCCGGAAACCACCGCGGCTGCCAGGCGGGCCCATTCGGGACCCGGCATCCACAGGCGGACGGCGCCCGCGCCAGCGGCAGTCCCCAGGGCTACGGCCGCCGCAGGGATGAGCGCCGCCCCGAAGGAGGCCAGGCGAAGGCCGAGCACCCTGCACGCCACAGCCTGCATGAGCAAAGCCAGGAGCAAGGCGACGACGGCCTGGGTCCAGGCGACCGCCTCGATGCCCGAGCCCACGGCGATGAGCAGCGCCGGAGCCAGCACCGCCAGTCGCACGAAGGAAAGGGACGCGGCCAGGCCGGGCCGGCCCATGGCCTTGTAGACGTCCACCGCTCCGATGCCGAGTGACCGGAAGGCGGCGTACAGCGCCAGGGCCTGGAGGGGGGCGATGCTCGCCTCCCATCGAGGGCCGAACAGGACGGGGACGAGCATCGGAGCAACCATGGCCAGACCCACTCCGGCGGCCGCCCCGTACGCCGTTTGAAGCCGCACCAGGGAGAGATAGCCTCGCTTGAGGCGTCCGGGCGCTTCCCGGGCCAGGCTGAACAGAGGGAAGGCCACGGCGGACAGGACGTAGAACACGTTGATGATGACCATCTCCGGGATGCGAAACGCCAAGGTGTACAGGCCCAGCGCTTCCGTTCCCAGGCGCTTCCCCACGATGAGGTAGTCCAGGTCGAAGACCAGGCTGAGGAGCAGCGCGTTGCCGGCCACGGGGACGCCGTAGGCCAGCAGGGGACGGGCCTGGCCGTAGGTCACGCGCCAGATGTGCGGGCTCGGCCGGTAGTCCACGAGGGCCCAGGCGGCCAGGAGCCAGGCCAGCCCGCCGGCCAGGTACCCCCACACGATTGCCCAGGCCCCCAGTCCGAACGAAGCCAGCGCGATCGACACCGACCCTTGGATGAAGGCCCGGGAGAGATCCGCCAGGAGTCTCCTTCGAAACCGAAGGCTCTTTCGAAGCAGCGCGTCGGGCACCTGGCCCGCCCCGCCGAGGAGCAGGGAGATCGACAGGACCCGGAACATCGTGGTGAGGTCGGGCCGGTCGAAGAACCGGGCCACCGCGGGCGCGGCGAACATCGCCGCCGTGACCAGAAGGGCCGACACGAGCAAGGAGACGGCCAGGGCGACGTCGTTCCGCCGGCGATCGGCCGGAAGGAAGATGAGGGCCTGGGCCACTCCCAGGTCCGTAGCCACCTCGACGTAGGCGATGAACACCAGGGCCAGGGCTACCAGGCCGAAGTCGCCCGGTGTGAGCAGGCGAGCCAGCACCACCGTCGTTGCCAGCACCAGGATCCGGCCGAGGAGATAGGAGAGGCCCTGCCATGCCACTCCGCCCACGGCCATTCGGGTCAGCCCCGTCCCGGGTTCCCACCCCTCGGGGAGGCCGGGTGCACTGGACGGACCGGTAACCGAGCCGCCGGTCATCGTGTCATCGTCATCGAGGCCGCCGTCATCGAACGGTGGTCATGGCGACAGGATCTCCCGGTCGAAGCGACCCGAAGAGGGTCTAGCGGCGACGGATTCGCCGCAGGGCGTCGCGCAGCATGTCGCCGAGCCCTTGCCAGAATCCCATACCCCATCCCGCGTGCATGGTAAGGAAGGCGGCGGCGATGAGCGGAGGAGACGCGCGATGCGACGCCTTCCGGGCCGCCGCCAGGCTGGCCACGGTGAGGGCAACCGCGTAGGGGAGCACGACCAGAGCGAGGAGCCAGGGCCAGCGGACGCTCAGCGCCAGAGCCGCCGCCCAGGATCCCACCAGCGCCGGCGAAGCGAGGTGGCGGGGGCGAAGGGACGCGGGATGCAGCCTCGCCACTCTGGCCTTCGCCCGGCCATAGCGGAGGTACTGGCGGAAGAAGTCACCGAAGGACTGGCGGCAACGCCACGCGATGGCGACGCTGGGGTCGAGCAGCAGGGAGCGTCCCGTCTTCCGGATCCGGTAGTCGAGCTCGAAGTCCTCGTTCGCGGCCAACCGCTCGTCCCATCCACCGATCCGGCGGACGAGGCGCGTCGGGTAAGCGCCGAACGGGACGTGGTCCACCGGCTGGACGCGAGTCCCGTAGTGGTATCGGGAACCTCCGACCCCGAAGGGTGAGGCCATGGCCGAGGCGATGGCCCGCCCGGCGGGCGTCGATCCGACGCCGTCCTTCCGGCTCCCCACCCCGCCCCACTTTCCGGTTCGGAGGTGGCTGACCAACGAGCTGACGTAGCTCGGAGGGATGGTCGAATGGGCGTCGACTCGCACCAGCCAGCGGCCCCGGGCCGCAGCCAGGGCGAGGTTCAGCGCTGTCGGGATCCTCCCGTCGGGATTGTCCAGGAGCTCGACCCGAGGGTCTCGGCGCATGTAGTCGCGCACGACCTCACTCGTGCGGTCACGTGAGGCGCCGTCGACCACGATGACCTGGAGGTTCCATTCGTCCTGTGCCAGCACCGAGTCCAGACAGGGCCCGATGAAGCCCTCCTCGTCACGGGCCGGAATGACCACGGTGACGACCTCGCTCCCGGCATCCCCCCGCCACGCTTCCGCGGTCCCGGCGTCCCGCAGCCGGTAGTCCCGCGTCGCCACGCTCATGGCCGACATGGGCTCATCGCCCCGCCCCGCTCGCCACGGTCCCGATCGTGCGGATGAGGATCACGATGTCTCGCCACAGGGACCAGTTCTCCACGTAATGGTTGTCGAAGACGGCCCGCTTCTCGATCGAGGTGTCCCCTCGGAGCCCGTGCACCTGGGCCCACCCGGTGATCCCCGCCGGAACCCGGTGCCGGTCTTCATAGCCCGCCACGGCGACGCGGAACTGGTCTACGAAGTAGGGGCGTTCAGGTCGGGGCCCCACCAGAGACATCTCACCTCGCAGCACGTTGATCAGCTGCGGCAGCTCATCGATGCTCGTCCGTCTCAGCAGCCCGCCGACCCGGGTGAGGCGATCGTCGTTGGCGACGCTCCACGTCGTGTCCGAGTCGTCGTTCACTCGCAGCGTCCGGAATTTGAGGAGCTCGAACACCTCGCCCCGCTGCCCGATCCTCGTCTGCCGGAAGAACACCGGCCCGGGACTGGACAGGCGAACCGCCACCGCGGCCGCCACGAACATGGGGGCGCTCAGCACCAGGGCGAGCGATCCCACGACCAGGTCGAAGACGCGCTTGGTACGCCAGGCGACCGTGCGCAGGGCCGATCGCCGGAGCCGGATCAGCGGGATCCCCCAGAGGTCGTCGGTGAAGGGCCCCTCTTTGGCCACGCCCAGCTCGAAGAACCGCGGCATCACGTGCACCTCGACCGGCAGCCGGTCGCAGGCCCGGATGATGGGGACCATTTCCGGCTCGCGGGTCGCGCCGAAGGCCACGATGACCCTTTCGATGTTGAACTCCTTCACCACCGCTTCCAGTTCACGGACGTCGCCGAGGATCGGCGCCGGAAGGCCGAGCTCCTCGAAGGAGTCCAGGAAGCCTATGGGCACCAGCCCGAACTCCGGGTGCTCCTGGAGTGTCTTCGCCACCTGGACGCCCAGCTGGCCCGCGCCGACGATGAGGGTGGGTTCGTTCACGTACCCGCGCATGCGAGCCTCGCGGATCATGAGGTACGAGACTGCCCTGCCGAGCAGGACGAACCCGACGGCCACGGGCGCCATCTTCACGAAGTGCGCGAGCATCGCGTCGGATGGAGCCAGGTGGGCAACGAACACGATCGGTACCGTAAGGCTGGCGAACAGCCACGCGAAGTCGTCGCCGAGCCGCGGATTGATGCGAGCCCGATGCGAGCCCGAGCACATCAGGACGAGGAACGTCAGGACGACGTACGTGATGCCCAGGTAATGATCGAGGTGCCGCATGAAGTTCGCCGCGCCGAGCAGGGCGATCGCGTCGATACCGGGGATGATCGCCACCAGCGGGGCCCGGCGGGGAGGGGCGATGGCTCGCCACCAGAGGGCGGTGCGCAGGGCGGGGGAGAGGGCCATTCGACTTACCCGGGCAGATCGGCGCGCCGCTCGGGGAACGACCGAGTCCCGCTTTGACGGCGAAGCCCTGTCGCTCCGGGACTCATCCTGTCGTCCTCCCTCTCTTGACCCACAAGCTTTCAGCCGCTTGGGAGGCGCTCGAGACCGTGGCGGATGATAGCACGAGCGCCGGCGGACCGGACAATAGCGCGAAGGGACTAGTAAGGGCTTAGGACCCAAAGTCCTAGCAGGCCCATGTGCCCCGTTCTACCCCGATCGGGCTAGCCTGTTTTGGCTATGTCTTTCCCCGACCGGCCCCCAGCTAACCGCTCTCCGTGGTAGTTCCAAAGCTCCGGGTAGAGCTTGGCCAGGGCGATCACCCCCACCAGGCAGGCAAGGCCTCCCGACACCACGGAAAACCATGGGGATACCAACGATGCCACCAATCCCGCCTCGAAGTCGCCGAGCCGGGGCCCACCGGTCACCACCATGATGTGGGCCGCCGAGAGGCGGCCCCGCAGCGAGTCCGGGATCGATAGCTGGAGGATCGCGCCCCGGAAGACGGCGCTGATCACGTCGGCCCATCCGGCGAAGGCCAGGAAAACGAGAGCGACCCCGAACAGGCGCCCCGAGAGCCCGAAGCTCGTGATGGCAACCCCCCAGAGCCCTACGGCCCATATGACGGCCCGGCCTTGATGCCGGATCCGGCCCACCCACCCCGCCGTCAGAGCTCCCAGGAGGGCGCCGGCGGCGGGAGCGGCATAGAGGAGGCCCAGGCCCTGGGGGCCCACGCGAAACACGGTGAGGGCCAGCACCGGGAACAGTGCCCGGGGCATCCCGAAGATCATCGCGTCCAGGTCGATGAGAAACGTGGCGATGAGGAGCCGCCGCCTCCGGAGGTAGGCGAAGCCTTCCTTGACGTCCTGCCATCCGGTCGAGGGTTGGCTGCCGGGCTCCCTTCCCGGCGGGAGCGGGCGCACGAAGAGCAGCGCCGCGATCGCCGCCATGAAGGTGATCACGTCAGCGGCATACGCCAGGATCAGCCCCAATCTGGGTTCGGGGAAAGCTCCCAGGACAAGCCCGGCGAGGGCGGGCCCAACGATCATGGTGGTGTTGAACAGGACCTGGTTCAGGGCCAGGGCCGCCGGCAGCTGGTCGCGGCGAACGAGACTCGGGATGGCGGCCGAGCGGGTCGGGGTGTTGATGCCGAAGATTGCGGCCTGAGCCCCCGAGACCGCGTAGAGGTACCACAGTGGCGGCTGCTCCACGATGGCGCCGAGCAGGAGCAGGCCGCTGGTGACCGCCAGCCCCACCTCGGTGATCAGCAGCAGGAGCCTTCGGTCCATCCTGTCCGCGATCGCTCCTCCGGCTACGGAGGAGGCGATCAACGGAACCACTTGCACCAGCCCGATGAGCCCAACGGCCAGCGGGGAACGTGTGAGCAGGAAGATCTGGAAGGGCAGGGCCACCACGGTGATCTGCCTGCCCGTGACGGAGATCAGCTCGCCGAGCCACAGGGCTCGGAAGTCCCGGGACTCGCGGAGCGGGGTTATGTCGACGGCCAGCCCGCGGATCGCCGCGCCGGCTCGCGCCAGTCTCGGCCCCTGGCTCTCCGCGTCCCGTTCAGGCCCGGGAGGGGGTTCGTCCGGCACGTCGGCCGACGATACCAGCCATGACCTGGCAACTGCCGAGGAAGCGCGTAACGTAGTAAAGACCGATCGGGCGGAGAGGCGAAGCACGATGGACGACCCTCGACTCTTGTACGAAAAGCGGGAGGAGTGGCAGATCCTTGACGTACGCGAGCCGTACGAATGGGAGGCCGGCCACATCGAGGATTCCGTGCACATCCCTCTCAGTTCCGTCATGGCGGGGGGAGAGCAGGGCCGGCTCGATCCCGCTCGCCCGGTCGTCGTGGTCTGCAAGACCGGGAACCGGAGCGAACTTGCCGCGCTGATGCTCCAGGCTCGGGGGTTCGAGGCGCACAACCTGGAGGGCGGCGCCGAAGCCTGGGTGGGGGTGGGCCTTCCGATCGTCGCCTCCGACGGGGGCCCCGGCCGCGTGGCATGAGAGGCATGGGCAGGCCCGTGACCGGAGTCCTCGACTCGGTCTTCCAGTCCGCAGCGGATCTGGCCGCGGCGGGGCGCAGCTATCTGGGGTCCCAGGAAGGCAAGCGCCTCCGTGAGAACGTTTCGAAGATCGTCATCGTCGGTGCGCCTCTGCTCTCGCAGCTGCCGGCGATCCGCAGGACGCCCGTAGCCCGATTCCTCCGGACTGCCGCCTTCGCCGCCCTCATGGTGAAGGGGGCGGAATGGCTTCGAGACTGGGAGCCCCGGACTTCGATCTCGGAGCCCTCGGTCAGGTAGGCGCGACTCGCGCCGGCGCGCGAGGGGGGCCTACTGTTTCCCGATGAACCTCAGGCGGCTCAGGCGGAACTGGGATGCCCTTGGGAAGAAAGCGCCCCTGGAGGCCATCCTCACCAACCCGGAGAGGACGGAGGGCTGGCTGGAGGAGGACTTCTTCGCGTGGGGCCGCGACGAGATCGAAGGCGTGCTGCTGCACGTCGAATCTCTCGGAGGGGAGTTGATCCGGCGGCGCGCCCTGGACTTCGGCTGCGGGGTGGGCAGACTGACCCAGGCGCTCGCAGCGCACTTCGAGCAGGTGGATGGCCTCGACATCGCCCCGTCGATGATTCGCCTGGCCCGCAGGTACAACCGGCGTGGGGATCGGTGCCGCTATCACCTCAACTATTCCACCAATCTCCGCATCTTCGAGGATGACCGGTTCGACTTCATCTACTCGAACATCACGCTTCAGCACATGGAGCCACGCTATGCCAAGGGATACCTGCGCGAGTTCCTTCGAGTGCTCAAGCCTGCGGGGGTGCTCGTGTTCCAGCTTCCTACGGAGCTCGATCCCGCCAAGCGGAGAGAAGCAGCCGAGAGTGAGCCGGGCGAGGGTCAGGTGGTCCAGGCTCAGGCGGTCCGGCCCGAGGCGGTCCCTGGAGGTCGGATCAAGCGGCTCATCAGGCCGTTCGTCCCAAGGCCCGTCCTGGAGCTGTACCGGGGGATCATCCGGTCGAGGACGCCGAGGATGGAGGCGTACGGGATCCCCAGGGACGAAGTGATCGACCTGCTCGCGCGGCACGGGGGCAGGGTCCTGGATGTGCAGCCGGACCGCTGGGCCACGGGGTGGCTCGGTTTTCGCTACTGCGTGACGAAGTAGTCGCGCGGACCACCGGGAACATCGACACGGACGAGGCGGTTGGCCAGCGATGGTGGTAAGACGGGGCAACAGAGAGGAGTCCTCATGAGCGATGCAGGGGCGTGGATCCTTCTGGTTGGAAGGCTGCTGTTCGGCGCGATCTTCGTGAACTCGGCCATCTTCCACGTGAGGAAGGGTGGCATGGCCATTGGATACGCGCAGAGCATGCGCTTCCCCCTGCCCCCGCTTGCAGCCTGGCCGTCCGGGCTGTGGCTCCTCGCCGGATCGCTTTCCATCGCTCTGGGAATCTGGGCGGACCTGGGAGCCCTCATGATCGGGCTCTTCGTCGTGCTCGCCGGGGCGTGGTTCCATCGCTTCTGGGAGATCGAGGATCCCGAGCAGCGGAACACGCAGCGGGGGAACTTCTGGAGGAACGCGACTTTCCTGGGCGCGGCCCTGGCGTTCTTCGCCATCTTCGCTACGTTCGGCCACGACCTCCCGCTGACCATCACCGACCCACTGTTCGACCTTCGATAAGGCCCGAGCCCGGGCGCTCTCGACCGGAGGGGGCGATGGAAATGAGCGTCGGCACGAACGATGGCGGCAGGCAGGAGCTCTGCGCGGTGCGTGGGCTTCCGGATTGCTGCTTCGGACCGAAGGAGCGGCGCTCCTGGCGCTTACGGTGACGCTCTACGGACGATTCGGCCGGTCTTGGCTGCTCTTCCTCGTGCTGTTGCTCGCCCCGGACCTGGGGATGCTCGGCTACCTGGGCGGGAGGCGGGTCGGAGCTGCCGTGTACGACCTGTTCCACACGTACGTTCCCCCCGCTGTCCTAGGGATCGTTGGGGTGGTGGCAGGAGCCCCCTCACGTACTCGATCGCGCTGATCTGGTTCGGTCACATCGGCATGGACCGTCTTCTCGGGTACGGGCTGAAGTACCCGACCGGGTTCCGGGATACGCACCTCGGGTCCATCGGGAGGGGTTGAGAGAACGCCACCTCCCCTTCGCTGCCGCGGAGGGACGATCTACACTCAGCCGCATGTCGGATACGGTGCGGTGCCCTAACTGCGGGACGCCGAATCCGCCGGAGCAACGGTTCTGCGGCTCCTGCGGGACCAGCCTTCAGCGACCGTGCCCGGTCTGCGGCACCCCGAACCCCCTCGGGTACGCGTTCTGCGGGACCTGTGGGAGCGCCCTTGAGCAGCCTGGGCCCGTCCCCCCTGTCGAAGATGCCAGGGAGGAGCGACGGCTGGCCACCGTGCTGTTCGCCGACCTGTCGGGCTTCACCGCTCTGTCCGAGAAGCTGGACCCGGAAGACGTGAAGGCTCTGGCCCACGAGCTGGCCGAGCGCATGGGACAAGAGGTCCGGACCTTCGGGGGGACCGTGGTCAGCGTGATGGGCGATGCCATCATGGCCGTCTTCGGCGCTCCGCTGATCCACGAGGACGACGCCGAGCGGGCCGTCCGGGCCGCCCTCGCCATGCGGGACTCGATCCAAGCTGAGATGGGGCCGGGGCTGCCCCTACAGCTCCATATCGGGCTCAACACCGGCGAGGTCATGGCCGGCCTGATCGGCCCCGAGGAGCGACGCGAGTACACGGTCATGGGGGACGTCACCAACACCGCCGCCCGTCTGCAGTCGGCGGCGCCTCCCGGGACGATCCTCGTCGGTCGGGCCACGTATCTGGCAACTGCTCAGGTCATCGACTACGAGCCGGTGGAGGCCGTCGCGGCCAAGGGCAAGGAGGAGCCGGTTCCGGCCTGGCGTGTGCTGGCGGCACGAGGGAAGCCCGCCGAGCGCGCTCCCTCGGGAACTCCGCTGGTGGGGCGGAAGGCGGAGCTGGATCTGCTCGAACGGCTGTGGGCGCAAGTCGTCGAGGAGAGCCGGCCCCGCTTGGTCACTCTCATCGGGCCGCCCGGCATCGGGAAGAGCCGGCTGATCCGGGAGCTCACCTCGCTGGTTGAGCGACAGGGCCGGCTGATCAAGGGGCGCTGCCTTCCCTACGGCGAGACCACGGGATACGACGCGTTCAGCCAGCAGGTCGAGCAGGCTGCGGGGATCCTGGACTCCGACCCCGTGCCGCTGGCGCGGATGAAGCTCAACGGGCTCGTTCGCCAGGTGGTGCCGGAGGAGGACGCGGAGCAGGTGGCGGGCCACCTGCAGATCGTGCTCGGCCTGTCCACGAAAGGGACGCCGGACAAGCAGCTCTTGTTCTCCTCCGTTCGCCGGGTCGTGGAAGGCCTTGCGCAGGCCAGGCCTACCGCTCTGGCGTTCGAGGACGTCCACTGGGCCCAGCCGGCGCTGCTCGAGCTTGTGGAGTCGCTGGCGGGCCGCGTTCGCGAGGTTCCGCTGTTGCTGCTCACGGCGGCTCGCCCGGAGCTTCTGGACGCCCATCCCACCTGGGGCGGTGGCCTCGCAGCTTACACCGCCATCTCCGTCCAGCCGCTGAACGAGAGCGAGAGCCGCGATCTCGCCCTCTCCTTGATGACGTCACGCGAGCCGGAGGCGAGCTTGGGGGCTCTCGTACAGACGGGGGGCGGGAACCCCCTGTTTCTGGAGGAGCTGGCCGCCTCGGTGGAAGAGCGAACGGCCGGCCTGGCCTCCTCGCTGCCGACAACGGTGCAGGCGATCATCGCCGCCCGCCTCGACGCCCTCCCAGCCGAGGAGCGGCGCGTGCTGCGGGAGGCTTCCATCGTGGGGCGGTTCTTCTGGAGGGGTGCGCTGCTCGCCCTCGACGGCGATTCGGCCGCCCTCGACCGGTCGCTCGACAGCCTGGAAGTGAGGGACGTCATCCGCCGCCAACGCCAATCGCGGCTGGCCGGAGACCCCGAGTTCATCTTCAAGCACATCCTGACGCAGGAAGTCGCCTATCAGGCCTTGCCAAAGGTAGCGCGCCGCCGGGGACACGCGGTGGTGGCGCGGTACCTCGAAGAGGCGATGGGGGAGCGGGCCCGTGACTCGGCCTCGCTGATCGCCTACCACTGGAAGGAGTCGGGGGAGAACGCGAAGGCCGCCCGCTACCTCATGACTGCTGCGGAGGTGGCCTCACGCGCATGGGCGAAACAGGAGGCCATCGGGCTTTACACGGAGGCGATCGAGCTCTTGGGGAAGGAGGAACGGGTGCTGCGCCCCATGGCCGAGCTGGCCCGAGCCACCACCAGGATCGACGCGGGCGACTTCACCCAGGGGCTGCAAGGACTGGAGGCGGTGATCCCTGAGCTTGAGGGGCGCGAGCGGGCGCTGGCCATGCTGGAACGCGCCCGGGGGTGGTACTGGCTGGCGGACGCTGAGCAGACCCACAAGCACGCCGACGAGGCGACCGCCGCGGCACGCGAGATCGAGGATCCAGAGCTCGAGGCCCGGGCGCTGGCCGTGGTGGGCGAAGCAGCCGGGATGGACGGCGACACGCAACGGAGCAACGAGCTCTCTGCCCAGGCCCAGTCGCTGTGGCCCGTGGAGAAACGAGACGGCGCCTACGCCCACGCCCTTGGCCAGAGTGCGCTCGGCCACTACTGGCGAGGCGATCACCAACGGGCTCTCGAGCTCGGCCGCCAGGCGTACGAGCTCGGGCTCGAGGCGTCGAGCCTGACCGGCGTCATCAACGGCGCCGCCCACGCCGGCCTCGCTCTCATCGGGCTCTCGCGACACGAGGAGGGGATCGAGTGGCTCGAGCGGGCGGTGGTGTTCGGACGGGAGATGGAGCCCATACCCCTGTTCAGCGCTCGAGCCCTGAACATGTGGGCGGGTGCGCTGCGGGAGATGGGCGACCTCCGGCAGGCTCGATCTCTCAACGAGGAAGCGCTCGACTACGCAAGGAAGGCTGCGTTTCTGGGTGCCGAGGTCAGCGCCAGGATCGACCTGCTGTTCGTGGATCTCGAGGAGGGTGAGGTCGGACGGAGCCAGGCCTCGCTGCCGGAGCTCCTTCAGGCCGCCGAGCGGAGCAAGGGGTGGCACCAATGGCTCTGGACCGTCCGGTTGCTGGAGGCGCGGGCCGAGGCGGCGCTGCTGGCCGGGAGTCTGGAGGAGGCGGCAGGCGCGGCCCAGGAGGTGCTCGAGCATGCTCTCCGTCCGGGACGACTGAAGTACGCGTGCCGGGCTCGTACGGTGTTGGGCCGTGCCATGCTCGGGCTGGGGAATCCTGAGGAGGGCCTCTCCGAGTTCCGCCGGGGGATCGAGGACGCCGAGCGGCTGGGCCACGCGCCGACGCTGTGGCCCGCTCTGGCCGGCCTGGCGGAGGCGCTCGACGCTCTGGGCGACGAGGCCGCCGCGGAGGAAGCTCGTCGCCGGACGCGAAGCGCTGTGGAGGAGTTCGCCGCCGGCCTTTCCGCGGACCATCGACGGACGCTGCTCTCGAGCCCCGCGTTGGCGCCGGTGCTTGGGACGTAGTGGAGCGGCCATCGCCTACGCTCGCGAGGAAGCCGGCCTCACGGCCACATGACGGCGTGGCGATCATAGAGCGACTGTTGAGGATCCGCCCGAACGAGGGGCGGGTGGCCTTCCGGTTGCTGGCGATGATGATCATCCTCTGGTTTGGCTTCGCCCTTGGTGGCAACGCGATCGAGTCATTGCTCTTCATCCGTTTCGGACCGCGCTCCCTGCCCCCTCTCTACGTCGCGCTCGGCGTCGTGACCTTCGCCATCATGCTTGGCCTGAACACATTGCTCGGGCGCCCCCGGCCTCGGCGGCTGCTGTTGGTGACGCCTCTGGTGATGGCCGTGGTGGTCGTCGTCATGCGTCTGCTGCTCGTCATCAACGAGCGATGGCTCTATCCGGCCATGTGGCTCGCGATGATGGTGATGTGGACCGTCGCCCTCGTCGCGGCGTGGGGGATCGCCGGTGCCGTGCACGACACGCGCCAGGTAAAGCGCCTCTTCCCGCTCTACGGCTCCGGGCTCATCCTGGGCGTCACGTTCGGAGGTCTGGCAACGAGCCCGCTGGCCCGGTGGCTCGGCGTCGAGAACCTGTTGCTCCCGTGGGCGGCGGCTCTCGGTCTGGCGTTCCTGGTGGCGCGATCCGCTCTCAGGGTCGGCGGCGGGATCGTGCCGACGCGCCGTCGGGGCAGGCGTCCTTCCCCGCCTCCGATGACTGAGCTGGCCAGGGGACTCCGTTCTCTGATGAGGTCGCCTCTCCTGTCCTGGATGGCGCTCTCGCTCGCGCTCTTCGCCCTCCTCTACTTCTCGGTTGCGTTCCTCTTTGCAAGGGCGGCGACGGAGCGGTTCCCCGACGCAGGCCGCCTCGCGGGGTTCCTCGGTCTCTTCATGGGCGCGACGAGCGGGATCGCCCTGATGGCATCCCTGTTCGCGGCAAACCGGCTGTTCGCGCGGTTCGGAGTCGCCCCCATGGTGCTCGTTCTGCCGTTGATGTACGTGGCCGGATTCGCCGTCCTGCTGGCCGGGCCGGGTTTCGGCGCGCTCGTGGCCTTCCGCTTCCTACAAATGGTGTGGGTCAACGGCGTTTGGGGAAGCGGGTGGCAAGCGCTGTTCAACGTGGTGCCCGCTCAGCGACGCGACCAGACCCGGGCGTTCATGGACGGCGTCGCCCTCCAGGGAGGGATCGTGGCCTCGGGACTCGTGCTCGTCCTCGCCGATCGGGTGCTCCAGCCCAGGGCGGTCGCCATCATCGGTGTGGCCGCCGCCGGGCTGGCCATCTTCACCGTGTGGCGGGTTCGCCAAGCCTACGCAGGCGCGGTCGTGGAGGCGCTCCGTGCCGGGAACCCCGAGGTGTTCCTCGCTGAGGAGGAGCCTTTCGGGGGGATCCGTCAGGACGCGGCCGCGCTCGAGGTCGTTGCCCGGTCCGTCTCAGACCGGGACCCGGCGGTGCGCCGCATCTCCATGCAGATCCTGGCGGAGGTGGCCGATGGCCAAGTCTCGCCCGCCCTGCACCAAGGTCTCCGAGACGATGACGCCGTCGTTCGGGCTGCCGCCCTCCGGGGATGGGCCCGGATCGGAGACAAGTCCGCGTTCGCCGAGGCGAGCGGCCTGGTGGGCGACCCGGATCCGGACGTGCGCTTGGCGGCGGTGGATGCCTTGGTGGCGTCGGGGCTCCCCGAGCGAGCTGCGACCCACCTTTCCGGCTTGCTGGCCGACCCCGACCCCCGCGTGCGTGCACGAGCGTCGGCGGCGCTGCTGGGGTCGGATCGTGCCGACGAGGCCGATCGGATCCTCCACGCCATGGCCGATTCGCCTGAACCGGAGTGGCGCGCTGCCGCGGTATCGTCCCTCTCGACCGACCCCCACGCCGGAGCCGCCCATGCTCTGGTGCGGGCCCTCGGCGATCCGGATCCGTTCGTCCGAGCGGAAGCCGCGGAGGGCCTGGTTCGGATGGGCGCCCCAGCTCGCGACCCGCTGGTGGAGGCCCTGGCCCGTCCGGACCTCGAGGCCGAGGCAATCCACGTGCTCGATCGGCTCGGAGGCGTCGATCCCTCGATACTTCGGCAGTACGTGCGCCGGGAGGTGTCGCGGGCAGTGAGCTACGGAGAGCTCCTCAGCATGGTGGGTGTCGACAAGGACGATCGCACCAATGTGCTGGCGCATGCCCTGCACCATCGGGCGCTCCAGCACGCGGTGAACGCGCTGCACGCGGCCAGTCACTTCTGGGATGCGGCGGCCATCGAGCTCGCCATCGAGAACCTGAACAGCCGCGACCCGGTTCAGCGAGCGAACGCGCTTGAAACGCTCGATGCAGTTGGGGAACCGAGCGTCGTCCGGCCGCTCCTGGCGATCTGGGAGGGCGCGGGCCATCCGGCGGGGGACAGAGCATCGGCGCTGGCGAAGCTCATGCGGGACGCAGACCCGTGGCTGCGGGCTTGCGCGGCCTTCGCCGCGGCCGGGAACGCCGGGCTGCGCTCGGCGCTCGAGCTCCTTGCCCATTCCGATGCCGATACGCTGGTGCGCGAGACGGCCGCCTCAGCTCTGGAAGGAGATCGCCCCATGGAGACCTTGCCAAGCCTGTCGCTGATGGACCGGGTCGTGTTCTTGCGACGGGTGTCGCTCTTCGTCGATCTCTCCCCGGCCGACCTCAAGCACGTCGGGGAGATCGTCACTGAACAGGCCTACACGGACGGAGAGGTGATCGCGGAGCAGGGAGAGCCGGGCGACGAGATGTACGTGGTCGTGTCTGGAGAGATCAGGGTGCTGGTAACCCGCCCCGGCGGCACGTTGGAGGTGGCCAGGCGGCCACCGGGGGAGGCCGTCGGGGAGATGGCGATCATCAGCGGAGCGCCCCGGATGGCGTCCCTCGTCGCGGCGGGGGAGGTCCGGACGCTCGCCATCGACCGTGGGCGCTTCGAGCGGATCCTTCGAGAGCGGCCCGAAGCCAGCCTGGCGGTGATGCGCGTGTTGTCCAGCAGGCTGCGCGAGTCCCACGGCGCCGAGCCGGTCGAAGCGCGCGCCTGAGCTTCGGGTTGCCCCGCGATCCGCCGAGCGCGGTCCGAACCCGTCTGGAGTGCCTCTCCGGAATGAGTTCAGTGATTCCTCGACCGCCCCGGCGTTTGAGGTGCGACTCCGCGGAGAGAACTTCGCTGGCGCGCCCCATAGGGCTGTTGCTTGGAGCCGGGGAGGACCGGTCGATGGACGCCATCAAGCTGATCAAGCAGGACCACGACACGGTGGAGGGCCTGTTCAAGAGGTTCGAGCAGGCGGGATCGAAGGCATACAAGACGAAGCGCCACGTCGCCGATCGCGTGATCAAGGAGCTCTCGGTGCACGCGGCCATCGAAGAGCAGATCCTCTATCCGAAGATGCGGCAGATCGGCGGTGAGTTCAAGGAGTTGGTCCACGAAGCCGAGGTGGAGCACTCTGAGGCGAAGAAGGCGCTCCGCGCGCTGGTCGGCTTGAGTGGTGACGATCCCATGCTCGACGCCAAGATGTCCGCGCTCATCGGAGGTGTTCGCCACCACGCCAAGGAAGAGGAGGAGGAGATGCTTCCGAAGCTCCGCAAGAGCATGTCGCGCCAGGAGCTCGAGGAGCTGGGGGAGCGACTGAAGCAGGCGAAGAAGACGGCTCGAACCCTGCCGTAGGCGCCGCCCCAGCGCCGGGCCGCGTGCGCGGCCGGCCCGCGGACGCGATCGGCGAACGAGGCACCTGACCGGCGACTACTCTCGATCCGGAACCGGAACTGGGAGCGGACCGGATGGGAGCGCACGAAGGGCATCACGACCGGCACGCCGGGCACTCGGCCGAGATGTTCCGCAACCGGTTCTGGGTGTCCCTCATCCTCACCCTTCCCGTTCTGGCATACGCGGAGGGCCTGTGGGACCTGCTAGGGCTGGAGGCTCCTGACCTTCCGGGGCCACGATACGTTCCCTTCCTGCTGGGGACCGTCGTCTACTGCTACGGGGGCTCGGTGTTCCTCCGATCTGCGGCGGGCGAGCTCCGTGTCCGCGCTCCAGGGATGATGACCCTGGTTGCGCTGGGTATCACGGCCGCTTACGTGTACAGCGCGGCGACGACCTTCCTCGTCGAGGGGGAGGGCTTCTACTGGGAGCTGGCCACTCTCGTCGACGTCATGCTGCTGGGGCACTGGTTGGAGATGCGCTCCATCGGGCGGGCCGGCGAGGCACTGTCGGAGCTGGCGAAGCTCTTGCCGGATACCGCGGAGCGGCTCGTCGAGGGGCGAACGGAGGAGGTCCCGGTCTCGGAGCTGGGACCTGGAGACACCGTGTTGATCCGGCCGGGGGGTCGGGTGCCGGCCGACGGCGAAGTGCTCGAGGGCGAGTCTCATCTCGATGAGTCGCTGCTCACGGGAGAATCCAGGCCCGTACACAGGGGCCCGGGGGACGAGGTCATCGCGGGGACCGTCAACCAGGAGGGGGCTCTCCGCGTCAAGGTCCTTCGAACAGGAGAGGAAACCGCCCTGGCCGGCATCATGCGGCTGGTCGAGGAGGCGCAGGCGTCGAAGTCCCGGGCCCAGGACGTGGCCGATCGAGCGGCGAGGTGGTTGTTCTACATCGCGGTGGTCGCGGGGTCCGCCACGGCGCTGGCCTGGGGGCTGTTCGCCGCCGACCGGGGAGCGGACTTCGTGGTCGAGCGGGCGGTCACGGTGGTGGTGATCGCGTGTCCCCACGCTCTGGGGCTCGCGGTCCCATTGGTGATCGCCATCTCCACGAGCCTCTCCGCCCGTAGCGGGCTGCTGGTCCGCAACCGCCTGGCCCTCGAGCGGGCTCGCGAGCTCGACGTGGTGGTCTTCGACAAGACCGGAACCCTCACCCGCGGCGAGCTTGGAGTGGTCGGCGTGGCCACCGCGGATGGCCACTCGGAACAGGAGGCGCTCGCCCTGGCCGCTGCTCTGGAGGCCGATAGCGAGCACGCGCTGGCGCGGGCCATCGTCAGGGAGGCCGAGAGCCGGGGAGTGCGGCCCGCTCGGGTCAAGGGATTCGAGGCGCTCGAGGGCCTTGGGGTGCGGGGCCGGGTGGATGATCACGAGGTCCACCTCGGCGGCCCTCGCCTTCTCGAGTCGCTGGGAGCGGTCTTGGCCGGAGCGCTGCTGGAGGCTGCCAAGCGATGGTCGGGGGAGGGGAAGACCGTGGTGAGCCTGGTCGAGGGCGGAAGCGTGACTGCCGTCTTCGCTCTGGCCGACGTGATCCGGGAGGAATCCAGGGAGGCGGTGGCCCACCCGAAGGAGCTGGGCATCCGGGTGGCCATGATCACCGGCGACTCCGAGGATGTGGCCCGTTGGGTGGCCGCCGCGCTCGGCCTCGACGAGCACTTCGCCCAGGTGCTGCCCGAGCAGAAGGCCATCCGGGTGAGGGAGTTGCAGGCCCAGGGCGACGTGGTCGCCATGGTCGGTGACGGGGTGAACGACGCGCCGGCCCTGGTCGAGGCAGACGTGGGGATCGCCATCGGAGCGGGAACGGACGTGGCCATCGAGTCCGCCGACGTCGTCCTGGTTCGAAACGACCCCCGAGACGTCGCCAGGGTGGTCGAGCTGTCGCGGGCAACCTACCGGAAGATGCTTCAGAACCTCGCCTGGGCCACCGGCTACAACGCGGTGGCGCTCCCGCTTGCGGCGGGCGTCCTGGCCCCCGTCGGCATCCTGCTCCCACCCGCCGTCGGGGCCCTGCTCATGTCTGTGAGCACAGTCGTGGTCGCGTTGAACGCCCAGCTGCTGCGTAGGGCGCCAGGATTCAGCCGCCCCAACTGATCGGGAGCTACGCCGGATCCGGCGTAGCTCCGGCTTCCAGCTTGGCCAAAGCCGTCCCCCTACGACTCCGCCTGGGCAAGCCTCTCCCGGGCTTTCTGCTGTCCGTCAGGAGGGAGGTCCGAGATCTCTTTGCCCTGGGGCTGGCAGCAGTGACCGTCCTGGCTTGCGTGCTCCTTCCAGGTCCGGCCGTCGCAGCACCAGCCCTGACTGATGTCCAGCTCTTGCGCCATCGAGTCCTCCTTTGTCATGCGCGACGCCGGAGTTCTTACCCGCGATCTCGAGCCGGCACACTGTGCTCCCGGGCGGCGGTCCGCCCGCGCCTGGAAGAACCCGGCGCGGAGATGGGTTCTATGTCCAAGGTTCTCGAGATCGCCCACGGGAACGAGCCAGGAGGTGGACTCATGGAAGACCGGAGCGTCATCGATCGGATCAACGAGCTTGCGCACGAGGAGCATGACCTGTGGGAACGGGAGTCACGGGGCAAAGCGAGTGAAGACGACCGGGACCGTCTGAAGCGGGTCGCCGTCACGCTGGACCAGTGCTGGGATCTCCTCCACCAGCGAAGAGCTCGACGGGCAGCCGGCATGGACCCCGAGGACGCGAAAGTCCGCGACTCGGGGACCGTCGAGGGCTACCTGGGCTGAAGGTTCAGAGATCGCCCGCTTGGCTCCAGGGTGCGCTCCCCGAACGGAGTGCGCTCCCGAACCGAGGTCATGCCTCTCTGGCGGCCGTGACCGCGGCAAAGGCGTCCAGGCGCCCTTCGCCCCACACGTTGTTGTTGTCGGGGTCGCCTCCACAGGTCAGGTTGCTCACGTCGATCGCCGTGTCATCCAGGACGGCCATCGTCGCAGGGATGTTCCTGCTGAACGAGGGGGCGCCGTTGATCGACCAGATCAAGGCTACCGTCCCCGCCACGTGTGGCGTGGACATCGATGTCCCGCTGAAGATCGCGTAGCTGTTGGGCGGCACGCTGCTCCTGATAGAAACGCCGGGAGCGGCGATGTCCGGCTTGATGCCGCCGTCCAGGGGCGAGGGCCCCCGGCTGGCGAACGAGGCGATGTCGTTGTTCATGTCGAACGCAGACACGCCGTAGCTCTCCGGATAGCTGGCCGGAGCGCCCACCGTGCCGCAACCGGGGCCGCCGCCACCCACCGCGAATACCGGGAAGATGCCTGAGGCAACCCAGGCCTGCACGGTGGCCCGGTAGAACTCGTCCCTCCCGTTACCGCTGCCCCACGAGTTGTTGATCACGTGCGGGCGAAGGTCGGCCCGTGGATTCTGGTCGTTCAGATCGGTCGGGGCCAGCATCCACTGCCCGGACTTCAGAAGGGCGTCGAGGGAGCAGCTGCTCGACTCGCACCCTTTCGCGGCGATCCAGTACGCGCGGGGGGCTACACCTATCTGGTTGGGCCCGCGGTCGTCACCGACCATGGTGCCCATCACGTGGGTCCCGTGGCCGTTGTTGTCGCAGGGCGTTCTCCCCTGCGGGTGGCAGACCCGGGAGGGGTCGTACCAGTTGTAGTTGTGATTGACGGTGAGGCACTGGAACACGCAGATCCCCCGGTATTGCTTTATGAGCGCAGGGTGGTTCCACTGAACACCGGTGTCGATGTTGGCGACCGTGATGCCCTCGCCACGGTCGTTGTAGGAGTTCCACACGTCGTCGGCGTTGATGCGCATGATGTTCCATTCGATGGCGTCGATGTCCGGGCTCTTGATCGGCTTGGGTACGATCGCCGACCGGTCGGGCACGATGCTGGCCACCTCTTCCCTGGCGGCCACGGCCTGGAGCGTTGCGGCCTTGGAGGTGATGCGGAGGGCGTTGATGATCCAGAACGACTCGTGGGAAACGCCCTGGCTGGACAGCATGGCCTTCAGGCCCAGCTGAGAGGCATTGGCCACGGCCCGGAGCCGGTCCACCACGAAGGCCCCCCTGGCGTCCCAGTCGGCGATCGAGCTCGCGCCGGACAGGTCGGCTGATCGGCGCAGGATGGCCCAGTAGGTGGCGGCCTTGCCTCCCTTGACCGCCCGCAGGACCTTGGCATCGATCTTCCCGCCCGCTGTTGCGGACGATGCGGCCATGACCAGCCCACTGGTCAGGGCCAGTGCGATCATTGCGATTACGACTCGGCGAGACCCGACAACTCCACGACTCTGCATGCCCGTCCTCTCGTTCGACGACCGTTGAAAACCGTAATCGTAGTCGGGCCGGCCGCGGGAAGGGTCATGCAAATGCCGTATCCGTTGTCGAGGCAGGTCGCCGGCGTCTCCGCCCGGCGCGTCCAGCGAAGCGGAGAGCACTGTGATGCTCCTGCGCGAGCCGCCGCAGGGCCGCAAGCGCCGCCTCGAACACCACGGTCCCAACGACCAGCCACTCGACGTTCTCCGCCAGCGAGGCGGCGGGAGGGGCGCGTGAGAGCTCCCACGAAGCGATGCGGTCCGCCGCCTCCGCGTACGGCCTGAAGACCTCGACGCCGTCTTTGCGTCCCAGCCTTCGCAGCGCAACGAGTGCGTCGGCCAGCGTCCTGCGAGCAGGTGCCTCGCGACTGACTCTCCAGCGGAGGCGGGCAAGGAACCGGTCCACGTCCGCTCGTGCCCCGGCGACCTCATCGGGAACGGGCCCCGGATCGGGTGGAGGACCGAGGGCGTGATGGGCCACCCCAAGAACCTGGTGAAGGGGGAGGTCCTCCCGATCGATCGCCTCCAGCACTCTGCGGACCTGGGCGATGCCCAGGTCGCCAACGTCCCTCAGCACCCGAATGAGGCGGAGGCGCCGAACGTGATCCTCCCCGTAGTCGGCCTGGTTCGGGGCGGTGCTCGTCCCCCGGGGCAGGAGCCCCTCACGGAGGTAGTACTTGATGGTGGGGATGGGCACCCCGGTCACCCGGCTCAGCTCGGAGATCCGCATCCCATTCTCCCGGCCCGGCTTGACAGTCCTGATGGATAGTAGCAGTATCCATGATGGATAGCGGCACTGTCGACCGGGAGGGGGACGAGCGTTGGGAGGTGGCTGGCCATGAACGAGATGTTGCTTTCGGCGGAGTCCCGGCAGACCGCCGGGATCTTGCTGCTCGCGATCGTCGCGGTGGAGTCGGGCGGAGCCTACATGCTCCGCGTGGTGCGCGGCCGCAAGCGCTTGACGGGGTTCCAGCAGGCCTTCGCTCGGGCCGGGCACGCGCACGCCGGGGTGCTGGTGACGCTGGCCCTGGTCGCTCAGATCCTGATGGACTCGGCCGACGTGAGTGGCGTCCTGGCCTCCTTCGCGCGGAATGGAATCCCGCTTGCCGCGATCCTCATGCCCGCCGGTTTCTTCTTCTCGTCGGCGGGCGCGGAGGCCAGGGAGCCCAACCGATTCATCGTGTTGCTCTACGCCGGGGCCGTGTCGCTCGCCGTCGGGGCCGTCTCGCTGGGAGTCTCCCTGCTCGCCGCGTAGCGAACTCCGCTGCCGCGTCGGGCGTCTCGACCCCAGGGGCCATACCCCTCAGCGCACCGTCACCGGCACGATCTGCACCAGGTTGTTGCCCACGCCCTGGAAGTTCCACGGCTGCTCGACGGGCTGGGTGTCTCCATCGGCGTCGGTTGCCCGACACGAGAGCGTGTGTTCGCCCGGCGTCGCGTCCCACTCGTAAGACCATGCGCACCACGCGAACTCGCCGATCGCCGGCTCCAACTTCGCGTCTTCCCACATGCCGTCGACACCGACCTCAACCCGGAGGATCGGAGCGGTGCCGCCCCACGCCCGCCCCCGCAGAAGGACCATC
Organism: Actinomycetota bacterium; assembly: GCA_050692195.1. Taxonomy (GTDB): domain Bacteria; phylum Actinomycetota; class UBA4738; order UBA4738; family UBA4738; genus JBOGVA01. The sequence goes on along the minus strand of JBOGVA010000022.1, from coordinate 2,489 downwards.
CCGGCGTCGACGAAGCGCCGGCGGGACGGGAAGTCCGGATACCCCGGCGGGATCATCAGCGCCCGCACCCGGATGCGGGTCACGCGCTCACCCGGATCCTCTTCGTCCTGCTGGTACCGGTAGGCCACGACCTGCTGGTAGCCGTCGAAGGGCCTGGTGACGGCCTCGATGCGTGTCAGCCACTTCACGCTGGTCATCCCGTACCAGCCGGGGACCAGCAGGCGAAGGGGGGCGCCATGCTGCGGCTCGAGCCGGCGGCCGTTCATCTCGTACGCGAGGAGCACCTCGGGGCGCTTGGCGTCCTCGAGCCGAAGGCTGCGTGCATAGTCCTGCTCGATATCGCCCTGGACTCCGTGGTCCGCGCCGGTGAAGACCAGCTCAGCCGTGTCCGGCTGTACTGACGCGTCGGCGATCACGTCCCGAAGCGGCGTCCCGGTCCACTCGGCGGTTCCGATCGCCTCGTCGAGCCACGGATTGCTGATGGCCCGCGGGATCAGGCGAGCGCGGCCGTTGCCTGCGCATTCCATCGTGACCGGGATCGTGCGGGCCGGGCGAGCTCGGATATCGTCGAGAGAGAGCGACAGCGGCCGCTCCACGTTGCCGCCGATCTCCAGGCGCCACGACTCCGCGTCGACCGCGGGGATGTCGAAGTGGACGAGCAGGTAGTGCATGCCGGTCGGGGTGACGTCGTAGCGGAGCCCCTCCAGGGGCATGCCCCGGTTGCGGGTCGCGAGCTGAAGCTCCTCCAGCGAGAAAGGCTCCACGATCGGCGCTCCGGTCATGCCGGCATGGTACGTCGTCGGTTTCCAGGCCGACAAGGTTCTGTCGGCGAGATCTGCCGCAGCCAGAAGTCCTGACCCGGCTGAACCGAATTGCGTCCTCGATCTTGGCCAATGCTTGCCAATCCCTCAGGTTCCTCCCAGGTGGGGGCGCTTTGATCTCCTCCCGACGGGCTCCAACCCGAGGGCAGCCCAGGGAGGTGAGGTGACCATGGACAGCGACATCACGGCAGACAGGGACGGGCCGGTTCCTCCGAGGGGGACCTCGAATGAGCGATCGAGCCCATCGGTGGCTTCCCCCCGGTCCGAGGACCCGTTGGTCGGCGGCCAGGCCCCCCCGCCGTCCCGGCCGCGCGGCCCCCGCGGATGGAGGGCCGTCGCGCTGGCGGTCCTCCTGGCCGGCTCGGCGGGCTTCGCCTCGGCAACCTTCATCGGCGGACAGTCCGATGTGACGCCCCGGGCAGAGCCGGCCGAGTCGACCGCCCCGGTTCAGGTGATCTCTGCTGGATCGGAGCCGGTTGCTGCCGTCGCCGACGCCCTCTCGCCCTCCGTGGTCCAGATCGAGACCGGCAGCGGAGTCGGCTCGGGGGTGATCTACGACTCCGATGGGTTGATCATCACCGCCGCGCACGTGGTGGAGGGCGGCGCAGACGTCACCGTCAGGCTGGCCGATGGGACGCGGATCCCCGGAGAGGTCGTCGGCGCCGATGAACGCACGGACGTCGCCGTGGTGCGCGTGGAGCGCGACGGCCTGCCGGCCGCGACGTTGGCGGTGGGGGTACCGCTGCGCGTCGGACAGCTCACCGTGGCGATCGGGAGTCCATTCGGCCTGGAAGGCAGCGTGACGGCGGGGGTGGTGAGCGCGATCGACCGCTCCATCCCCACGCAGGGTGGCGTATCGATGACCATGATTCAGACCGACGCTCCGATCAATCCTGGCAACTCGGGCGGGGCGCTCGCCGACGCGCAGGGGCGGGTCATCGGGATCAACGACTCGATCCGCACCACGAACGGGGTCAACTCGGGCGTCGGGTTCGCGATCCCCATCGACATCGCGGCCCAGGTGGCAGGGGCGCTCGTGAGGGGGGAGGAGCCCGCCCTCGGCTTCCTGGGGATCGCCGGGACGGAGCCATCGAGCGGAGGCCCCGGCGTGCTGGTGGGCGAGGTCACCTCGGGTGGACCGGCCGCATCGGCAGGGATTCGGGGCGGTGACTTGATCACGCGCTACGGGGGCGAGGCGATCGAGGGAATGTCCGAGCTCGCATCGCTCATCCGCCGGACGGCCCCAGGGACGGTGGTGCCCCTCGAGGTCGTGCGCGATGGGGGCGAGATGCAGATCGACGTGAGGATCGGACAGGCCCCATGAGGCAGAAAGGAGGTGATGACATGAGCGTGCGAGAAGACTCTCCAGGCAAGGGAGGACCCATGGAGCATGAGCTGACGATCGCCAACCCATCACGGTTTCGCCGGATCGTCCTTCTGGTGGTGATGGCGCTGGGGTTGGTGGCGGCCGCTGCGACCATCACGGCGACGTCGGCGAGCGCCAACCAGGGTTCGTCCGGCTCGGCCGCCACGTCGGGATCGTCTGGCTCCGGCGCCACAGAGGCGCAGGAAGAGGGGCAGGACGGCCGCGACCACAACTGCCCTGAGGGAAGGGAAACCGAGGACGCCGGCGTGTAGATGGGCTTGGGGCGCGCTCGTCCCCCAACG
>JBOGVA010000021.1:0-9370 GCA_050692195.1 Actinomycetota bacterium | reverse complement strand
AGGTACAGCAGCGTTCCCACAAGAGCGATCAGGCCGGTGGCCACTCCCAGAGCGAGGAGGAACCCGAAGGTCCACGAAAGCGACAGGAATCCGGGCGTCGCTTGGATCTCGGCGCCGCTCACCTCTTGAATGACAGGCGCCCCGGCTTCTCGAAGGGCTCGAAGGACCTCCGCCGGCTCGCCTCTTGCCCACAACACCGGGATCCCTCGGATCTCTGGATCGCTGAGCACGTTCCGATCCACGACGACCAGCGGCCGGTTGGATCGCATCCCGGGGAAGGCCCGGACGAAGTCCACGGAGACGATGCGGATCTCGTCTGCGGCCGGGAAATCGAGTGTCCCCGCGCTCTGTAGGGCTCCGCCGGCCATCACGGCGGATGCGGCGGATGCGCCCGGGCTGGACCGGAGGCCACCCAGTAGTTCCTGAAGATCCTTCGAGGCGAAGCTCTCGTCCCAGAAGGCCGCTCGGGAGAACGTGTTGGGATCGACCCCGAGGACGTCGACGCGGATTTGGTCCGGCAGGAAGACCGCCTCTGTCCTGATCACCTTCGTCGAGGTGGAGGCGAGGCTCTCGGGGACCGGGACGTCATCGGCAAGGGTGACGACCACGTCGCTCCCGGTGAATACCGAGCTCTTCGCCTGAGAGGTGGCCTTGACGGACGAGGCGAGGGCCCCCGCGTAGGTGAGGATGCCCACGGAGAGGGCGGCCGCGGTGACCAGCGCAACGGCAACCCTGGAGGCACCGGCCAGCCTGTTGGCCGCGAGATACAGAGGGGGTGGCCACGACCGGCTCGCCGCGCGTAGCCGGGGGAGCACCCGCCTCACTCCGCGTGCGGCCAGCCCTGAGGCTCCGGCCACGAAGAGGATGGGGAACAGGAGCAGGAGGAAATCGACCTTCGGAGGCCCGGCACGCCCGGAGACGGGCGCCGTTCCTCGGGTCAGGATCTCGTACAGGGAAGCGGCCGCGAGCGCCAACACGGCGATCTCCCAGGGCGCCTTGCCCAGCGCCTCGCGTGCTCGCGAGGGAAGGGCCTCGACGTCCCGGCGGGCGGATATCGCGGCGACCACCGACAGGAGGGACAGAGCGAAGCCCGCCGTCCATAGGACCTGGCGCGCGGCCGATCCTGGCGCTTCCGCCTCCAGGAGAGGGGTCGGGCCGAGGACCTTCATCAGCCAGATCGTCCCTGCCCACCCGATGGCCGCGGCAACGGCGACCGGTATTACCGTCTCCAGCAGGGCCTTCGCCGCCATCCGCGCCGGGCCCACTCCCTGCGCGGAGAGGAGGGCCACCTCCGTCCTGCGCCGGGTCACCCAGTGGACCCCGGCCGCAGCTACCACGACCAGAGCCACGATCCCGCCCGCGATGGATACGGTTCGAACCGAGCCCTCCAGCGCCACGACGGTCTCCCTGGCCTGCTGCGCGATGATCGGGAGTTCGGAGGTCGCCCGCCCGAGGCCGCGGTAGCTTCCACCGAGGGCCATCTGGATCTTGTTCGGGTCGAGCCTGCCCGCCAGGTTCTCCGCTTCGGTGAGTGTTAGGCCCGCGGCGCGAAGCGGAAATTCCCACGTGAACTTGGCATCGGTCTCGCCCAGGCGCCGGCCGATCCTCATCAGGAGCGCAGAGTCGATCAGCATCACCGGCGGAGGGTTATCGAGCCCAGAGCGGGGACGAAAGACGAAGAACTGGGAGCACCAGAACTCGGAGAGGGGTTGGGTCCTCAGATCGCGGTAGATGCCCGCCACCCGGACCCTCGCCCTGCGGACTCGCAGCCGCCCGTCTCGGACGGTGTTTGACCGAAGGATCACTTCTTCGCCCGGACGGACCTGGAGTGACTCCGCGCTCGTGTCCGGCAGCCAGACACCTTCGGCGCCGGCGGTTCCGACCGCTTGGATGTGGGAAAGGGCCCCGGTTCGGGATAACAGCCGGACGCCGAAGGCTTCATCGCCGCCGCCGGGCCTCGCCACCTGCACCGCGGAAGTGAGGATGGTCCGAACCGGAGGCCCGAGCCGGGAGATCGGGGCGGTGAGCCCGCGCAGCCGGCCCTCCTTTGCCGAGAGCGCCTCGGCGGCGACGATCCCGCGCCCGGGGTCGTCGACCAGAGGACCATTGCTGATCACCTGGAGCCCCACTCCCCAGAAGCATGGGCCTTCGATGCCCTTGGCCAGGGCCGCGTTGCTGGCCGAGGAGAGGAACAGCGGACCGGACGCGCTGGCCAGGGCGAGGAAGAGGGCCGCCCCGCCCACCGACAGGAGCAACCCCGGGTAACGCATGAGCAGGAGGGGGGCCTTGAGCCACGGCGGGCTGGCCAGGGGCCACAGCCACCCTCCCAGGCGGCCCGCCGGGCCGGCGGTCCGGCTCCCCGCCGTTCCAGTGCCGGAAGGCTCCGGCGAGTGTGATCGGCCCACTCTCTCGTCCTCCGACCCTTCCTTACGCTAGGGACGTTATACAGGCTTGATTGTTCGGGAGGCGCTCTGGGGTCTCCTGACTACAATCGGCCTCATGGCCCGGGCGAACGAGGTGATCGAGGCCCTCCTGCAGGAATATGCCGACCTTCTCTCGATCTCGGGAGGGGATGCGTTTCGGGTTCGGACCTATGACAAGGCCGCCCGGTCGGTCGGCGGCTACCACGCGGACATCTCCACGCTCGACGAGCGAGGCATCCTGGCCATCCCCAATGTGGGGAAGTCCATCGCCGAGAAGATCCAAGAGTACTTTCGCACCGGCGCGATCAATGCGCTGGAGGAGCTGCGGGCCGAAGTGCCCGCGGGCGTCCGCCAGATGATCTCCATCTCCACCTTGGGACCGAAGAAGGCCATGGTCCTGTACAAGGACCTGCACATCGCCTCGGTCGAGGAGCTGGCCGACGCCATCCACGAGGGCAGGCTCGAAGGGCTGAAAGGGTTCGGCCCGAAGACGGAGGAGAACATCCTGCGCGGCATCGAGCTCATCCAGCAGTCGGGGGATCGTATCCTGCTCGGCGTGGCCACGGACCTGGCGGAGGAGATCGTGGCCGAGCTCTCGGCCGTCGAGGGCTGCACCAAGTGCGCCTATGCCGGCAGCCTCCGCCGCATGGCGGAGACGATCGGGGACATCGACATCCTGGTCGCCTCGGACACTCCCGGCCCGATGATGGAGGCCTTCACCCATCTCTCCTACGCGGACCGGGTCATTGCTCGGGGCGAGACGAAGACGTCGATTCGCACCACGAAGGGCCTGCAGGTGGACCTCCGGGTCATCCCACCGGGCTGCTGGGGAGCGGCCCTCCAATACTTCACGGGATCCAAGGCCCACAACATTCGCACCAGGGAGATCGCGGTCCGCAAGGGCCTCAAGCTCTCCGAGTACGGGCTGTTCGATGCCACGAGCGGCGAGCTCGTCGTGGCGGAGACGGAAGAGGAGGTCTACGAGAGGCTCGGCTTGCCGTGGATCGCTCCGACGCTGCGAGAGGATCGAGGCGAGATCGAGGCGGCGTTGCACGGCGACCTTCCGAAGCTCGTGGAGCTGAAGGACATCCGGGGAGACCTCCATACGCATACGAACCTGACCGACGGGCTCTCAACGCTCGAGCAGATGATCGCCACCGCCAGAGATCGCCGGTACGCGTACTACGCGGTGACCGACCACGCGCCCAACCTGTGGATGCAGCGAATGACCGACCAGAAGATGCTGGCTCAGCGCAAGCGGGTCCGTGAGCTGGAGAAGCAGGGGAAGATGGTCCTGCTGCACGGCTCAGAGCTGAACATCGACGCCGATGGCAACGTCGACTGGGGACCCGAGTTCCTCGAGGGGTTCGACGTGCTCGTGGCATCGGTCCACACCGAGTTCAACCAGTCCAAGGAGCAGATGACGCGGCGGATCGCCCGGGCCTGCGAGAACCCCTTCGTCAACATCATCGGGCATCCCACCACCCGAAAGATCGGCCAACGGCCACCCATCGAGTTCGACCTGGAGGAGGTGTTCGCCGCCGCGGCCCGGACGGGAACGGCGCTCGAGATCAACTCCTATCCGGACCGGCTGGACCTCCGCGACGAACATGTGATGTGGGCGAAGCGCCACGGCGTCAAGTTCGCCGTGGACACAGACTCGCACTCGACCGTGCACCTGCCGTTCATGCGCTACGGGGTGGGGACGGCCCAGCGCGGGTGGCTGACCAAGGACGACGTGATCAACTCCTGGCCGCTCTCGAAGCTGAAGAGGTTCCTGCGAAAGGGCCGCGCCTGACCCCGCCCTCCTCGAGTGGGCCCCGAGCCAGCCGCGGCGCGCGGACGCGGCTGGCCCCTCTGCCCAGGTCCTTCTACGCCCGGCCCTCCACGGTCGTGGCCAGGGACCTGCTCGGACGGCTCCTGATCCGCCGGCGGAGTGACGTCACCCTCGTGGGGCGCATCGTCGAATGCGAGGCCTACCAGGAGGGGGATCCGGCCAGCCACTCGTTCCGCGGGCTGACCACCCGCACCGAGGTGATGTTCGGCCCCCCGGGCCACCTGTACGTGTACTTCACCTACGGCATGCACTTCTGCGCGAACGTGGTGACGGGACGCAGGGGTGAGGGAAGCGCCGTCCTGCTCAGGGCGGTCGAGCCGCTGGAGGGCATCGAGTGGATGCGGCGGCGGCGAGGGGTCGCCGACCCTCAGGCACTCTGCTCGGGCCCCGCTCGCTTGACCCAGGCCTTCGGCATCGGCCGGCCGGACGACGGAGTGGATCTCGTGTCGGGCCGAGATCTCTTCTTCTCCGAGGGACGACCCCTCGTGGAGGCACAGATCGGCGCGGGCCCGCGCGTGGGGATCAGCGTGGCAACGGACAGGGTCTGGCGCTACTTCGAGGCGGGGAGCCAGTTCGTCTCGCGGGGCCCCTCTCGCCGGGCCCGGAGTCGTGGACCCTCAGGGCGAGGGGGAAGGTGAAGGCGACGGGGACGGCTCGGGGGATGGCTCGGGCGATGGCTCGGGGGAAGGTGAAGGCGAGGGGGACGGCGAGGGCATCGGAGAAGGCGATGGGGCCACGCCGGAGGCCACGATGATCCTCACGGTGGTTCCCTGGAGGACTCGCGTGCCCGGAGGCGGATCCTGCGAGAGCACCGTCCCCTTGGCGTTCATGGACTCCACCGTCATCACCTCGACGACGAAGGCGTAGCTCTCGAGCCTGGCGACCGCCGCTTCCTCGGTCATGCCGATCACCGAGGGCAGGGCCACGACCCCGGGCCCCCGGGGCTCCGAGCAGACGATGGTGGGCTGGGTCCCGTCGAAGTAGTTCACGACGACGATCTCCTGGGGCAGGGTCCATCGGTTGGGCAGGCATTCGCGTGCGGCGTCGATGGGGACGGCGACGTATCTGAACTCCGGCCTCTTGAACCCCATCACCGGCATGCCACGCGTCGCCTTCACCATGAAGTTGCGCCAGATCTCCGTCGGCCAGGATCCGCCCAGGACCTTCGCCACCCGGACCTTCGGATAGACCATCGGGATCTGCCCCTGCGGGAATCCCACCCAGACGGCGGCCACGAGCTGAGGGATGAAGCCGACGAACCAGGCGTTGGTCCACTGTTGGGCCGTTCCGGTCTTGCCGGCGACCGGCCTCCCGAAGTTCGCCTGGGTACCCGTCCCCTCCTGGACGACCTTGCGGAGGATCTGGACGGTGGTCCAGGCGACGCCGGGGTGAACGACCTGCACCGGGTCGGGCTCGGCCTCGTAGATGACCCTGCCACGGGCGTCGGTGACCTTCGTCACCGCCATCGGTGGGACGTACTTGCCGGACGTGGCGAGCGTCCCGTAGGCAGAGGCCATCTCGAGGGTGTTCACCTCATTGGTCCCGAGGACCGCGGAGGGATAGGCCCTCAGTCTGCTCCTGATCCCCATCGACTCGGCGGTCTGGGCCACGTTCCCGGGCCCGGCGTCCATGATGAGCTGGGCATAGACCGTGTTCACCGAGTCGATGGTGGCCTGCTCGAGGGTCATGGCCCCGCCCCCTTGCCCGTCGTAGTTGTCCACGGGCCAGATGGGTGGGTCGTAGCCGGCCGGGAGACGGATGTTGATGTGGCCGGGCGCCGGATACACATGACCGGGGGAGAACCCTCGATTGAGGGCGGTGACCAGGGCGAACGGCTTGAAGGCCGAGCCGGCCTGCCGGCCCGTGGCCCCGCCGGTGGCCAGGTTGAGTTGCGCGAATCGCTCCTTCTTGGAGAAGAAGTCGCGGCCCCCGACCATCGCCTTGATGGCTCCCGTCCTCGGGTCGAGGACCGTAATCGCCCCGTAGGGATCCTTCTTGAAGGACAGGATGCTGTTGACGGCTTCCTCGGCGTATCGCTGGAGCCGAAGGTCGACTGTGGTGTAGATGCGCAGGCCTCCCCGGAACAGGAGGTGGTATCGCTCCTCGTACGTCGCGCCGAAGAGATCCGAGTTCAGGAGCCATTGCTTGGCGTACTCGACGAAGTGCGGGGCAGGATGACGGCGGACCTCCTTCGCCACCTGGAGCCCGAGGTCCTCCCTCGAGGTCCGTCGGTGGGTCCGGTCGTCGATCATGCCCAGCGTTCGCATCCTGCCCAGGACGTATCCCCGTCGCTCCAGCGCGACCTCCGGGTGGTACACGGGGTCATAGCGTGCCGGGGCGCGGATCAGCGCCGCGAGCAACGAGCTCTGCACCAGGTTGAGCTTTCGGGCCGGAACGGAGAAGTACGTCTTGGCCGCGGCCTGGATGCCGTAGGCGCCCTGCCCGAAGTACACGGTGTTGAGGTACAGCTCGAGGATCTCGTCCTTGGAGAAGCGCTTCTCCAGCTCATAGGCGAGCGCCGCCTCGCGGAGCTTGCGGCGGAACGTCTTCTCGCCGCCGGTGATGGTGATCTTCACGAGCTGCTCCGTGATCGTGGAGCCTCCCTGGACGATCCGTCCGCTCCTCACGTTCGCCACCGCCGCCCGTCCAATCGCCTTCACGTCCACGCCGTGATGCTGGTAGAACCGTTCGTCCTCGGCGGCGATGACGGCGTCTCGCGCGACGTGGGGGACCCGGTCGATGGGGATGATCGTGCGGTCCTCCCCGGCGTGCAGGTAGGTGATGAACCGCCCCTCCGCGTCGAACACGATCGACGTCTGGGGAAGCGGCGGGATGGCCGGCTCCTCCTTGGGCAGACGGGGCAGGGAGCAGCCCGAGGCCAGGATCGTCAGGGCCAAGGCCAGGATGGGGAGAGGCCGTAGGGGCCGAGCCCGCGGAGCGGGGTCGGCCGGATGCCGGTTCCAGTGCAGGAAGGCGCTCATCGTTCTCTCCTCATTCATCGACAAGGATTGGGTCCGAGTGCACCTGTTAGCATCCGCGAGATGACCCCCCCTGCGGACGCCCGGAGCCAGCTCGAGTTCCTCGTCCGCAACGCTTCGGAGGTAATCCCCCGGGAGGAACTGCTGGCGAAGCTGGAGCGATCCCTGCAAGAGGGCCGGCCTCTCAGGGTCAAGCTGGGCCTGGATCCCACCGCTGCCGAGGTCACGCTGGGTTGGGCCGTGGTCCTCCGAAAGCTCCGTGAGTTCCAGGACATGGGCCATACGGCCGTCCTCATCGTGGGCGACTTCACGGCTCGGGTGGGCGACCCGTCGGGGAAGTCGGAGACGCGGCCTCGATTGGACAAGGAAGCCGTCCGGGCCTACGCGGACCGGGTACTCGGCCAGTTCCGGAAGATCCTGGGGCCGAAACCTCTGGAGATCCGGCACAACTCGGAGTGGCTGGAGACCATGAGCATGGAAGATCTCCTCGGGCTGACCTCCCGCTACACCGTGGCCCGGATGCTGGAGCGGGACGACTTCGCCACGCGATTCAGGGAGCAACGTCCGATCTCGGTGATGGAGTTCCTCTATCCGCTCCTTCAGGCCAAGGACTCCGTCGCGGTGCGAGCCGACGTCGAGCTCGGGGGCACCGACCAGAAGTTCAACTTGCTCGTGGGACGGGAGATCCAGCGCGACTACGGGTTGGAGCCCCAGGTCGTCTTCACGATGCCGCTCCTCGTGGGGCTGGACGGGGAGCGGGCGATGGGGCAGTCGCTGGGCAACTACGTCGGCATCTCCGAGCCGCCCGAGGAGATGTTCGGCAAGCTCATGCGCGTCCCCGACCATCTCATCGTCATGTACCTGCGACTGTGCACCAACCTGCCGCCGGAGCAGATCGATGCCATCGACCGGGGGCTGGCCGACGGGAGCCGGCATCCCAACCAGGAGAAGCGGCTGATGGCCCGCGAGGTGGTGTGCATCTACCACGGAGAGAGCTCCGCCGAGCAAGCGGAGGCCAGGTTCGACACGGTCCACCGGGAACGAGAGATCCCGGAAGACGTCCCCGAGGTCGTCCTCCCACCCGACCTGCTGGGCCAAGAGAAGGTGTGGCTGCCCAGGGTCATGAGCGCGCTGGGGATGGCATCGTCGAACGCGGAGGCCAGGCGCCTCATACAGCAGGGAGGGGTCAGGATAGGGGGCGAGCGGGTGGCGGACCCCGAGGTGGAGATCGCTGTGGTCGATCTGCTCGGCCGAGTTATCCAGGTGGGGCGAAGGAAGTTCGCACGGGTGGTCGCTCCCACGGGGGGATCAGGCCTCTGACCTGAGGATATGCGCTCGATATGGGGTCTGTTGACGGTCCGAGAGGGGTGGCGTAGCATATGTATTGCTCTCGGGCAGGCCCGAGAGGGGGAGTCCCGCATGGGAGTTAGCTTCCTGACAACGAAAGAGGGCAAGGAGACCGCCTGACGTAGCCGAAGTTCAAGGGTGCGTCGGGCCGCCGACCGGTGAGGTCGGCGGCCCTTTGTTGTCGGAAGGACCCGAAGGCGGGCCTCGCACCTTGAGAACTGAACAGTGTGCCAAAAGCCAGTGCATCCCGTCATAGAGGACGGAGGGGCGCGCTTCGGCGTGCACCCGAAGTTCGAGTGGCGCGGATTCGTACGAAAACAAAGTCCGGACGGACTTATCCGGCCGGATCGAAATCTCTTACGGAGAGTTTGATCCTGGCTCAGGACGAACGCTGGCGGCGTGCTTAACACATGCAAGTCGAGCGATCGGCTCCGAAGGGGTAACCCTCCGGGGTACGGAGCGGCGAACGGGTGAGTAACACGTGAGGAACCTACCCCGGACATCGGGATAACTGCGGGAAACCGTGGCTAATACCGAATATCCTCCCCCCTTCGCATGGGAGGGGAGAAAAGGTCCTGCCGGTCCGGGACGGTCTCGCGGCCCATCAGCTTGTTGGTGGGGTAACGGCCCACCAAGGCGACGACGGGTAGCTGGCGTGAGAGCGTGACCAGCCACACTGGGACTGAGACACGGCCCAGACTCCTACGGGAGGCAGCAGTGGGGAATCTTGCGCAATGGGCGAAAGCCTGACGCAGCGACGCCGCGTGCGGGATGAAGGCCTTCGG
>JBOGVA010000020.1:0-11897 GCA_050692195.1 Actinomycetota bacterium | reverse complement strand
CGCCGCTGGAACAGGAACTCCCTGGCGTGGATCTCCAGGTCGGCCGACTGTCCCTCCATCCCACCGTGCGGCTGGTGGAGCAGGATGCGGGCATTCGGAAGGGCGAACCTCTTGCCCGGGGCCCCGGCCGCCAGGATCACGGCCGCGGCGGATGCCGCCTGTCCGACGCAGTACGTGGCGACATCGGCACCGATGTACTGCATCGTGTCGTAGATTGCGAACAGGCCGGTCGCGGAGCCGCCGGGGCTGTTGATATAGAGCGAGATGTCCTTCTGGGAGTCCTCGGATTCCAGGTGCAGCAGCTGGGCCATCACCAGATTGGCAACGTGGTCGTCGATCGGAGAGCCGAGGAACACGATCCGCTGTCTGAGGAGCCGAGAGTAGATGTCGAAGGCTCTCTCTCCTCGTTCGGTGGGCTCCACGACCGTGGGGACCAGCGACCCTTCCACATTCGTCATGGGACGTCCTCCTGATAGAATGCAACCTTGGGGTTGCCATGGTAGCGGGAGGTCCGGCCCGTTGGCAACTCAGAAGTTGCCACATGGAGGAGCGTGGTGAGGGGCTCGGAGGATCGGGTCCGCAGAGTGATCGAGCTCCATGCGACCCCCGAGGAGGTATGGAGCGCCTTGACGCGCCCCGATCAACTCGCGAGGTGGTTCGGAGCGGAGGCCGAGATCGATGTGCGCCCGGGCGGCGCCCTCAGGTTCACGTGGCCCGACGGCACCGTGCGCCGAGGGCTGGTGGAAGACTCTCGCGCTCCGGAGTACCTGGCCTTTCGCTGGCGGGCGATCGGCCATTCGCCAGAGGACCTGAGCGCAGGATCCGCGACCAGAGTCGAGTTCCTCCTCGAGCGGCTCGCGGCCGGCACTCGACTCACGCTGGTCGAATCGCCACTCTCCACTCCTACGGCTGCACCGGTCGGGGGGGAACTTCAGCTTGCGCTCGCAGAGGGCCGGACGTGAACGAAGACGGGACCGGCGCCGTGTTCTTCGCCCTGGGCGACTCCACCAGGAGAGAGGTCATCTCCAGCCTGGCGAAGGAGGGGCCGGCCACGGTGACCGAGCTCGCGGCTCGGCTCCCGGTGACGCGCCAAGCGGTCGCCAAGCACCTGGCTGCCCTCGACGAGGCGGGACTGGTGTCGTTCGAGCAGCAGGGTCGGCGGCGCCGATACCGGCTCACGCCCGGCCCGCTGACCGAAGCCGTCTCATGGATGGCCGAGGTCGGAGCCGAGTGGGACGAACGCCTGGAATCGCTTCGGAAACTGCTTCAGCCCTGAGGAAGCCAGGAGGGCTAGACCTCGGGGGCCGTCTCGGCTTCTGCCCAGGCCAGGTAGCGCTCGTCGGCGAAGATCGACTCCACCGCCGTGAGCTCCGGCGTGTCGTAGGGATGCCGCTCCTTCACGAACTGAACCAGACGCTCCAGCCGCTCCGAGGGAACCTTGAGGAGACACAGGAACTCTTCCTCTTCCCGGACCGCACTCTCCCAGCGATACACGCTCGTGATCGGGCCCACGACCTGGCCGCACGCCGCCACACGCCCTTCGACGGCCGTCCGCGCCAGGTCCAGCGCGTCCTCCTTGGACCCGAACGTCGTGAGGAGCTGGACCAGGCTCACCGCGCTCGACCTACAACCCTTCGTAAGCGGCGCTGATCAGTTCCTCTTGCTCCAGCTCGTGGATGGTGTGGCTTCCCGTGGCCGGGCTGCCGCTCTCCTCGCGGGCCACGTGGCTGAAGGTGATGCCGTCCGGCAGCGCGTTGTGCATCTGGAAGTGGACGAAATGGTAGCCGCCCATGTTCTCCGGCTCCTCCTGCACCCACCGGACCTGCCTCGCGTTCGGGTACCGTCCGATGGCCTGGAGGATCTGGTCCTTCGGGAACGGGTACAGCTGCTCGATCCGAAGGAGCGCAACGTGGTCGAACTTCTCCTTCTCCCGACGCTCGACGAGATCGTAGTAGACCTTTCCGGCACACAGGATCACGGCGCGCACGCCGTCGGACGAAGGCTCCGTCGGGTCGGAGAGCAGCTCGAGGAACCGACCCTTCACGAACTCCTCGCTACCGCTGCGCGCTGCGGGCAGGCGGAGCAGCGACTTCGGCGTGAACACGATGAGGGGCTTCCGGATGTCGCGGCGCATCTGCCGGCGGAGCACGTGGAAGTACTGGGCCGGGGTACTCGGCACGACCACCTGGATGTTGTCCTCCGCCGCGAGCTGGAGGAAGCGCTCGAGGCGGGCGCTGGAATGCTCCGGCCCCTGGCCCTCGAAGCCGTGAGGCAGGAGCAGGATCAGCCCGCTGGTCTGCCCCCACTTGTCCTCGCCGGAGGCGATGAACTGGTCCACGATGACCTGGGCCTCGTTGATGAAGTCCCCGAACTGCGCCTCCCAGGCGACCAGGGCGTCCTTCGCCACGATCGACTCGCCGTATTCGAAGCCGAGCGAGGCGAACTCGTTCAGGGGGCTGTCGTAGATGAGGAACGCCCCCTGGTCCTCCGAGAGGTGGGCCAGCGGATACCACTTCCGGTCCGTCTTGTGGTCCACGAGCACCGCATGGCGCTGGCTGAACGTTCCGCGGCGGACATCCTGTCCCGAGACCCTGACGGGCACACCTTCCAGCAGGAGCGACCCGAAGGCCAGGGCCTCTCCGAGCGCCCAGTCCACAACGCCCTTGTCCAGCAGGTCCCGCCGTCGCTCGAGCTGCTTGGCGAGCTTGGGATGAGGGGTGAAATCGTCCGGCCAAGAGGTGACGGCGGCAAGGACCTTGTTCAGTACGGGCCGGTCCACGCCGGTCTCGACGGATGGCAACACTCCCACCGGCTCGTAGCGCCTGAGGCTTGTCTTGCCGCCGGGCGGCCGGCTCTCCTTCGTCTCGTCGAAGGCTTGGTCGAGCCGCTTGCGATAGTCCTCCAGCGCGGCCTCGGCCTCCTCCAGCGTGATGTCACCGCGGTTGACCAGAGATTGCATGTAGAGCTTCCGGACCGACCGGTGCTGGTCGATGTTGGCGTACATCAGGGGCTGCGTGTAGCTGGGATCGTCGCCCTCGTTGTGCCCGTAGCGCCGATAGCAGACCAGGTCGATGACCACGTCCTTTCGGAACTCCTGCCGGAAGGCCAGCGCCATGCGCGCCACCCACACGCAGGCCTCGGGGTCGTCGCCGTTCACGTGAAAGATGGGCGCCTGGACCATCTTGGCGATGTCGGTGGCGTACTGGCTGGACCGACCGGCGGACGGCGCCGTGGTGAAGCCCAGCTGGTTGTTGACGACGAGGTGCACGGTCCCGCCGGTCGTGAAGCCGGGGAGGGCACTCATACCGAACGTCTCGGCCACCACGCCCTGCCCGGCGAAGGCCGCGTCTCCGTGGATCAGGAGCGGCAGCACCTTGGACCGGTCCTGCGCGTAGTCGTGATCCTGGATGGCCCGGGCCATCCCCTCGACCACCGGGTCGACAGTCTCCAGATGGCTCGGGTTCGAGGCGAGCTCGACTGTGATCGTCTGCCCGCCCCGACTGGTGAACTTTCCCGTGGTGCCCACGTGGTACTTGACGTCTCCGGAGCCCTGGATGGATTCCGGGTCGATGTCGCCCTCGAACTCCCGGAAGACCTTGGCGTAGCTCTTTCCCACCGCGTTCACCAGCACGTTCAGGCGCCCTCGGTGGGCCATCCCCATCACCACGTGCTCGGTTCCGGCCTCGGCGGCGTCGTCGAGCTGGTAGTCCAGCATGGGGATGAGGCTCTCCGCCCCTTCAAGGCTGAACCGCTTGTGCCCCACGTACTTCGAGTGCAGGAACCGTTCGAATCCTTCGGCCGCGTTCAGCCGCTCCAGGATGTGGCGCTTGTCGTCGAGGGGAAGCTCGCGCGGCACACCCTCCGCCCTCTGCTGGATCCATCGCTTCTGGTCGGGCTCCTGGATGTGCATGTACTCGAAGCCAACCGTGCTGGAGTAGGTGTCGCGCAGCAGATCGAGGATCTCCCGAAGGGTCTGCCGCTGTTCCCCGGGCAGGTCGTCGATGAAGAACTCCCGATCCAGGTCCCAAACCGTCAGCCCATGGAAGCCGGGATCGAGCTCGGGGTGCGACAGGACCTCCTCGGCTCCCAGCGGATTGAGGTTCGCCAGGAGGTGGCCGCGGACACGGTACATGTTCACCAGCCGCAGCACGCTGGCCTGTTTCTCCACGAGCACGTCCCCGCCGTCCGCCAGCGCTGCCCGGTCGGCGGTCCACGTGACCGGCTCGTACGGGATCCTCAGGCTGGCGAACACCTGCTCGTAGAACCCGTCCCCGCCCAGCAGGAGCTCTTCGACCTTGGCCAGGAACAACCCGCTCTCGGCGCCCTGGATCACCCGGTGGTCGTACGTGCTCGTCACACCGAAGACCTTGCCCACGCCCAAGCGGGCGAGCATCGACGGGTCGGCACCCTGATACTCCGTCGGATAGTCGATCCGCCCGGTGGCCACGATCAGTCCCTGCCCGGCCAGCAGGCGGGGGACCGAGAGCTGCGTCCCGATGGTCCCCGGGTTGGACAGCGTCACGGTGGTTCCTGAGAAGTCGTCCGGGCTGAGCTTGTTGGACCGAACTTTCCGGATCAGGTCCTCGTAGGCGGCCCAGAAGCCCGCGAAGTCGAGCTCGTTGGCTGCCTTGATGTTCGGCACCAGCAGCGTCCGGCCGCCATCCTTCTTCTCCACGTCCACCGCGAGGCCCAGGTTCACGGTTTTCCTGCGGATCACGTAGGGTTCGCCGTCCACCTCGCGGAAGCTCGACTTCATCGCGGGCACCGCCTCGAGAGCCCCGATCACGGCCCAGCCGACCAGGTGCGTGATGCTGACCTTCCCTCCTCCCGCCCGAGCCAGGAAGCGATTGACCACCCGGCGGTTCTCCTCCAGGACCTTGGCCGGGATGAACCTGAAGGACGTGGCGGTCGGGACGCCCAGGCTCGCCTCCATGTTCTTCGCGATCCGCTCCGCACCGAACCGGAGTCGCTCCGCCCCGTCGGGGAGTGGCGTGGCGGGAGCCCCTGGGGCCTGCGACGGTCCCTCGCTGATGCTCGGGGCCGTCTCCGGCCTTCCCGGAGGCTCAGCCTCGGCGACTCGCGCGGGCCGCTCTGCCGGTCCGTCCGGAGCCGGGCGTGCCGGAGACACGGCCGTTGGGGCGGGACTGGCCTGCCGGAGCGCCGCCCCCGCCTTGGGGTCAGCGGCGTCCCGAGCCGTCGGGCGGAAGTCCTCGAAGAATTCCTTCCAGGCGGGACCGACGGCGTCGGGGTCATCCCGGTACCGCCGGTACATCTCGTCGATCAACCACATGTTCGGCCCGAGGGCCGAGGGGTCGATGTCCTCGTATCCGCTCATGGATCGTTTCGCCGGTCCTCCCGCCGCTCCTTCTTCCAATCGGAGAACGTCGTTACTTCCATGATTCCACTCTCCACGGAAACGATCACCCGGGCCCGGTCAGCCCTGGCCCCGGACGGAGTCGACGGTCTGCCGGAGACCGTCCTCCAGCACGGTCCAGGGCTGCCATCCGAGGTCCTTCCCGGCGAGGTCGACGTCAAGCGCGATCCGGCCGATGTCGCCTTCGCGCGGGGGACCGAACAGGGGCTCCCGGTTGAACCCCGTGATCCCGGCCAGGAGCTGGTAGATGCGATTCACGCTGGTCTCGAGGCCGGTCCCCACGTTCAGGAGCGCTCCCGGCGCGCCGTCGGCCGCCAGGGAAAACGCATGAACCACATCGTCCACGAACACGAAGTCCCTGGTCTGCTCGCCGGTCCCGAAGATCGTGGGCGTCTGCCCCGCAAGCATCTGGGCCGCGAAGATGGCTACCACCCCGGCCTCCCCGTACGGGTCCTGACGAGGGCCGTACACGTTGGCCAGGGCCAGCGCCGTGTAGTCGAGCCCGCGGCTTCGCTGGTAGTAGGCCAGGTAGTCGGCAGCCACCGCCTTCGAGATCCCGTAGGGGGAGGACGGCCTGGAGCTCCGCCGAGCGGTCTCCTTGACCGGAAGCGCCCGTGGCTCCCCGTACAGCGTCCCCCCTGAACCGGCGAACACGATCTTGCGGGTACCGGTGGCCGCGGCCACCTCCAGCAGGTTCAGCAGTCCCAGCACGTTCACGCTGGCGTCCAACGTGGGATCCGAGACCGACACCGAAACCGAGGCTTGAGCGGCGAGGTGCATCACCACCTCGGGCCGGTGCCGTTCGAAGATGGTCCGCAGCTCCTCCAGCCGGATGTCGATGTTGTGGAAGGTGAACAGCTGACCGTAGGTCCGAGCCTGGGAGAGGTTGGCGATCCGGCCGACGGACAGGTCGTCCACCGCCACGATCCGCTTGCCCTCCGCCAGGAGCCGGTCGCAGAGATGAGAGCCGATGAAACCGGCTCCGCCGGTGACCAGGAAGGTGCCCACAGGATGAGGTTACCGCCGGCGCGGCTCACTCATTGGAGCTCATCGCCGAGCCCTCGGGATGACGAAACGTAAGGCCGTATGGGTGTCGGAGAAGCGCACCACCTTGTTGTCCACCAATCCCACTTCCGAGGCCCGCCCCGATCACGTCCACTTGTCTCAGGTCTTTTCGCCCCTTCGCGTAGACGACCCACACTGCCCCGTTCCGCTGGAGGTAGGGTTCCAATTCGCCGAGCCGGCGAAGATCGTTGCTGTTCTCGACCGAGAGGAAGATCAGGTCCGATCCCTTCCGGCGTCTCCCGCGAGCCACGTCGGCCCGGCGGTCTTCCAGTTGGGCCAGAAACCCGGAGTCCCGAAGGCCCAGCAAGCTCACTCTGGACTCGGGTCGAACGCCCAGCTTGTCCATCAGGCTTCGCTCGGAGGCTGCCTCCGTCATGGCCGCCAATCATCCCGCTTCCGGCGGCTCTTTCTGTGATGTCCTGACCGGGTCCTGGCGGATTCGTTGTCACGCGCTCAACCGAATGGGAGCATCCCCCGACCTTTCTGCGAGGGGAGAACGAGATCAGAGGCAAGCACCGGGTTCACCATGCACGCCTCGGGGACGAACGAACTCGTTCGTCGATGCGAAGGCACTCCCGGAAAGGCATGGCCGTGCTGGCGCTCCTGGCGATCCTCATCATGTCCCCGCAGCTCGCGGGGACATCGTCTCTCTCTCCCAGTCGCGGTTCGTCGGCGCTGGGGGCCCCGGTGAACTCAGAGAAGAACTCGTCGGCCTCAGCACAGGCTTCGCTGCGCAGTGGCTCCGCGCCCGCCGCAGAGGTGGATGCAGGCGCCGAGCCGTTCGACCGACCAACGTTCGCCAGGGCCAAACGATCCGGTCATCCCGGGCTCGCCCTCGGGCGGCGGCGCGCGGCGCGTGGCGGTCCGCCCCCCACGGCCACCAGCCACTACCTGCGCACGGCTGGCCCCCGGAGCCTCGAGCGCCTGGGATGCCGGGAGGGCCACAAGATGCGCGCGGCCAAGAACGTTCCCGACGCCATCGTGGTGTTGGCCTTTGGCCGCCCCAGGCATCGGCAGGGTCGGTGGGGCGCCTCCCTCTTCGGCAACGGGTTCCACTCGACCAGCGTGATCGAGCGAGCCGGGCACGCCTACGCACGGGGCTATGCCAGATGCAGCGGGCGCGCCTCGCAGACCCGGCTTCAGGTTGCCCTGGGGACCAGCAACTACGGGCGACAGGTCACCTCCCGGCACGGGAGGGCCTGGGCCCGCATGGTGAACCACGCGAACGAGTGGTTGCACGATGAGGGCCTCGATTCGAAGGTGAGCTTCGCGGGAGCAAGCGACATCGAGCTCGGGTGGAACGGGCCTGCCGCCAGCAAGCGATGGGTGCGCGGATACGACTCGGCGGCCCGGTGGCCCTTCTACAACTTCGGCGATGCGGCCGGCTGCCCGCCCAGGGGCCGGTGCCTGGGCGGCTGGACGCAGGAAGACGTGTGGTACGTCTCATGGGGAGCGCGCAGCGCCTGGCCGCTTCCACAGATCTACACGCCGAGCGGCTCGATGGCCCTTCAGTGGTACCGGTTGAGCCTCTACTCCTATCAGCGCCACGGGATGCGAATGACGATCGTCGGCGTCCTGTCTCAGCGCGCGGCGTGCAGGCAGTCGGACGACCCCTGTGTGGGGATCGACAACTCTCCCGGCCGGGCGTGGAGCCAGCTCCACCGGCTTCTCAACAAGGATTCGCGAACCGCACAAGAGCTGCCCTGGATCACGGACCTCCGCTGGCACGGGTAGGCGGCTGACTATCTAGCGCAGCGACAGGGCCAGGGCCAGGGCCAGGGCCAGGGCAGAAGACGCGAGCAGCGCTGACAGGGCGAGCGCAGCAGGCAGTCGCACCTCCCGACGCACGCGTCGCCCGAGCACCACCGCTCCAAGGCCGTGCCCCGCCACCAGGGCCAACGCTTGCACCAGGGCCCGCCCACCGTCACCGATGGGATCGGGCTGGATGGCCCACTCCGCCGTGCCGAACAGGTCCCATCCCGCGCCGAAGGGGTCGCTGGCCAGGACAGGGAGAAGCTGGACGCTCGTGAGCAGCCGGTTGCGTGCCATCGCCACGCCGATGATCACGGCGGCCACCGCCGGCACGACTGCTGCCGCCACGCTGCCTGCGGCACCGAGGCGACGTGCCCAGCGTTCGAGGGCGACGACGGTCCCCGCGCCCAGGGCGCAGGCCACAACCACGCCGGCCGTCGCGTACAGCGTCGACAGCGGCACGACGTTGAGGGTTCCCCACAGCGACGAACGCCGAACGACGCCGAAGAGGAGCCCGCCGGCCAGCGCCCCGAGCACGGCCTCGGCACCGGCAGGCG
The DNA here is from genome assembly GCA_050692195.1 of Actinomycetota bacterium. Taxonomy (GTDB): domain Bacteria; phylum Actinomycetota; class UBA4738; order UBA4738; family UBA4738; genus JBOGVA01. The sequence goes on along the minus strand of JBOGVA010000020.1, from coordinate 3,149 downwards.
GAGTCCAGGAGACGAGCCGTCCACGGCGAAGCCGGGCAGCCCATCCGAAGAGCAGCCCGAACACCTCCGCCCGTGACAGCCACGCGACCCTTCCGAAGGCCAGGCACCCGGCCACGGTGACGATGGAATACACGCCCATAGCTCCACCGACGGCCCTCGGCGACAGGGCGTCGGCGTACGCGCCCAGATACCATCTCCACAGCAGCGCCGGGGCCAGGGCCGGCCAGACATGCTCCGACGAAGGTGCAAGGGTCTGCGGCGCCACCTCTCTTAGCCCCAGGGCCCGCCCAACTCCATCCCAGGGATCCAGCCACCGCCACACAGGCCCGAGGGCGAGGCTGCCCAGGATCAGCAAGGGCCAGCCGGCTCCCACCACCAGAGCGGGAGCGATGTTCCGGAGCTGGTCCTCCGACCCGACACGACCCGCCACCACGGCGAGCCCAGCTATTCCGACGGCCAGCGCCCGCGTGGCCATCTGGGCGGGCGAGAGCCGGCCGGCCCAGGAGTCGAGCGCCAGTCCCGGAGGGACCTCTCGAGCCGCCCCGGGGCCTTGCCGGCTCGCGGATGGCGAGGGCCACCGGTCTGCGATCACGGCGACCAGGAAGAGTCCCAGGAGCGCACCCGCGGGCGAGGCCGGAATGTGCTCGACCAATGCGTGGCCCAGCACCGTCATACCCTTTCGACAGCTCTCCGCCGCACGGCAGACCTCGATGAGCGAAGATGCATGATTAGTTATTTGGGACTAGGGTACGCATAGTCCGAATCGACTCCCGGCCGTGATCGGCCCTGGACGGACGGAGGTTGCAGCCATGGCCCGGCGTACATCGGCGTTGGTGGCCCTCACTTTCTTGTTCTCCCTGGTAACCGGGCCCCCTGCCGGGGCCGATCATACGAACCCCCGGACGCCGCTGGCCCCCACCGAGGGCTCGCCCCCGCTGGACATCATCACCCGCGGCGTGGGGACGTGGGAGTTCATCCAGAACTTCCCGGCCAACCCCGGCACGGACCTCAAGTTCTTCACGAAGGGCGGGGACATCTACGCGTCCACCGGCACGCTGGGCCAAGCCGACGTCGATCACGTGGGCCAGCGGATGATCCGGCTCACGGTCGGCTCGGAGGTGGCCCCCGAATGGGTGGCCGACCACGGCTCGGCCCACTGCCTGACCGAAAACCCCGGTGGGACCCTCGGCCTCCAGCACGACGCCGCGGTCACCGGCTACAGCAACCCGCAGCTTCTCATCGACACCACCGACGCCACGGGCAGGTGCCACGACGGGGCAGGTGGAGGCCTGGAGCTGATCGACATCAGCCTCCTCGCCAATCCCTCGTTCGAGCCGCGGGAGGTCCACCTCATCCGGCACGCCGGGTTCTCGCACACCGTCACGGTTGACGCCACCCGGCCATGGATCGTCTACAACAGCAGCTCCGACTTCGCCGGACGGCCGTGGATCGACGTCCTGGACATCCGGAGCTGCCTGACCGTCGGCACGTCCGACCTGGCCAAGAAGCGCGAGGGCTGCCGGCCGCTCGTGTACCGGATCCGCTTCCAGGACCATTGGACACAGGCCCTCGACGTCCACTTCGACAACCTCAATCCGGGCTCGGCGGCATGCCACGACATCACCGCGCGGCCTGGGCGCATCTACTGCGCCGCCCTGAACGCCACTCTGATCCTCGATGTGTCGAACCTGACCGACGCCCGCGGCAACGTCAGGGGCACACGGCTGCCGTGCACGATCACGGATGGAGAGGCGACCGGCGCCAAGGTCACCGACTGCACCCGACCCTCGCTTGGCTCTCCCTCTGCCCAGGGGTGGATCTTCCTGGGGACCTACAACCATCCCGGACGCGACTGCGTCTTCCCGCACCCGGAGGGCCAGCCGAACACCAACTGCAACAGCAACAACTTCGTCCGGTCGGACGAGGGCGTGTCCGTGTCGCACGAGGCCGACCCGGACGAGACCGGCAACTTCATGTTCGTGACCGACGAGCGAGGCGGGGGCGTCGTTCCGCCCGGTTCCTCGTGCGAACCAGGTCTCGACAACCCTTACGGCAACGGCGGGGCGCACGCGTTCGACATCAGCGATCCATCCAACATTCACTACGCACTCCAGCCCGACGGTTCCAGGGCCATCTACATCAGCGACGCCGTGATCCCGGCCCCCTCGTTCTGCGACATCCACGTCATGGAGCTCACCCCTGGCGAGCAGCGATTCGTCACCGCGTACTACACCCAGGGAACCAAGGTCGTCGACTACCACATCGACGAGAACGGCCGGTGGACGTTCGAGGAGGTCGCCTCGTTCACTCCGATCGGTGTGAACGCCAACACATGGACGGCCGACGTGTTCAAGACGGAACGAGAAGGCGACACGGTGACCTACTTCTTCATGGCGTCGGATATCCAGCGAGGGATCGACATCTTCTCCTGGACCGGACCCGCGGGCCCACAGATCGGAACCATCAGCGCCGCCGCCTCCGGCGTATCGGCCGCCGATGTGGGGCTGGGGGCGGTGGGCCTCGTCCTCCTTCCGGCCGCCGCCCTGTTCGGCCGCCGTCGGCTCCGCCGCTGAGGCAGCAGGGCGATGATGCCCCCGCGGCCCGACCCTGGGTCATAGGTCCTCCCCGCCGACGGAATCGACGAGGGCCGGCATCGCCCCCAGCCGTCGCACCGGCGAGAGAAGCGGCGGCACGAACGCCACGATCCCCACGAGCCCGGCGACCAACAGGGTCGGCCTAAGCCCGATCCCGCCGCCCAGCACGCCGCCCACGAAGGAGCCCACCGGGATGGTCCCCCACACCACGAACCGGGCCGTGGCGATGGTTCGGCCCAGCATCCGCTCGGGCGTGATCGATTGCGCGAGGCTGCGGGCGTTGACGTTGTAGATGACTCCCCCGAAGCTCGCCAGGAATCCGTAGATGACCAGGAACAGGATCGCGGTTGACCGTGTGGCGAAAGGGAGCGCCAGGTAGGCGGCGCCGATCATGAATCCCGCGCCGATCAGCGTCGGGCCCACTCCGAGCCGCCGGGGCGCACGCGCGGCGACGAACGCACCGCCGAGGAAGCCGGCGTTCCCCAGGGCGAGGGCGATGCCGATCGTGCCGGGACTGAGGCCGAGCTGGCGCACCGCGAACAGCAGGAGGACCGC
>JBOGVA010000019.1:0-5453 GCA_050692195.1 Actinomycetota bacterium | reverse complement strand
CGCCCGCCCCCCTGTGGCTGGACACTCACCCCTTCATCTCCTCCACCAGGGAAGCGAACTCAGAGGCAAGCGCCTCAGCCGACTCCCGAGAGCCCGCCTCCGCCCAAACTCGCACCAGAGGCTCCTGGGGATGGGGAACGACCAGGATCCAGTCCCGGCCGCGATACACCTTCACCCCGTCGATGGTGACCACCTCGCTGTCCAGATACTCCATGAGCCGGCGCATCACCGTTCCCTTCGCCTCCCACGGCATGTGCACCTCCTGTCGGGCGACGTGTGAAGGAGGCAGCTCAGCCACCACGTCCTGGAGCGACACGTCGGCCGTGGCCAACAGCTCGAGGAGCTTGGCCAGGCTCATCACGGCGTCGAAGGCGGCCAGGAATCCGGGAACCGAGTACCCTCCGTCCTCGTCCCCGGCGAAGGCGATGGCCGAGTCGTCCGCGGCAGCCATCAGGGAGGCAGGCGAGATGGGCGTCCAGAGGATCTCCCCGCCCGCAGCCCCGATGATCTCCTCCGCCACCCGCGACGTGGCCACCGGCAGGGCGATGCGCGGACTCCGAGTCGTGCGGCCGATCAGCCATACGTAGGCAAGGAGCGCGGTGGGCGGGTCGAGCACGCTCCCGGTGCCATCCACGAGGCGGATCCGTTCCCCGGGGGAATCGATGAGGGCTCCCAGCTCCGCGCCGCTCGACCGGACCAGGTTGGCCAGGTCGATCAAGTGCTGGTCCCTCAGCGACTCCGAGAGGACCATCCGGTCTTCGTCCAGGACCGAATTCACCGCGAGCACGCTCCCCCCCAGCCGTCCCAGGACGTGCGGGGCGGTCAGTGCGGCTCCGCCAAACCCGTAGTCAACTACCAGCTTCGGGTCCCGGCTCCGGATGGCCTCGACGTCCAACGCGTCCACGAGCCCTCGCACGTAGACCTCCCGCCCCCGCGCCGGAAAGGTCGGCTCCCCGATGTCGTGGTGGAACGCGCGGCGCAGGTCGTCCCGGTAATACGATCGCTCGAGCTGCCGCTGCGTATCCGGACCGATGTCGATCCCCCGCTGATCGAAGAACTGGATCTGAACCGACGCCGGATCGAGGGGGGCGGTGCGCACCGAAAAGCCGCCGATGGCCCGCGCGGACCGAGCGAAGAAACGAGCGACCGGCGCGGGCACGAGCTCGAGGTCGTGGCAGTCCAGGCCTCCGGCGTTGATCCCCGCGACCATGGCTCGCTTGATGAGGCGCGCGGCCTTGGTCCCGTCGCGGCATGAGACCACGGCCGACGCCTTGGGCTGCAGACTTCCGTAGGCGAGGGCCAGCCGAAGAGCCATCTCCGGGGTGATGTCGATGTTGACGAGCCCGCTGACCCCACCCTCGCCGAACAGGCCCCGGGCGCCGCCCGACTGCCAGACGATCGACTTCGAGACGATGGCGCCCGGATCCACGGACTTGAATGGATAAACCTTCACTTGAGGATTGAGGACGGCTCCCTCCCCGATGTGGCACTCGTCCGCCACCACGACCCCGTCCTCGAGCTTGGCCCCGAACTTCACGTCTGAATTCTTGCCGACCACGCACCCTCTGAGGCTGGCCGAAGGTCCGATGTAGACGTAGTCGTGGGTCACGCAGCGGTGCAGGAATGCCCCGGACCGCACGATCACACCACGGCCCAGGACCGCGTATTCCCGCAGCGTAGCGCCACCCTCAACCCTGGAGTTCTCGCCTATGTAGGCTGGACCGTCGACGTGGGCTTCCGGGTCCACCTCCGCTCCCTCACCGAGCCACACGCCTTTCTTCATCTCGAAACCCTCTATCTCGACTTCAACCTCGCGGTCCAGGACCGCTCGATGGGCGCCCATGTAAGCGGCCAGGTCCCCCACGTCGGTCCAGTAGCGGTCCGTGACGTAGCCGTACATGGGGTACCCCTTGTCCAGCAGGAGGGGGAAGAGATCCTTCGAGAAGTCGAACTCCTCGCCCTCCGGGATCGCGTCGATCACTTCGCGCTCGAGCACGTAGATCCCCGTGTTGATGGTGTCGCTGAAGACGTCTCCCCAGCCAGGCTTCTCTTGGAATCGCTCGACCCGGGCCTCCTCATCGATAGTGACGATCCCGAACTCTCGAGGGTTCTCGACGCGCTTGAGCGTGACGGTGACGGCACCCCCCTTGGACTCGTGAAACCGTATGAGCTCGGTCAGGTCGGCGTCGGTCAAGGAGTCGCCGGAGAGGACCAAGGTTCGGTCGTCGAGCAGTGGCTCGGCGTTCTTGACGCTCCCGGCCGTGCCGAGCGGCTCTCCTTCCGTTGCATACGAGAGCGAGATGCCCAGGTCCGAACCGTCGCCGAAGAAGTTGCGGATGACGCTGGCCAGAAACTGCACGGTCGCGATGGTCTCGGTGAGCCCATGCCTCTGAGCCAGCCTGAGGATGTGCTCCAACATCGGCCGCCCGACGATCGGCAGCATCGGCTTCGGCTGGTTGCTCGTCAGCGGGCGGAGCCTGGTGCCCTGGCCTCCCGCCATGATCACCGCCCTCATGGCGGCATCATACCGACCGACTCGGCGACCCCAGGTTGCGACCTGCGGCTTGACGCGACCCCGCAGCCCTGGCCAGCCCCACCGCTCGCATCAGGTCGAAGGCGTACAGAACCGCGCTCGCGTAGTACAGCAGGATCCCGATCGAGTAGAGGATCCAGCCTACCGGCCTGGCGAATCCCTCCAGGAACAACCCGAAGTTGCCCCAAGCCACCGCCGGGATGCCGCACATCAGGCCGAACGTGGCCACCTTGCCGATCCACCGCACCTCGATCCGGACCCTCATCCGGAGTAGCAACCATGCTCCTATCAGAAGGATCAGGCCATCACGGAGGATCACCAGCAACGCCGCCCAGAGCGGAAACGCATCCCGGATCACCATGGCAACCAGCGCCCCCGCGATGACCATCCGGTCCGCTACCGGGTCCAGGACCTTGCCCACGTTCGAGACCTGGCCGGTCCGCCTGGCGATGTAGCCGTCGATCCAGTCCGTGGACGCGACGGCGCCCAAGAGGACGAGCCCCGCGGCCTCGGTCCCCGGGTTCAGGATGAGCCCGACGAAGACGGGGACGAGCAGCACTCGAACCAGCGACAGCAGGTTTGGAACGGTGGCTACTCGGTCGGCCGATCCCTCCACGATCTTCGGTTCATCCGACACGCGCCCGATCGTATCAGCGGGGATCGTTCGCAAGGCCGACCAAGGCCGGCCGCGACGTCGGCCTACGAGCCCTGGGCCGCGGCAGGCCTTTCCGAGTACAGCTGGAAGACGCGGCGGTGGACGGGACCGAGGACCGGGTCCGCCTCGTCCATCTCTCGGATCTCCTCCAGCAGCCAGGCGTTGTGGAGGGCAAGTGCCGCATGAGCCGCGAACTGCTGGACGATCGAGACCACCCACCGTTTGATGCGATCGCCCTTGCCCGGATATTCGAGGGCCAATACACCGATCCGGTAGCTCTCGGTATAGAGAGGGACGATCAGGAGGTCGCGCGCACCCGGAAGCAGGGCCGCCAGCCGGGGATCGGTTTCCGGGACGAGCCGTCTCACCAGTTGTGTCTCCCGCTTGTCCCAGGCGGTCTGCACCACTCGATCGAGGCCCGGCTGTACCTCACCGGGCTTCGTCAGGCCGTGGTACGCCATGACCGACAGCTCCCCGTGTGGCGAGGCGAGCACCACTCCCCTGGTGAAGCCAAATCCTCCGGTCAGCCTGTCGAGCAGGATGCGGGGGATGTCGGAGGAGTCGTTCCTCCTTTCCATCTCCGCGACCATCTCCGATAGTGCCTCCAGGTCGGCCTTCTGTCGCCTGAGCTCTCGTTCGTTCACAGCTGAGAACGTGGCCGTGCCCAGGGCCACTCCCCACAGGGCCATGATGCTCAGCATCGAGGCAGTCTCGAAGTCGCCCCGGCCGGGGAGCGTGGACTCAGCGATCTCCCGGACGCCCAGGATCCCTGAGGACTGCGCGTAGAACACGATGAAAAGGAGCAGCGAGTGCCACAGGGCGATCTTGAGACCGGTTCGGTACGAGGCCAGAAGCGTGACGGCGACCAGGTGGACGTATGCGAGGAAGCGAATGGGACTCTGGGTGCCCCCCGTCGCGTACGTCACCCAGGCGAGGTACAGCCCGTCGACCAGCAACATGGCGCCCAATGCCGCCAGCCCGCGACCCCTCCCGAGCCTCCGGACCCCTTCGGCGAGGGCCGCTGCGAAAAGATAGCCCCCGGTGACCAGGATGAGGCCGGCCATCGACGCCCCCAGGAACTGCGGGGCCAGGACGCCGGACACCAGGACCATGAACGCGAAGCCCAAACGCAGGGCGTGGAGGTAATGGACCCGTTCGGCCAGGGACACGAACTCACTCGCTTCCAGGCGGGCGACCCCGGGCGGTAGGACCACCCTCAATCGCGTTCGCCCTCGCCGAAGCGCGGAGAAGCTCACGCGAAGCTCAGGTCATCCGAACGAACGGGGGCAAGGGCCAGCTTTGGATCCCGCCGATCCACTCTGTCCTGAAGGATGGTGTAGGCGACCACGGTGAGGAGCAGGAGCAGGGGGAAGGCCGCCTGCTTCGCCGCGCGCGCCGCTGCTCGACGGACCCCTCCGGACACTTCGGGCGCGCCCCGGCGAGAGGCGATCGCTGCGCCTTCCGTAGAGGATGGCCCGGGGTTCACCTCTCCGAGTCTGCCCTCGGCGAAGTTCGGACCGATCGATCCGGAACCGCCGCCTCCAGACCGTCCACGTCCGGCTCCCCCACCGCCGGAGCGACCGTCCTCGCCTTCTGAATCGTCATCGTCGCCCGGATCTTCTGGGTCCGGCTCGTCATCCGGATCGACGATGTCATCGACAGCGTCCGTCACATCGTCGACCGCGTCATCGGCCGCGTCCGTGACATCCTCCAAAGGATCCAGGACATCCTCCAAAGGGTCGTCAGGGTCGTCCTCGTCCGGTAGGGCCTGCACGTCTTCGAGAGCATCGGTCACGCACGCCGGATCGGGAGAGGGACATGGGTCCGCGAAGGCAGCGGGGGCGGTCAGGGCGAGGGCGAGCGTGAAGGTGAATCCCGCGGCCAGAACCTTGGGTCTCATCTCGTGTACCCCCTCGATCTACATGCCTGAATGCACACTATGGGGGCGACAAGCGCGGGCTCTTTCAAGGGGATCGGCAATGAAGGAGCAGGACTGTCTACCTAACTTCGGTGAACTTGTGTGGGCGCCGGTCAGAAGGCTTTGGCGAGAGAGGCGGCGCACGCTCTCGGGGACGTGCCCGCGCCCGGTAGAGCCATTGCGACCTGCGGTTCTGCTTGTCGGGCCGGGCGGATTTGAACCGCCGACCTTCTGACCCCCAGTCAGACGCGCTAACCAAGCTGCGCCACGGCCCGTATGGCTCGATTCTACTTGTCCGCGCGGGCTCACCGGTCTGCACGACGGGATCGCCCCGGCCGGGACCTCCC
>JBOGVA010000018.1:0-84509 GCA_050692195.1 Actinomycetota bacterium | reverse complement strand
CTTCTGGCTGCTGTTCGCCGGCTTCAACCTCACGTTCTTCCCGATGCATCAGGTGGGCCTGAGGGGGATGCAGCGGCGGATCCCGGACTACCCGGCAGACGTGGGCTGGACGTGGCTGAATCAGGCGGCCACGCTCGGTTCGGCCGTGATGGCGGTGGCCGTGGTCGTGTTCCTGTGGAACGTCGTGCAGTCGATCCGGCGGCGCGAACCCGCGGGCGACGACCCCTGGGGCGGGTACACGCTGGAGTGGATCACGTCCTCGCCCCCTCCGGAGCACAACTTCACCTGGCTCCCGCCGATCCGCTCGGAGCGCCCGGTCTTCGATTGGCGGCACCGGGACGATCCCGCCGCGGTGCAACCGAGGGCATGAGCACGTGAAGACCGAGGTGAAGCTGTTCGCCTTCTCCGGCTTCTTCAGCCTGCTGGTGGCGGCGGTCTACTGGCTCCTGAGCTACGAGCGGGCCGGGTCCGTGCTGCTCCTGTTCATGTTCCTCGCCCCGCTTTTCGTCGGCGGCTACCTCGCCTATCGGGGGGGGAGGCTGAGGCGAGCCGAGGACGAGCCGGACGCGGACCACTCGAGTCACGCCGGCGAACCCATCGGGCACTTTCATTCCACCAGCCTGTGGCCCTTTCTCATGGGCCTGGGCGTGGCCTTGTTCCTGGAGGGCTTCGTGTTCGGCCTGTGGCTTGCGCTGGTCGGTGTGGTCCTGTTCGCGCTCGCCGGCCTCGGTTTGATGCGGGAGAGCCGCAACTGAGCCGGACCGGGTTCGCCTCTCACTCCCGTCGAGGGCCTCTCGCGGCTCCGCTGTCAGTGGTCTCGAAGCCGCCGGTGCCGGTCCGCCTGATCACCCGCGGCCTCGAGCCCCGGACCGGGCGCAGGGCCCGCCGGCTGAGCTCGCGGGCGGCGCGGAGAGTCAACGCGAAGGCCAGGATCGGGCCGGCCAGCAGGGCCACCCGAAGCGCACGGGTGATGGCCTCCACCGAGACCCCCAGGGCCGCGGCCATCACGTCGTTGCCGCCGGCCAGGGTCAGGATCACGAAGAAGGTGAGCACTCCCACCCCGAGCGCCGTCCGCCAGGGGACGTCGCGTGGGAACTGCAGCAGGTTGTGGTGCGCTCGATCCCCGGTGATCCGCCGCTCGATGGCCGGCCACAAGATCATCGAGGTGAAGAAGGCGCCGGGGAGGAGCACGCCGGGGAAGAACGGGTTCGGGATCTCGTAGCCGAGCACCCGGACCTCCCAGTTCGGGAACAGCCGGAGCGCGCCTTCCAGCCAGCCCAGGTACCAATCGGGCTGGGACCCAGCGCTGACGGCATGAGGGTTGTAGGGACCGTACAGCCACACCGGGTTGATCTGGGCCAGCCCACCGAGGAGGCACATCACGGCGAAGATGACGAAGAACAGCCCGGCCGACTTGAAGGCGTATCGCGGCCACAGCCGCTCGCCCTGGATGTTCGTCTCGCTTCTTCCTCGGCCCGGGAAGTGCGTATGCGCTTGATGCCACACGATGGCCAGGTGGATCGTGAGCACGGCGGCGATGGCGGCGGGGAGCAGCAGGATGTGGATCACGTAGAGGCGGTTCAGGATGTCCGGAGCCGGGTACTCCCCGCCGAAGAAGAGGAACGCGATCCAGTTGCCGACGAGCGGGATCGATTGAGCCACCGAGTAGGCGATCCGAAGGCCGGTGCCCGAGAGGAGGTCATCGGGGAGGGAGTAGCCGGCGAACCCGACGGCCAGGGTCAGAATCAGAAGCGTCGTCCCCAGGATCCAGTTGATGTCCCGCGGTCGCCGAAACGCCCCGGTGAAGAACACACGAGCGGCGTGGGCGGCCACCGCCCCCACCATGACCAGGGCCGCCCAATGGTGGATCTGGCGGAACACGAGGCCGGCCCGGACCTCGAAGGACAGGCGGAGGACCGACTGGAACGCCCGGCTCACCTCCTGACCCCGGAGCGGCGGATAGGGCCCCTGGTAGACCACTTCCTCCGCGTCCGGAATGTAGAAGAAGCTCAGGAAGACCCCGGTCAAGACCAGGATGACGAAGCAATACAGGGCGATCTCCCCCAGCATGAAGGACCAGTGGTCGGGAAAGACCTTGTTCAGCGATCGGCGGGCGAAGCTGGCCGCTCCCAACCGGTCGTCGAGCCACAGGAAGACACGCCGGATCACCGCCCGGACTCCCGGTTCCAGAACCCCGGCCCTACGGGCTCGGGAAAGTCTCCGGCTGCACGCAGGAAGCCCTCGCCGTCCACCTCCAGCGGAAGCTGGGGGAGTGGACGAGAAGCAGGTCCGAAGATCGGCCGAGCGCCCTCGATCACGTCGAACGCCGACTGATGGCACGGGCACAGGAGCTCGTGGGTGTCGGCCGAGTACAGGCCGACCGGGCATCCCGCGTGCGTGCAGATCTTCGAGTAGCAGACGTTCCCCTCCGGGACCCAGGCTCCGCGGTCGTCCGGCAGCTGGAGGAGCTCCGGGTCCACCTTGACCAGGACCGCCTGCGAGTCCTCCGCGTCGGTGTGCCCGTCGGGGAACACGGTGAGGACTCCCCCCTCGGGCAGATCGTCGACGCGCACCGGGTTGCCCCCTTCGTCGACCAGGAGCGCCCCCGGCCGCCACGACGTGCGGAACAGGGACCGGCCCGGCCCGGGCCCCAGGGATCGGATGGGAAATATCGCCGCCAGCCCCAGGGCGGCGGCCGCGGCGAGCAGCAGCCGAAACAGGAAGGTCCGGCGTGGCACGCCCTCTTCCACCCGACCCAGCGAGGCCTCGGCGGCGAGCCGCTCTGGCGCGGAGGAGGGGTGTGGCTCCCGCCTCTCAGTGACGATCTCGTGGGGGAAGAGGTACTTACCCCACAGGATCAAGCCGATCCCGATGCCTCCCAGCGACAGGCCGAGCAACGCACCCTCGATCTGGACCTGGCCGCCCAGCGCATAGACCGCCAGCAATCCGACACCGGCCAGCGCCGAAAGGACCAGCACGAACGAGATCCAGCGAGCCACTCGACGCTCGTCGGGGGCGGGAGCGAGCGGGAGGTCCGGTTCAGGGGTGTAGCTCTCGAGCCCGCCGGCCACGGCGGCGGGGGCAGACTCCGCCGGGCCCGTCAGCCTGACGGCCCACCGCAGACCTCCGGCGAGGGCGCGGGCAAGAAGGGCGGCGAGCCACCTCCTCGAGCGCCCGAGCGGAGCTCTCATGAGCGCTCGCCGATGAGCCTGGTCACCACGACGAGCGCGCCCAAGCCGAAGAGCAAGGCGACGAACCCCTCGACGATCGGGCCAACGTGCCCGAGGCCCGCTCCGCCCCGGTCCACCGGATCCCGCAACGTGAGGACGTACCGGACCAGGGAGTTCAGGTCGGCTTGGGACAGCGTCTCGGAGCCGAACACCGGCATGGACCCGGGTCCGATCCGGATGGCCTCAGCGACCTGGAGCGCCGTGGCGGCGTGAAGGCCCGGAGCGACCGAGTCTCCGACCGCCCCCCCGTTCCCCGTCGAGCCGTGACACGCCGCGCAATGCAGCTGGTACAGCCTCTGGCCGACCGCGACGTCTCCCTGCTCCGGACGGACGTCCGGGATCGGTACCCCGCCGGGCTCGAGCGAGGTGAGGTAGGCGATCAGGGCTCGGATCTCCTCGGGCTCGAAGGCGGGCCGGTTACGGGGAGCCTGGGCGACCGGTCGATCGAGCGGCATGCGGCCGGTGGAGAGCATGAAGTCGTAGACGGCGGGGCCCAGCCCCAGGATGGGCGGGCCCTGTCCGGTTCCCCCTCCGCCCACGCCGTGGCAGCTCGCGCACCGCTGCTCGTACAGGCGCCGGCCGAGGTTCACATCTTGGGCCTGCGTCAGATGCGGGCGGACCCCCTCCGCCGCGGCGGGCGTGGCAGCAGGGCTTCTCAGCGCGAAAGCTGCCGGCACCAGCGTGGCACCGGAGAGCAGGAGGAAGGCCCGCAACGGAAACCGGCTCTTCTGGACGGGGCGCGTGCGTCCCGTCATCGCCGTCGCATACGTTGCGTGCGATTCGCCGTCGAGATTGAGCCCTCCAGGCGAGCGGACGTCAACCGGAAGGCTATCCCGCCGAGCCGCTCCCCTCAAAGGTGACAGCAGAGGCTAACCTCTCATTCGGGCCGAGAGCTCGAGATCGAGAGGCCGAACATGAAGGAGTGGATGGAACGCCTGGCGCAGGCGCTCGGAGAGGACCCGGCCACACGGCAGGAGATCGCGGCGGTGCTGGGCCTCGCCCGAGACGTCGCCCACGGAGTGGAGCGAAAGCTGGCTCCCGTCTCGGCGTATCTGGTGGGCGTATACGTGGGGCGGAGCGCAGCGGCGGGAGGGCCGAGACTGGAGGCGCTGACGCGGGCGATGGAAGCGGCCGCGAGTCTTCTCCCGGACGTCTCCAGGGGTGGCAGGTAGTTCGAGGCTCCGCTTGCCGAAGGAGCTGGAACGAGACAAAGCGGCACTCCGGGCCCGGATGCGAGCGCTCAGGAGTTCCATCCCTCCAGGTGAACGGGGCCGTCTGGCCGGGGCGGTGCGGGACCGGCTCTTCGAGCTCGACGCGGTCCGGAAGGCCCGGACCATCCTGCTCTTCTACTCGTTCGGCTCCGAGATCCCCACGAAGGACATGGCGCAACGCCTCATCGGAGAGGGCAGGCGGGTCCTGCTCCCCTTCCTCCAGGGACGCGAGATGGCGGTCGGGGAGCTCCTGGCCGGAGAACCGCTGGCCGCCACGAGCTACGGGCCGAAGGAGCCCGTCAACCGGCCACCGGTCGATCCCGGCGAGGTGGATCTGGCCATCGCTCCGGGCCTGGCCTTCGACCGCAGCGGGCACCGGATCGGGTACGGAGGCGGACACTACGATCGGTACCTGGCTCGCCTCCAAGACGATGCCACGCGGGTGGGGATCGCCTATCACGTGCAGTTGCTGGCCGCCGTCCCCCATGGGCCGGACGATGAGCCGCTGGACTTCGTGGTGACCGATCGGGAGACCATCGCCTGCCGGCGGCGAGGCCGTTCGAGATGAAAGCAGCGCTCGAAGCCATAATGAAGCCGATGCTCCGACCGGCCCCGCCGCTCAGGCGAAACGTGGCGAATGCCCGCGTCGTCGCCGTCCGGGACGGCATCCGTCTGGACCGCGCCGACCGCCTGGCGGCCGAGGAACCGATGGAGATCCGCGCCCGCGGGCCGGGCCAGGATGCGATCAGCGTGGCCGTCACCATGCGGACCCCCGGCAGCGATTTCGAGCTCGCGGCCGGGTTCCTCGTAACCGAGGGGCTGATCAGGTCACGAGACGAGCTCGTGTCCGTGAGCTACTGCGAGCTTCCGCCGGAGCGTCAGCGGTTCAACGTGGTGACGGTGCGGTTGTCCCGGCCCTTCGACACCAATGCGATCCAGCGCACTTCTACGCCACCTCGAGCAGTGGGGTCTGCGGAAAGCCTCCCTCGACCAGGTCCGAGTACAGTGCGCGGCCATCGCTCCTGGCCCGGTGGTCGCCCGGTCGGTGGTTCTCGGGCTACCAGCGGCTCTTCGTGGGTCGCAGCGGATCTTCGAGCAGACCGGAGGGTTGCACGCCTCCGGCCTGTTCGACGCGGCCGGCCGGCTCACGTGCCTGCGGGAGGACGTCGGCCGGCACAATGCCGTCCGACAAGGTGGTCGGCCAGGCATTCCTCGCAGGGGACCTTCCGCTGTCCGAGGGCATCCTCCTCGTGTCGGGGCGAGTGAGCTTCGAGATCGTGCAGAAGGCCGCCGTGGCCGGCGTCCCGGTGCTCTGCGCCGTCTCCGCGCCGTCGAGCCTGGCCGTCGAAGCCGCGGACGAGCTCGGCCTGACGGTCGTGGGGTTCATCCGCGAGCATGGCTTCAACGTGTACACGCACCCGCACCGGATCGATCTCGAGGCGTGACCCAGGGGATGCGCGAATGACAAATGGGGGCTGGCGGATCGGCCGGATCGCGGGCGTCGAGCTGCGGGTCGATCCCTCTTTGGCCATCCTCGCCGCGCTGATCGCCTACAACACCTGGATCTTCCTGGAATCACGGTTCCCGGAGCTCGGGGGCGGGGGGGCAGTTGCACTGGCCGCGCTCACCGCGGCGCTGTTCGAGGTCTCCATCCTGGCTCACGAACTCGCTCACGCGGTGATGGCGAGGCTCCGCGGATACCGGGTCCTTCGCATCACGCTGCACATGCTGGGGGGCTTCACCTGGACGGAGGGGGACCGAACTCCGAGGGACGAGTTCCTCACGACAGGGGTCGGGCCCGTCGCCAGCGCCGGCGTGGGGATGTTGTTCCTCGCCGTCCACGCCTGGGGCCTGGGCGTATTGCCCGAACCGGTCACCTTCTTGGCCGGCTACCTCGGGCTGGTGAACCTGATCATGGCGGCGTTCAACCTCTTGCCGGGCTTCCCCATGGACGGAGGCCGGCTCCTCCTGGCTGGTCTGTGGCGGATCCTCGGAGACCGGGTGCGCGCCACCCGGATCGCAGCACGGGTCGGGCAGGGGTTGGCCCTGGCCATCGTGGCCGGCGGCCTGTGGTTGCTGCTCGCCACCGGGGACCTGTGGGGACTGTGGCCGGCGCTGATCGGCTGGTCCCTGTTCCAGGGTGCCAGCGCCACCATGGCCCAGGCCGAGCGGAGCAGGCGGCTCGAATCGGCCACGGCCGCCGACGTGATGTCGCCGCCCCCTCCGACGGTGCCCGCGGACATGCCCCTGGCGTCCGCCCTGGAGCGGTACCTGAGCGGCCACGACGGTGAAGCCTTCCCCGTGATGGACGGCGGCCATGTCACCGGCTTCATCTCCCTTCGGCTGGCCGGGGGAGCATCGGCGGATCGAACGGTCCGAGAGGCGATGGCGGGCGCCTTAGCTGTCCTGGAGGCCGACCCGGCGGAGCCCCTTGCCGCAATCGCCGAACGGATGAGCGAGCGGCGGGCCCAGGCGGTCATGGTCGTCCGCGACGGGCGGCTGGTCGGCGTCATCGAGCCCGAGGACCTCGACCGGTTCCTCAGGAGCCGGGGAGCGCACTCACACGTGGAAAGGAAGACGACATGAGGACGCTGTTCTCCGGAGCCCAGGTGTTCGACTCGAGGACCGGCGCGCTGGCCGAGGCCGACGTGACGGTGGAGGACGGACGGATCGTCGAGGTGGGGACGGGCCTGGACGGCGACGAGGCGGTCGATGTGGCCGGCCGGGCCCTGTTGCCTGGCCTGTTCGACTGCCACACCCACGTGATGATCAGCCACATCGACATGTGGAAGCTCGTCCAACAGCCTTTCTCGTACATGTTCTACGTCGCCGAGAAGAATCTCGAGGCCACGCTCGGCATCGGAATCACCACGGTCCGGGACGCCGGCGGCGCGGACCTCGGGGTCAAACAGGCGGTGGAGGAGGGACTGATCCTGGGTCCACGCATGCAGATCTCGATCGGCATGCTGAGCCAGACCGGAGGCCACGGCGACGCCTGGATGCCATCGGGCACCCACGTGCCCCTGTTCCCCGACTGGCCGGGTTCCCCGTCGACGCTCGTGGACGGGGCCGAGGAGATCCGCAGGAAGGTTCGCGAGCTGATCCGGGACGGAGCCGACGTCATCAAGGTGGCGACGACGGGCGGTGTCCTCTCGGCACGGGACGACCCTCGCCACGCGCACTTCAGCGAGGACGAGCTCGAGATGCTGGTGACGGAAGCCACAGCGGCCGGGAGATGGGTGATGGCGCACGCCCAGGGATCAGAGGGGATCAAACGGGCGATTCGGGCGGGCATCCGGTCGATCGACCACGGCATCTACCTGGACGACGAGGCGATCTCCCTCATGCTCGAACGGGGGACCTATCTGGTCCCGACGCTGGTCGCTCCGACCGGCGTCATCACTGCCGCGGAAGCCGGCGCCTCCATCCCCGAGGCCAGCATCAGGAAGGCCAAGGAGGTCATCGAGATCCATCGCGAATCGTTCCGCCGGGCGGCGGAGGCAGGCGTCAAGGTCGCGATGGGTACGGACAGCGGGGTCACTCCGCACGGGGAGAACCTGCGGGAGCTCGAGCTGATGGCGGAGGGAGGGATGACGCCGGCGCAGGCCCTCATCGCCACGACCGCCGTCGCCGCGGAGCTCATGGGACTCGAGCGGGACCTGGGAACCCTGGAGGCCGGAAAGCGCGCCGACATCGTGGTGGTTGATGGAGATCCGCTCGAGCTCAAGACTCTCGCCGAGCGGATCGAGGCCGTCTACAAGGACGGGGCGCGCGTGATCGACCGAGCGGCCTCGTAGGCCTGCCCCGCCTCGCAGAAGCTCAGGAAGTCGCACCAGCGGCACTGGGTTCCGGGAGTGGGATCGAACCGCCTGGCCGCGATCGCCTGTAGGCTCGCACGTACCCTGTCCCGCGTGGAAGAGAGATCCTCAGCCGGGCGGCTGACCTCCTCGCCCGTGGCGAGGTACAGGTAGGTGAGCTTCAGGTCCTCCGGGCGCTTCCCCCACACCTCGGTGCAGGCCAGCGCGTACAGGTCGAGCTGTAACCCCGAGAGCGTATCGTCCTCGGGGGGCTTGCGTCCCGTCTTGTAATCGACGACCTCCCAGGCGCCGTCCGGTGTTCCGAAGATGGAGTCGATCCGGCCCCCCACGACGAACCCTTCGACGTAGAGGAGGAAAGGGCGCTCGGCGAACAGAGGCGGCGCCGAGGCGAAACGGCTGTCCAGGAAGGTCCGCTGGAGACGCTCCATCCTCCCGGGTGTACCCGCAAGCTCCTCCGGGGTGAGGTCCGGCACCTCGTCGAGCTCGAGGAGCGATGCCTGGCCGCTGCTCCTCCGCTCGATCCATGCATGCACCTGGGTTCCGATGCGAGCTGCCGGGCCGCTGAACCGCGGAAGCGGCCGCACGGTCGACCAGTAGAAGCGCTTGGGGCACCGCGCGTACTCCACCAGGCCTCCAACCGAAACCGTCACCGGAAGGGAGGGCGGGGCAGCGCGGGTAGTCTCCTGGTCGAGCAGGTGCGTCGCGACGATCACCTGCTCGGCCGCGGCGGCCCGATATTCTTCGCGCTGCTCTGGGGGCAGCGAGGCCACGGCCCGATCGAGCACCGATGGGTCCTCAGCCGCTTCCGCAGCCGCCCGGCGCCACCCTGAAGGGAACAGCTCGTCGCGCTCATCCCGAAGCGCCGGCTCCGGCCAGTCCCTGACGAACCGCTCGCGGTAGCCGACCAGCGGGTTCTCCTGGGTGACCTCGGGGCCTCTGTCCACCTTGGCCCTACCCGTCTCCTCGCCCCAGTCCGCCAGCTCCTCGAAGAACGTCCCGGGCTCCTTCGCCTTGACTCCTTCCCCGTACCAGTGGGCAGCCGTCGCCACGAGCCGCTTCCTGGCTCGGGTCAGCGCTACGTAGCACGTCCGCCGCTCCTCGATCATCTCCTGGTTCCGAAGGGCGAGCCAGAACTGCCGCAGGTTCCCCTTGAAGCGCTCGAAGCTGGGGAGGATGCGGGAGTCCCCGCGGAGCTCGAAGTCCATCGAATAGCCCCGCTCCGCCGGGTTCTGCTGCACGGTCAGGTCCGGCAGCAAGCCGGTGGCTAAGCCGGGAACGAAGACGGAGTCGAACTCCAGGCCCTTTGCCTGGTGGACGGTCATGACCTTCACCGAGTTCTCC
This sequence comes from Actinomycetota bacterium, assembly GCA_050692195.1. Taxonomy (GTDB): domain Bacteria; phylum Actinomycetota; class UBA4738; order UBA4738; family UBA4738; genus JBOGVA01. The sequence goes on along the minus strand of JBOGVA010000018.1, from coordinate 74,909 downwards.
GTGCTCGGCTGGACCGGCGACCACTCGGGGCGATCGCTCGCCTCCACGGTTTGGACGTAGTCGAGGAAGGCCCGCAATGTCAGCTCGCCCTCCAGGGGGAAGAAGGCGTGGACCTCGTCCAGGAAGGCAGCCAGGTTCCGCTTCGTGGCCAGAGCCGGCTCGCGGTCGCGGCTGGCATCCAGCTCGGCGAGGAGCCCGATCCGCCGGATGACCTCGGCCAGGAACTCGCCCACCGGACGGCGGGCCACCGCCCGAAGCTCGCCCAGCTCGTTTCGGAACTCCTCGAGCCTGTCCCGCCCCTCCTCGGAGAGCAACGTCACCTCGTCCAGGTGCTCGAGGGCCTCCGCGAACAGGAAGGAGGGCGTCTCCTCTTCGTCCTCGCCCCGCAAGTCGATGTTCTTCTCCCTGGCCCAGGCGGCGACCCTGGCGAGGTCCTTGAACCCCACGCGGTACCGGGGCCCGAGCAGGATCCGGGCCAGGCTCACGCTGGCGAACGGGTCGGCCACGGCTCTGGCGTACGCGAGAACCTCCACTACTTCGGGTAGTTTCAGAAGGCCGGCCAGCCCGACGATCTCGACGGGTATCCCTCGCTCGGCGAATGCCTCCTGGAGGGGGACGAACAGGCGGCTCTTCCTGCACAGGACGGCGAAGCTCGACCATGGGTTGGCCTCCTGGTCGGCTCGGCGATGACCGAGGATCGCCTCGGCGATCCAGGAGGCCTCCGTCCATTCGTCAGGGAGCCTTACTATGCTGACCTCGCCGTCGCCGTTGTCCGGCCACGGAGACAGTCTCTTCTCGGGGTCGGGCCTCTGCTCGGGCGGGATGGGGGCGATCACCTGGTCCGCCGCCTCGAGGATCCGCGCCCCAGATCGGAAGTTCGTGTACAGAGGCAATCGCTCGGCCGGGTCGCCGCCTACCTTCGGGAATTGCGTCCGGAACTCGAGCAGGTTGAACAGGCTGGCTCCGCGCCAGGCGTAGATGCTCTGGTCCGGATCGCCCACGGCCATGATGGGGAACCCGCGGCCGAACACCCCCTCGATCAGTGCGGCCTGCGCGACGTTGGTGTCCTGGTACTCGTCCAGCACCACCGTGTGGAAGCGCGAGCGGTAGTCCGCGGCGACCTCGGGGAAGGCTTCCACCACCTTCAGCGCGAGCGCGATCTGGTCGCCGAAGTCGATGACCCCCAGCTCCCTCTTCACTCTGTGGAACCTCAGGACCGCCTCGGCCAGCTCGAGGCGCTCGAGCGCGGCCTGATACGCCTTCTCGCTGCGATAGGCGGCAAGCTCCCGAAGGCGTGAGGCCACGAACTCGCCGACGCGCTCCGGCTCCACCCGGTGGTTCGCCGCCTGATCGGCAAGGTTCAGGATCTTGTCGACGAGCGACGGCTGCCATTCCGCGCTCACGTGCTTGAAGGCCATCTCCTCGAGGACCCGGGTGCACAGCTCCGACCGCTGGGCCTGGGTGAGGATGCGCTGGTTCGGCTCGATTCCCACCAGCAGCCCGTGCCGGTCGATGACCTGAGCGGCGAACCCGTGATAGTTGAGGATGGTGGGCTCCTCACCCTCGGAAAGCTCCAATGTGGCCAGGGCCCGCCGGATCATCCGCGTCAGGTGCTCCGTGGCCTTGTTGGTGAAGGTCAGGCACAGGACGTTGCCGGGAAAGACCCCGGAGTGCTCCGCCGGAAGGTGGCCGAGAGCCACCATCGCCAGGTACACCACCCTGGCGGCGATGACCGACGTCTTCCCGGAGCCGGCGCCGGCCACGACGACATAGGGCTCCAGTGGCATCGAGATCGCGCGCCATTGCTCGGGCGTGGGGTCTGCCCCCATCGCCTCGCGGACCTGAACGGGGAAGGGGGAAGCCCCTCGAAGGGTCACGACGATGTCCCCCCGCCCACGGGGAAGAGTTCCTTGCCTTCGGGCCAGAGTGGGCAGAGGGTCTTGAAGTCGCAGTACCGGCAGTTCGCCGCAGGGTTGGGCCGGTACATCTCGATGCGGTTCAGCTCCCGGATCCGATCGATCAACCCGGAGAGCCGCTCGGCCATCCTCTGCTCGTACTCTCGCTGGGCCGCCGAATGCAGGCCGAGCTGGGCTCGGACCACGCCTCCGTCTCTGGTCTCCTTCAGGTAGGCCAGCTCGACGGCCTTGACCGGCCTGAACCTCTGAAGCTCCTCCGCCCTTTGGACGGCCAGGAAATAGATACCGAGCTGGAGATTGTCGTCGGGCTTGGGGTTCTTCGCCTTGCCCGTCTTGTAGTCGGTGATCTGGCTGCCGCCGGACTGCACCGGACCGACCCGGTCGATGTAGCCGCTGACCGTGGCTCCCTCGAACTCGAACGAGAAGCGAAGCTCCCGGGCCAGCGCCTCGGTCTGGCCGTACGTGGCCAGCCAGGAGGGGAGCATCCTCTCGGTCACGGTTCGGCGGAAGGCCTCGGAGACCGCGAAGGATGGGAACTCCTGAGGGCGCCAACGCCGCTCGGCGGCCTCCAACAGGGCCTCCTGGGTCCGGGGGATCAGGCCCGATTCGCAGTCTTCGATGATCCTGTGGACCAGGTGCCCCACCCACGCGTAATAGCCGGCCCGGCCCTCCAGCCCGAGCTCCTCGGCCAGCACGAACTGGAGGGCGCAGTTCTCCAAGGTGTCCAGCCTGGAGTAGGAGACCCGGACCTCCTCGTGCAGTGGCTCGAGGGGGCCCGTCCACTCCCGCTGAAACCACCATCGTCCCGGGCGGTCCTGAAGAGCCAGCAGGGCATCGAGCGCAGCCAGCCGAATGGGAGGAGGTTCCCGGACGTCCGACAGCGCACGACGCCACGTCGCCGCGGCCTCGGCCACGGATACGGCGTGCGCATCGCGTCCCGCCGGTGCCGGCTCCCATGCCACGCCGAGCTCGGCGACGAATCGGGACGGCGCGGCGTGCTTGGCATCCTCGGCGTGCGGATCGCCGGCGGTGAACAGCACGCGGCGCCGTCCCGTCCCCGCCACGACCCTGAAGAGCCGGCGCTCGTCCTCCAGTCGCTGCCGGTTCCGTTCCGATTGCGAGGTTCGAGCCTCCAGCAGGCTCAGGTCGAACATCGGCTCCGGCCTGGCCAAGCTGGGGAAGTCGCCCTCGACCGCCCCCACCACCACGACCGTGTCGAACTCCAGGCCGGCCGTGCCGTGAGCGGTGAGCACCCTCACGCCGTCGACGGCCTCTTCCGGCGCCATGGCGAGCCCCAGTTCTGGGTCGCCGGCCTCCAAGAGCTCGACGAAGGCCGCCGCGGTGGCATCGCCCCTCTCGGAGACCCGGGCGAGGGCCTCGGAGAACGCCAGGACGGCGTCGAGATCCCTCTGCCCCTCGGCCGACTCGTCCGCCGCCTGCACCAGCCGGCGAGGCCAGGGCAGCCGGCGCCACAGGATCGCGAACGCGTCCAGGCCCGATCGGTCGGCCACGCGCTCGGCCAGACGCAGAGCCTCTCGCAATTCATCGACGGCGTGAACCTCATCGGGTCCGAGGCCGTTCGCACGACTCAGGGCCTCAGCCGGCCGGCCCCCCGACGCCTGCGCCGACCGCACCAACCCCCGTGCCGCAGCCGGCGACAGCCCGGCGAGCTCGGAGGTGAGCAGCGACTCGACGAGCCCATCGCGCTCATCGGGACGGGCAAGCCAGCGGAGGGCCAGGAGGAAGGGCGTGGTCGCCGGCTCCGCCGTCAGGGAAAGCCCACCCTCCGACCGCGATCTGGGGACCATGGCGTCGTCCAGGGCCCTGATCAGTCCTCCCACGTGGCTCCCCTGCCGGCGGACCACCACAGCCATCTCGTGCCACGGCACGCCGTCCTCCACATGGACCCGCCGAAGCTCGCGGGCTGCCGCGGCGTACTCCTCGGACGTATGGCGAGCCGACCAGGCCCGAAAGCCGGCCCGTCCGCGGTGCGGCGTCACCAGCTCGACGTGACCGGCCGCCGCGACGAGCCGGGTGAACCGTTTCAGCGGCGCATCGGTGGCGCCTTGGAAGGAGAAGATGTGCGAGCCCGCATCTCCTGCCACCACCAGAGTCTGGGGCTCCTGGTTCACCACGAGCGCCTCTTCAGCGAAGGTCGCCTCCTGATAGTCGTCCACCAGCAGATGGTCGAAGAGGCGGTCCCCATCGCGGGAGGCGACCGCCGCCTGGTTGACCAGCCCGGCAAAATCCACCAAGCCCTCATCGCCCAGGACTTGGAAGTAGCGCCGGTAGAAGTTGCCCAGCTCACGCCAACGGCTCAGGCCGGCGGCCTCGGCCTTCGTACGGATCTCCTCCGGGGTCAGCAGGGCCTCCTGGGCCCGAAGGACGAACTGGCGCACCTCGTCCGCGAACCCGCGCAAGGAGAGCATGGCGCCGTACGACGGCCAGTCTCCTGGTTCCTCTCCCCGGAGCAGCTCCGATACCTTCGAGAACTGGTCCAGCGCCGTGAGCACCTCGGGTGGCCTGCCATAGTCGAGCGCCTCGAACCGGCGAGCCATGACGTGATGGGCCAGCCCGTGGACCGTCAACACCTTCACCCCGGGCAGCGAGCGTGACAGCCGCCCCAGCAGTGCTCGCCGCGCTGCCTGCCTGGCCGCCTTCGTCCGCACCACGAGCGCCACGCGCTCGGGATCGGCTCCCCGATCGACCAGCCGCGCGAACCGCTCGCGCAGCACCGCGCTCTTGCCCGTTCCGGGCCCGCCCGTGACCAGGAGCGCTCCTCGCTCCAGGTCGAGGACCCGGCACTGCTGGGGATCGGGGTCGAATGCGTGAAGCGTCATCATCCGCATGCTACGCCGCGTGTACGACACCCCGAGATGGCGGAGCGAGCGGATCCTCTACGAACCCACGGCACCGCCGAGCCGCTCCGTCCTGTCGATCGCCTCCGTGAACGTGCGGTAGGCCGCGGCTGGATCCCACCCGGTGCCACCAGCAGCTTCGGGCACCAGCCTTACGGCGAGGCCCTCGGCCCCGGACCTGGAGCGGGCGGCGTGGATGAACCACAGAAGGCCTCCGGGCTGAAGGACGACTGCACCGAGGGTCCCGGCCGTCCGCAGCGCGGGATCATCGACGGCGACGGGCGTTCGACGGAAGATGCGCGCCAACGCTTCCGCGATCGCGCCTTCTTCGGCGGGAAGCTCCACGCCGGAGCCGGTCCAGACCGCCCGCCCAACGATCTGCTCGGGAGCGTCGGGGCGATAGAACTCTGCGCGCACGCCCGCGCTACCCTTGCGCGCCGATCTCGGGAGCACCGAACGCCGTCCAGGCGAACGCAGCCGTGAGCGTTTGCGTGGCCATCGACGCGTCGTGAGCCCGAAGCACGTCCGAGAGCCGCACGCGGTGGTCGTCGGAGAACCCCCGAGCCTTCAGGGCGACCCACTGCAGCTCGACGGGATGCGGCAGCGAAGAGACTCCCGCCAGCAAGAGCCGTCGCAGGCGGATCGCACCGCCCTTGAGCTTATCGCTGTCCCACAGGGGCTCGAGCTCGTTCCGCACGGACGCCATGACGTTCGGCCAGCGGGCCAGCAGCCGAAGGGGGGTCCGGCCGTTACCGTCGGGCGTGAGCTGAGAAGACATCCAGCGCTGCCATTCCGGTATCCCCCGGCGGATGGGGGCCTCCTCCCTCCCGGTCCCGGGGATCCGGTCCCCACGAACGGCTCGGTAGAACGCGTGGACCACGATCTGGACCTTTGCGCTGGCCAGGTGGGCAGCTCGAACGCACTCCTCGACCCGTCGCAACTCCCCTTCGGCGAGGTCCCGTTCGAACCGTTTCCTCAGGTCGGGAGGCTCCGTCGCCGCCCGGATCGAAGAGACGGCCTGTGCGCGAAGCCGGCTGGCCAGGAGGAGGAAGCTCTTGCCGACGTTTGGGCGGATGGCGGACCACGCCGCCGTGAAGAAGACGGGGAAGGCCTCGGCTGCCTCAAGGGCGGGATCGATCCAGCCGGTGCGCAGCGTCTGCCGGATGTCCTCTCGGACCGCTCCAAGCACGGGCGCCGGATCGGCCGGCCACTCAGGCTCCCGGCCCGGGCTGTCCTCGCTCCGGTACGCGCTGGCGCGATCCGACGTCATCCGGTAGGTCCCTGCTCCCGTCGTGTGCAAACGGGCATCCCGCGACGCATCGAGCCTAGCAGCGACTGCCAAACCGAGGATGTCGGCGGCAGGCACTACACTTCGAGCAGAGGGAGGCTCTCGGATGGCTCATGCCGGCAGCCCAAGGCCTCTCCCCCTCTTCGATCCCCTGCTTCGCCATGCCCGCCTGCGTCTCATTCCCGCCGCGACGTCCCGAAGTGTCTCCGCCGGACAGGTGCTGATCCGCCAAGGCGAGGCCTCACAGGCGCTCCACCTGGTCGAAACGGGCGCCGTGAGCGTCTCGTCGGTGTCCCCCTCCGGTCGCAGGGCCATCCTGGCGTGCCTCCCCCCGGGCGAGGTCTTCGGCCAGGAGGCGCTGCTCCCGGGACCCCCGTCCGGGGCGCAACGCCTGCGCCCCGAGATCCGAGCGCTGGTTTCCTCCCGCATCCTGTCCGTGCCGCTCTCGTACCTGTCCCCAGCGCTCAGCTCTCAACCGGAGCTCGCACGGTGGCTCGCCGTTTCCCTGGCCGGCGGCGTCGAGCTTCTCCAGCGCCGGCTCGCCCGGACGCTGACCCAGACCGTCCGGGAGCGGGTGCTCGGCGCGCTCCAGGACCTCGCCGGCGTCTCGGAGCAGCCGGTTGGATGCGACACGCGCATCGAAGTCCCTGTGACGCAAGAGGCGCTCGCCTCCATGGTCGGCGCCACAAGAGAGAGCGTGAACCGGGCGGTTCGGGCGTTGGTCGCCGAAGGACGGGTCAGAAGGACTGGAAGGTTCTACCGGTTGGTCGCTCAGAGCGCAGGGCCGGGGTGTTCCTGAAGGGCCGCCACGCTGCACCGTCCGCAGAGTGCCGACCGAGGGAGGGCCGGGCGGCCGCATCGAGCACAGGCGGAAGGAGAAGAGAGCGAGTACCGGCGGTCGGCGGGCGATCCCACCCGGTGCACCAGGCCTTCTCGTTCCAGCTTCACGAGATGGGCAAGGACGGATCCGGCCGCCGCAGCATGCAGTTCACGCGGGTACGCCTGATAGATGCCCGCCACCAGCTCCTCGGGGGTGCGTGGATCGCCTGCGAGCCCATCCAGTACCTGTCGCTCCCGGCGAGCTCGATGATCGATGTACTCCTCGATCTTCTGCGCCGCCGACCACACGGCCGGACCGTGACCTGGATAGATCACGGTGGGCTCGAGCTTTCTCATCACCGCGAGCGAGCGCATGTACGCAGCCATGTCGCCTTCCGGGGGACAGATGGCGCTCGTGCCCCGCCCCAGCACCGCGTCTCCCGTGAAAAGGGCACCGGACTCACGGTCGTGAAAGCAAAGGTGATCGGGTGTGTGGCCGGGGGTGTGCGCCCCGTGCACCCGCACACCCCCTCCCTCCACCGCCTGACCATCTCGGATGCGCTTCTCGCCGGGGGCCGGACGGAAAGCGAGGACGGGAGCTCTACTTCTCTGCGCCAGGAGCGGCGCTCCGCCGGCATGATCGGGGTGGCGGTGGGTCAGCAGGATGGCCTCGATGGACCCGGCCTGTCCCCAGACGGCCTCGATGTGCTCCGGATCCGGGGGCCCGGGGTCGATGACCAGCGCGGGCCCGGCTCCGACCACCCAGGTGTTCGTCCCCTCCAGCGTGAACTGGCCCGGGTTCGGGGCAAGCACGCGGATCGGCATGGAAGTCCAGCCGCTCGGCCTCCGATCCCGTTCCCGGTGTGGCGCCATGAGCTGCGCCCCCTCGAGTCGAGTTGTCGAAGAGGCAACTCTAGCGGCAACCTTCTCTCGTATGGCGAGCGCGCATCTGCATCCGGATCAACCGTCCCTGACAGACCGGCTCAGGCAACGCATCCAGGCGGAAGGCCCCATTCCGTTCGCGGACTTCATGGAGGCGGCCCTGTACGACGAGGCCGAGGGCTTCTATGCCTCAGCTCGCGTCGGGGGGGAAGGGGATTTCGTCACCAGCCCGAGCGTGTCCCCCGTGTTCGGATCGCTGGTGGCCCGGCAGGTGGAGGAGTTCTGGGAACTGTTGGACCGCCCGGTCCCCTTCTCGGTGGTCGAGCTGGGGGCAGGTCATGGCGCGCTGGCCCGGGAGGTGCTGGCCGGCCTCTCTCCGTCCGTTCGGTCTGATCTCGAATACACCGCGGTGGAGCGAAGCCTCGAGGGGAGGAAGGCCCTGTCTTCACCCGACGTTCGAGTGGCGGAAGGCTTGGCTGAGGTGGGCTCCGGCCTCGTCGGCTGCGTCCTGGCCAACGAGCTCCTGGACAACCTCCCCTTCCATCGTCTTCGCGGCACGGAGGAGGGTCCGGTGGAGTTGTTCGTGGGTGTCGCGGGCAGCGAGTTCATCCTGGTGGAGGGGCCCCCTTCGTCGAAGGATCTCGTCCGGCTGGCTCCGGACCTGCAACCCGGTGAGGAACGGCCCGTCAGCCCGGCTGCCCTGGCCCTCCTCGACCAGGCCATTACTTGCCTCCGCAGGGGCTACATCTGGGTGGTGGACTACGGGTTCGTCCAGGAGAGCTCGCCTCGCTCGGTCCACGGGTACCGTCGTCACCGACTGGAGGAAGACGTGCTGGCCGACCCCGGCTCCCGGGACATCACCTCGGGAGTGGACTTCGCCCGGTTGGCGCGCCATGCTCGGGACAGGGGGCTGACGGTATGGGGGCCCGTCAGCCAGCGTGATGCGCTGCTCGCGCTGGGATTCGGGGATTGGGACCGTATGGCCCGAAAGAGGCAGGCGGAGGCCATCTCGGCCCGCCGAGGGGTAGAAGCACTGCGGATCTACTCGGATCGTGCCCGAGCCAATCTGCTGCTTCGGCGCGGGGGGCTCGGGGACTTCTTCGTGCTGTGTCTGGGAGTGGGCGTGGGACGCGCTCCGATGTCTGTGGCCCGCCGGGATTCATAGTCACGCCCCGAGGCCGCGGGCCTCTCCATGTCGAGGATCTACCGATCGATGTCTCCCACTACGAAGAACACGCTGCCCAGGATGGCGATGAGGTCCGGCACCAGGGTCCCCGGAAGGATGGACGGGATCATGGCAACGTTGGAGAACGAGGCCGTCCGCATCTTCAGGCGGTACGGATAGTCGCTCCCGTCACCCACGACGTAGTACCCCATGAGCCCGAGAGGATTCTCGGTGCGCACGTAGATCTCGCCCTCGGGGACCTTGATCTTCTTCGGGAGCTTCGGCGAGACGTACTGGCCCGAGGGGAGCTTGTCCATGCACTGCTCGATGATCTTGCAGGACTCCCACATCCGCTGGACCAGCACCCACAGCCGGTCGTAGCAGTCGCCCGTGGTCCCCACCGGGACGTCGAACTCCACCTCCGCGTATTTCTCGTACGGCTCGTCCTTGCGCGGGTCCATGGGGACGCCGGAGGCGTGCAGGACCGGACCGGAGCACCCGTAGGCCGAGGCCACCTCCGGCGCGAGCGTCCCCACGCCTCTGGTCCGGACGTGGATGATCTCGTTTCCCATGATGAGGTTCTCGAAGTCCCGGAGCTTCTTGCGGACCCACCTCAGGACTACGTCAGAGTGCTTGAGGAACCCCCGGGGCAGATCGTCCTTGAGCCCGCCCACCCGCACGAAGGAGTGGTGCATCCGGGCGCCGGTGGCCGACTCCATGAGGCCCTGGATCATCTCCCGCTCCCGGAACGCGTAGAACATCGGGGTCATGGCCCCCAGCTCCAGGGGATACGAGCCGGTGAACATCAGATGGTTCAGGAGGCGGTTCCATTCGGCGAGCATCGTCCGGATCCACTGGGCCCGCTGCGGCACCTCCACGCCGAGCATCCGCTCCATGGCGATCATCCAGCCCAGCTCGTTGTTGAAGGCTGACAGCCAGTCGTGCCGGTTCATCAACACCAGCACCTGGCGAGCGTCGCGGCACTCGGAGAGCTTCTCGGCGGCCCGGTGCATGTAGCCGATGACCGGCTCCGCCCGGATGATCATCTCGCCGTCCAGCTCCAAGACCACCCGCAGGACCCCGTGGGTCGACGGGTGCTGGGGGCCGATGTTGAGGATCATCTCCTCGGTGCGGAGCGGGCCCTCGGTGACGATGTCGATCCCGCCGCCCCTCAGCATCCACGCGTCGCTCACGGCCGTGAAGGCCGCTCGCTCTCGAAGGTCCATCGGTCGAAGCGTATCAGTCGAGGCGGAGCCGCTTCAGGGCCACGTACCCGGCCGCGAACGCGATGAGGCCCGCAGCCACGATCACCATCGGTCCGGGCCCCAGGTCTTGCTGGTCCCTCCCCACCACACGGAAGATCGTGAACAGGCCGAACGAGGCCGCAACGAGGCCGGTCGTCGACGCAAGGGTCGACGCGGCCGCGCCCACCCACCTCCTGCGGGTGCGCCACATCCGCCATCCCGCCAGGAACAAGATGACCGCAGCGGCGGCCACGGCCAGAGCGCTCTCCTGGAAGGCGACGCCGAGCGTGTTCGAGCTCCAGCGAAGCGTCACGGCCACGAACATGGAGAGCGCCGAAGCCATCGTCCAGACCGCGGGCAGTCGAACGTCTACCGTGCGCACCGGCGGTGGCCCAGTTCGTCGGGGGGGTTCGACCGTGAACGGTGGCCCCGCCATGCTCTGGCCGGTGCGGCCGGGCGCGTGGAAGGCGTCGGTCCCTTTCCGGGTCTCGGCGGGCAGCGTGGCGACGGAGGGGAGGGTCTGCGGCCTCGGGCCGCCAAGCCGCGAAGCCGCAAGGGCGTGCCTCGGTGGAGATCCAACCTCGGTGCGGGGCGCACCATCCAGCAGAGCTGCCCGAAGAGCTGCTCGCCACTCCCAGGCTGAGGCGAACCTGGCATCCGGGTCCCTCGCCAGTCCCCTGTGGACCACCGCGGCCAGCGCATCGGGCACGTCCAGGCGGAGGCCACGGATCTCCGGAGGCGAATGCGGGTCGCCCCGCTGAAGCTCGGCCACCGAATCGAACCGGTAGGGAAGCTCGCCGGCGAGCAGCTCGTAGAGGATGGCCGCGCCGGAATAGACGTCGCTCCGATAGTCGGCCTGGCCCGCCCGTGCCGGGTCCGCCTGCTCGGGAGCCATGTAGAGAGGCGAGCCCACGACCATCGTCTGGCCGAGGACCCCTTCGAGCCGCCGGGCGATCCCGAAATCGCCCAGGAGCGTCCGTTCGCTGGCCACGGTGTCACCGTCTCGGCGCATCGCCTCCTGCCGCTCCCGGGAGAAGCTCCGGAACAGGACGTTGCTCGGCTTCACGTCCCGATGAACGATCCGGTGGCCGTGGACGGACGCCAGGCAGGCCGCGATCTCCATGCTGATCTCGACGGCTTCCCGCACGGAGAAGGGCTGGTCCAGAGCACCCCGGAGCTTCATCCGGTCTTCCAGGGTGCCGCGGTCCGCGTACTCCATGACCATGTATGGCCGGTCGTCCGGGAGGCGCCCGACTTCGTACACGCGAACGATGCGATCGTTGTCGAGGCGGCGGAGGGAGCGGGCTTCCTCGATGAAACGGCGCCGCGCGTCGTCGTTGGCCGACCAGTTCTCGGCCAGCAGCTTGATGGCGACCCAGGCGTCCAGATCCTCGTCCCGGGCCAGCCATACCGTGGCGAAGCTGCCGCTCCCCAGCGTGCGCTCCACCTCGAACCGGCCGATGCGTGCGAGGGTCATGCCTCCCCTTCCCTTACAGACGCGGGCGGACGACCGACGGATAGCCGGACCTCGGCACCCTCACCAGGACAGCTTGCCACGCAGAGGGGCGTTCGGGGCACGTTTTGTCCCAAGCTTGGTCCAAGCTTGGGCAGGCCAGGCAGCGCGCTGGCTTGGTAGATTCAACTGCCATGGCCGGCGCCAAGGCGGACCTTCGCAGGAAGGTCCCATCGGTGGATACGCTCCTCGGCTCGGGACCCGCGCGGAAGGGCTCGGCGAAGTTCGGCCGTTCGGTCGTCAAGCATGCCCTGAAGACCACCCTGGCGAACGTTCGAGCGCAGGCCGCGCGGGGCACCTCCATCCCCGACGAGGAGGTCATCCTGGCCAGGGCCCTGGGGGCCGCCGCCCGCAACTTCTACGGCATCAGCGAAGTCATCAACGCGAGCGGCGTCCTGCTCCACACCGGATTGGGGCGCGCTCCGCTCCCGGAGCGTGCCGCCCGGGCGGCCGCGGCGGCGGCGCGCGGGTACTCCGACCTCGAGGTGGAGCGGGAGACCGGCGCGCGAGGCCGAAGGACATCTCACGCCGAGGCGCTCATCGAGGCCCTCACCGGGGCGGAGGCGGCGCTCGTGGTCAACAACAACGCGGCCGCGCTCCTGCTGGCGCTTGCCGCGCTGGCCTCCCGCAAGGAGGTCCTGGTCTCGAGGGGAGAGCTCATCGAGATCGGGGGAGAGTTCCGGCTGCCGGAGATCATGGCCGCCTCGGGGGCGAAGCTCGTGGAGGTGGGGACGACGAACCGGACGCGCCCCGGCGACTATCAGCGGGCGATCGGCCCCAAGACGGGCTTGATCCTCAAGGTCCACCCCAGCAACTACCGCGTGGTTGGGTTCACGAACTCGGTGGGCCTGGCGGACCTGGCCGGGATCGCCCGCGCGGCCGCGGTCCCACTCCTCTACGACCTGGGGAGCGGGCTCCTGGAGCGATACCCCGAGGTCCCCGCGGACGAGCCGGCGGTGACCGAAGCGCTGGCAGGAGGAGCCGACGTCGTCTCGTTCTCGGGCGACAAGCTCCTGGGGGGCCCGCAGGCGGGGATCCTAGCCGGAAGGGCGGACCTCATCGAGAGGCTGCGGCGCCACCCCCTGGCTCGGGCCCTCCGAGTCGACAAGATGACGGTCGCCGCGCTCGAGGCCGTGATGCGTCTCTATGCGACCGGCCGCCGGGAGCAGGTCCCCCTGTGGGAGCTCCTTTCGGTTGGGCAATCCGCGCTCGTAGCTCGGGCGAAAGGGCTGGCCTCCATCTTCAAGGGAGCAACGGTCAGGAAGAGCGAGGCGGTGGCAGGGGGAGGCTCGCTCCCCGGTCACGCCATCCCTTCCGCGGAGCTCGTCCTTCCCGTCCGCTCGCCGAACGGGCTGGCGGCCCGGCTCCGCCTGGGCAGGCCGCCCGTGTTCTGCCGGCTCGAGGACGGCGCTCTGGTCTTCGACCTTCGCGCGGTGCCGCCGGAAGACGACGACCGGCTCCTTCGGGCGATCCGGTACGCGCTCGAGCAGGACTGAGCCGGGCGATCGGCCCATGAAGGCGCAACCCGCTGGATCCGCCATGGATGCCGACACCGGAACGATGCATACGGTGGCCACGGCCGGACATGTGGATCACGGAAAGTCGGCGCTCATCATCGCCCTCACCGGCACCGATCCCGACCGTCTGGCCGAAGAGAAGCGTCGGGGGCTCACGATCGACCTCGGGTTCGCCTGGGCCACCCTGCCCTCGGGCCGGGAGGTGGGGTTCGTGGACGTTCCCGGCCACGAACACTTCATCCGCAACATGCTTGCCGGCGTGGGGCCGGTGCGTCTGGTCCTGTTCGTGGTTGCCGCCGACGAAGGCTGGAAGCCGCAGTCGGAGGAGCATCTTCAGATCGTGGACGTGCTGGGGGCCCATGCCGGCGTGGTGGCGCTGACGAAGCGGGACCTGGTGGACGATGACACCATCCAGACGCGGGCCGACGAGGTTCGCGGGCGGATGAAGGGAACCCGCCTGGAGACCGCTCCGATCATCCCCTGTTCCGCCCAGGATGGTCGGGGCATCGACGATCTCCGGGCAGCGCTGGACACCATGCTGGCCGAAGCGCCCCCTCCGGAGAGTGGCGGGCGACCCAGGCAGTTCATCGATCGTGTCTTCACGATCCGGGGAGCCGGGACGGTCGTCACCGGGACCCTTACGGGCGGGACGATCGCGGTCGGGCAGGAGGCCGAGGTCCTGCCCACGGGTCACGTGGCCAGGATCCGGGGGCTCCAGACGCACAAGCGGTCGCTGGAGGTGGCCAGACCGGTCAGCCGGGTGGCGGTCAACCTGGCGGGCACGGCCAAGAGAGACCTGGAGCGCGGAGACGTGCTGACCCTGCCGGGGCAGTGGAGGGAGACATCGGCATTCGAAGGCTGGATCCGCCCCGTCCGCGATCTCGATCACCCCCTCACCTCGCGTGGGGCGTACAAGCTGTACGCCGGCTCCGCTGAGCGCGATGCCCGGATCCGCCTGTACGGCGCCAGGGAAGTTCGACCGGGAGAGGACGCATTCGTGAGGGTGACCATGTCCCGGCCCATGGTCCTCGACTTCAAGGACAGCTTCGTGCTCCGTGAGGCCGGCCGGCGGGAGACGGTGGCCGGGGGCCGAGTCCTGGACACCGATCCCCCCGTACGAAGGAAGGCCGATCCGGTGACCCGGCTTCGAGCTCGACTTGGATCCCGTCGCGAGGAGGTGGCGTGGAGGCTGGTCGAGGACCGAGGGGCCCTTCGCGCATCCGAGGTCAAGGTTCTTGCCGGCGCGCACCCGGATGAGGCGGTGCTCCGGGGAGCCGTGCGTATGAACGAGTGGTTGATGAGCCCGGATCTCGCCGAGCGGACCACGAGGACCCTGCTGCAGGCACTGGCGGGTCACCACGGGCAGCACCCGCTCAGTCCTGGAATGGAGGTGAGCGAGGCCCGGGCGCTCCTCGCCGAGGAGGGAGCGAGGTTCTCCGACCCCGGCCTCGCGGACGCGTTCCTGCTGCACCTGGTCGGCGAGGGCAGGGTGGTCCGTGAGGGAGCCGTCCTCCGCCTGCCCACACATTCGGCCTCGACCGCAGGGAGGGAAGACGCCGACCGGCTTATCGACGCGGTCCGAGAGGCCGAGCCGACCCCCCCGTCCGTGCGGGAGCTCGTCGCGGCCGGCTTCGGGAGCGAGCTGATCAGGGCCGCATGCGCGGACGGCCGGCTCGTTCGGATCTCACCGGACATCGTGATCAGCCCGGCCTTCCTGAGCCGGGCGGAGGGGATCGTCCGAGCCGGAGGGAGCCCTCCCGGGTTCACCGTGTCCGCCTTCAGGGAGGCACTAGGCACCAGCCGCAAGTACGCGCTGCCGATCCTCGAGTACTTCGACGCTCGGGGACTGACCAGGCGGCAGGGCGACGCGCGGGTGCTCCGGGGCGATTCCCTCGGTCGCCCGGGCGGAGCCTAGGGCTCGATCTCGGCGACCAGCTCCACCTCGACCGGCGCGCCCAGCGGAAGCTCCGAGACGCCCACAGCTGCACGGGCATGGCGGCCGGCCTCTCCGAACACCTCGACGAGCAGGTCGCTGGCCCCGTTCGCCACCTTGGGCTGATCGGTGAACCCCTGCGCCGAGGACACGAACACGGACAGCTTGACGATCCGCCTGATCCTGTCCAGCGACCCCAACTCGGCCTTCAGAGCTGCCAGGGCCTGCAGCACGCAGCGGCGAGCAGCCTCGGCGCCGGCGTGGAGATCCAGGTCGGCCCCGAGCCTTCCGGCCACCAGGAGCTTGCCGTCCTCCATCGGGACCTGGCCCGAGACGAACGCGATGTCTCCCGTGATCCGGACAGGGACGTATGTGGCAAGAGGCGCGGGAGCCGTGGGCAAGGCGAACCCCAACTCCTGGAGACGTGCCTCCACACCCGTAGGCGGTGCAGCCACGTCGGGTAGGTTAGCCCTTGTGGTGGAGGGAGTTAGCCCACCGAGCGCAGGGGAGCACGATCCCGCGACCGGATCACCATGCGGCGCTCGACCTCGTTGAGCCCACCCCAGATGCCGTGGGGCTCGCGGGTCCGGAGAGAGTACTCGAGGCAATCGACACGAACCGGGCAGGTCGAGCAGATCGCCTTGGCCCGCCGTTCTCGCGCCTCCTTGTCGTCCTTCGTCTCGAAGTGGTTGGGGGCGAAGAACAGGCCGGAATCCTCGCCGCGGCATGCGCCTCGCCACTGCCACCCGTAATCCCAACTGTCCGTCGCCATCGACGCGCCCCCTGGCCCCTCCTTGGGCATCGTCACCTTCTCCGAGTTCTTCGTACATGGGACGCTCCGCGGATGCCGCCGGTTCCCCTCTTTACCGCGCGTTAACACAATCCACACAAACCTGAGGCTGCCCTGAGAGCCGCTCCGGGGGCCCATCGTCGGGTTGGGGTCAGTCCGGCTCTTCCTCCACGCGAAGGATCAGCCCGTCGATGCCCCTGACCCGCACACGCCGCCCCTTGGCGATGGGTCCATCTGCCGACCGGGCCCGCCACATGGATCCCTTGACGAAGACGGCCCCCTCCGGGTCGAGGTCCTTCCGGGCCTCCCCCACCAGCCCCACCAGGCCGACCTGGGCCGACCTGGCCCGCTCCCTCGACTTCAAAGCCACCGTCAGGCCGAACCCGAAGAACAGGACCCCTCCAACGGTCGCGAACGCGACGAGCCACGGCGAGAGATCGATGGCCGGAGCCACGCCCCGCCATGCCAGGACGGATCCTGCGACAAAGGCCGCGGTGCCGGCCAGGGTCAGGAGGGCAACCCGGCGGATCACCACGTCCAGTCCCTGAAGGCCAGCTCCGGCAAGGAGAAGGGCAAGCCCGAGCCAGCGGACCGGTATGACGCTCAGACCGTAGGCCGCCAGGGCGAGCGAAGCCACCCCAAAGATGCCGGCCACGCCGAGCCCCGGCTGGGTCAGCTCGAAGGCCAGCGCCCACAGACCAAGGACCAGAAGCACGTACACCGCGGTCGGCGTGCTCACCACGTGCACGAGCCGCCGGACCGGGCCCATCTCGTGGAACCGGACCGGTACCGCCACCCTGCCATCCGGCCCAAGGGTGGCCAACATCGTCGTGCTCCGCCCCACTCGGAGGGATCGGCCGTCGAGTTTCCGAAGGAGGTCCGCGATGTCCACGGCGACAAGGCCGACGGCCCCGGACTCGAGCGCCGGACCCGCCGCGAGAGAGGGTCCGGAGAGAAGCTCGCGGACTCCCTTGGGATTCGCACCCGCTCCGGGGGCCAGGGCGACCAGTTCCTCCCCGAACCGAGCGACCTCCGCCGGGTCCTCCCGAGGAGGGGCCGTCCCCAGGTCGACCGGCCGGGCCGGGCCGATTCCGGCACCGGGTGCCATCGCCACGAGCGAGGACGAATAGGCGAGCAACAGAGCTCCCCCCTCCGCTCGGGCCCCCGATGGCCCGATCCACATCACGACCGGGACGGGAGCCGCACGAATGGCCCGTCCCACACCGACCACCTCACGGCCCAGAGAGCCCCTGGAGTCGAGCTGAAGGACGACGACCGTCCCCAAGGCCGCGGACTCGATCCTCCCCCGGACGTAGTCGGACAGTGCTGGATCGATGGTGCCCTGGACCTTCACCACGTCAACGGCGGCAACGAGGGTCGCGGCCGTGGCATCTCCCTGTACCCCGAGAGCCGCGGACGGCAGGGTCAGACCCAAGGAGAGCGAGGCCAGCACGGCGAGGCGCTTCACCGGTCGATTGTACGGAGAGGGAAAGGCGGGCTGACCGGGGGACGGATGCCGATTCAGGCTGTCTTCTCGGCCATCGCGGCGACGAGCGGGTCCCCCTCGGTCCGGGTGGACCCTCGGAGGAGCACCATCCGCTCCGGCCCGCTGAGGCCGCCCCACACGCCGAACTCGCTCTCGGACTGGAGGGCGAGCTCCAGACAGTCGGTCCTGACGCTGCACCGTTCACAGATCCGCTTGGCCTGGCGTTCGGATCTCGCGCGCTGGTTGAAGAAGATCTCCGGGTCCTGTTGCCGACAGAGAGCCTGGTCCATCCACGACATGGCGGCTATCCTAGGGTGTGGATGACGCCGAGCGAATCGTCCATCCGGCCTAAATCGCTACGCCCTGGGGTAGTGTTGAGACAGTGGTTCGTCCTTTCGGCACAGTGAGCTACGGAGGCTTCGAGACGAGTCGTTCCCCGTGATCCGTAATCGACAAGTCAGCGCCTGGCCGGTCCAGAGGGAGGGCTTCTCTCTCTACCGGATCGCGTACCGCGTGCTGATGATCCCGGTGGTCGTGGCGGTCGCCGCCGCACTGGTGGCCGTGGGCCTTTCTCCGGCTGTGGGCGGAGCCGGCACCGCCATCAAGAGGTTCGACGACAAGTTCCTCGGCGACGGGGAAGGCTTGGAGATCCCCGACTTCCCCCAGCGCTCCACCATCCACGCATCCGATGGTCGCGTCTTGGCAACAGTGGCCGACTACAACCGGATCTACGTCCCCCTGGACAAGGTGAACCAGGTCACACGCAATGCCATCCTGGCCATCGAGGACGCTCGGTTCTACGAGCACGGCCCGATCGATCCCGTAGCGATCGTCAGAGCCGGCATCGACAACCTTCTCGCCGGCGAGGTCATCTCGGGCGCCTCCACCATCAGCCAGCAGCTGGTGAAGAACACCGTGACCGGCGGCGAGCAGACCTTCGAACGGAAGTTCAAAGAGGCCCAGGCCGCCATTCGGCTGGAGCGGGCCTACACCAAGAACCAGATCCTCGAGCTCTACCTCAACCAGGTGTACTTCGGGCACGGCACCTACGGGATCGGCGCGGCCGCCGAGTACTACTTCGCCAAGCGCCCCGCTGATCTGACCATCGAGCAGGCAGCTCTCCTCGCCGGGATGATCTCTGCGCCGGCCACCTGGGACCCGGTCACGAACCGCCCCGGCGCTTTGACTCGTCGTAACTACGTGCTGCGCCGGATGCTCGAGCTCGACTGGATCGACCGGGCCGAGTACGCGAAAGCTGCCGCTGCTCGCATCAGGATGTCCAAGAAGAAGCGGACCGTGAACAAGTACGGCCCGCAGCCTTACTTCGTGGACTACGTCCGCCAGCAGATCCTGCACCCACCCAAAGACGATCCTCAGTACAAGCAGATCCGCAAGGTCTTCGGGAGGACGGTCCGCCAGCGCGAGCGCGCCCTGTACCAGGGAGGCCTGAAGATCTACACGACGTTGGACCGGCGTATGCAAAGAGCCGCCAAGGAGACCGTGGAGCGGCGGCTCCCCAACCCTGGCAAGAAGCCCCCGGACATGGATCCGGCGGCCTCGGTGGTGACCATTGCCAGTCGGAACGGGGCCATCCTGACGATGTACGGCGGAAAGGACTTCTCGAAGAAGCAGTTCAACCTGGCGACGCAGGCGCGGCGGGGCGCGGGGAGCGCCTTCAAGGCATTCACCTTGGTGGCCGCCCTGGAGAAGGGGATCCCGCCGGGGAAGGTGTACGACTCGAAGTCCCCCACCCGGATCGATCCAGACAAGTGTCCCGATCCCGACGGCGTATGGGAACCCTCCAACGCCGAGGGCGGCGGAGGTGGCTACATGCCCCTCACCACCGCCACCGCCAACTCGGTGAACGTGGTGTTCGCCCAGCTGATCGCCGACATCCCGGGAGGTCCCGCCTACGTGTCAAAGGTGGCCAGCCGCATGGGCGTGAGGAGCTACGCCTCCAACGCGAAGGTGTCCGTTCCTCCCGTGTGCGCGATCACTCTGGGCTCGGTCGAGGTCAGCCCGCTGGCGATGACGTCGGGCTTCGCGACGCTTGCCAGCGGGGGAGTGCACTGCCGCCCCTTCGCCATTCGGAAGGTCGTGTCCGCCCAGGGGAAGACCATCTTCCGCACTAAGCCGAGCTGCAAGCGCCGGGTCGACCCGGCCATCGCGGCCCAGGCCACCTCCATGCTGAGAGGCGTGGTCCAGCACGGGACCGGAACCGTGGCCAACATCGGCCGCCCTGTGGCGGGCAAGACCGGGACCGGCCAGGACTACAAGGACGCCTGGTTCATGGGCTACATCCCCCAGCTCGTGACCGGTGTGTGGGTCGGCTACACGGAGCGGGAGTACGAGATGCGGGGCCTCCGCGTGCTGGGGGGAAGGAACGCCTTCGGGGGGAGCATCGCCGCCCCGATCTGGGGAGAGTACATGCGGGTGGCCGTGGAGGGGATGGCCGTCAAGGACTTCCCGACTCCTCCGCCGCAGAAGGCGGGGATCGTGCCCAACGTGGTCGGCCTCATGGAGCAGGAGGCCGAAGACGTCCTGGCCGACGCCGACTTCACCGCCATCCCCCAGGAGGTCGAGTCGCACGAGCCTCCAGGCACCGTCGTGGCGCAGTCGCCCACGGCCGGCGCCAGGGTCACGCTCGGCAGCGGTGTGACCATCTTCGTCAGCAACGGAAGGGGGCCACCCCCGGAGAAGCGGATCCGGGTGCCGGATGTGGTGGGCCTCGAAGAGCAAGAGGCGAAGAAGATCCTGAGGGATGCGGGCTTCAAGGTGGCCGTCGTGGAGGTGCCGAGCGATCCGCAAGACGAGGGCAAGGTCGTGGCCCAGGAACCGCCTGGGGGGTCGAGGCGAAAGAGGGGATCCACGGTGACCATATTCGTCGGAATCAAGGCTCAGCCCGGTCCTGGACCCTGACCAGTCTGGGATCGTCACGTCTCCCTGCTCAGGAACCCCTCGGGGTCAGTCGCTCCCTGACCCGAGCCTGGATGAGCTTTCCATCCGCGCGGCCCCTGGCCTTCGCCATCACCTGGCCCATCACCTTCCCGAGGTCGCTCGGTCCGGTAGCCCCGGTTGCCGCGATCGCCTCCTCGATCAGTCCGTCGATCTCCCGGTCGCCGAGGGCTTCGGGGAGATAGGTCTCCAGCACGCTCTGTTCCTCCCGCTCCCGGGCCGCACGGTCCTCTCGACCGGCCGCCTCGTAGGCCTCGACGGCCTCCTTTCGCCGTTTGACCTCCCGCCCCGCCACTTCGACGAACTCCTGGTCGGAAAGCGGGTGCAAGAGCTCGACCTCGCGATTCTTCACCGAGGCCGCCAGGAGTCGAAGCGCGCTCAGTCGCACCGCTTGCCTCGCCTTCATCGCCTCGCGCATCTCGGCCGCGAGGCGTTCCTTCAGCGCGCTCGCCTGCTCCCCTTGGCTCCGCGAGCCGGACCGTGCCTCTTCGGTCTCGTCGCCGCGTTCGCCCACTAGAATCGGCCCCCCATGCCTTCGATCCACGTGCTGGCAACTCTATCCGACGCACTCCTGCGGGCCGCACTCTTGGTCGGCGCTCTGGGAGTGGCGTGTGTCGCCTACGGTGTGCTGATCGAGCGGCGCTGGTACCGCCGGGCCGGATATCGCCTGGAGCTCCTGCCGGCGGCGGCCTCACCGGTCGGCGTCCTCCACCTCTCTGACTTCCACCTCGTCCGCTTCGACAGGAGCAAGCGGCGCTTCCTCGCCTCGCTCCCCCGGCCCGACATCTGCGTGGTCACGGGCGACATACTCGGCGAGCCGGCAGCCGTCGAGGTGGCCGTGGAGGCCCTTCGTCCGCTTCGCGGGCGGCTGGCATCGTATTTCGTGCTCGGATCGAACGACTACTACGCGCCCCGCCCGCTCAGCTACGCCGCCTACTTCCACGGTCGCCCTCGACGCCCCCGGCCTGGTCGACGTGGCCGCAGCGCCGACCTCGTGGCGCAGCTCGAAGCAGACGGTTGGATTCACCTCAGGAACCGAAGGACGTTGCTCGCCAAGGACGGCGTGAGCTTCGAGGTGATGGGCATGGACGACCCTCACATCGAGAGGCACGACTTCCGGGTGGCCCCACGCCAAGAGCCGGAGAGCGTGGGGCTGGCCGTCGTGCACTCCCCCGAGCAGGCTCCCGAGCTTGCGGCCCTGGGCTACGACCTGATCCTGACCGGCCATACCCACGGAGGGCAGGTCCGCCTGCCGTTCGTCGGCGCGCTCGTCACCAACAGCAGCATCCCGACCCGCCTGTGCATGGGGCTGTCGCGACTCGGCCGGACCTTCCTCCATGTGTCACCCGGGCTCGGGACCAGCAAGTACGCGCCGTTCCGGTTCCTGTGCCGGCCGGAAGCCACGCTCCTGGACCTAGTGCCGGCCGGCCGGGAGCCTTCCGCGGGCGGTCAGCCGGAGGGTGCCGAGGAACCCGAGCCCACGGCACGCTCGAACACACGCTCGTAGCCCGTGACCATCGCCTCCTTGCTGAACAGCCTCTCGACTCGCTCGCGGCAAGCCTGTGGGTCGATACGGTCAAGGCGGGAGAGCGCGGCTGCCGCCTCCTGAGGATAGTTCGCCACCGAGACGACGAATCCCGTCTCCCCGTCGGCCACCACCTCGGGAACCGAACCTCTCGGCGTGGCGATCACGGGGGTCCCACACGCCATCGCCTCGGTCATGACCAGGCCGAACGGCTCTTCCCAATCGATGGGGAATAGCACCGCACGGGCCCGAGAGAGAAGGTCGAGCTTCTCTTCGATGCTGATCTCACCCAGGACGGTGGCGTCGGGGGGCAGGGCCGGCAGGACGTCTCGTTCCCAGTGCTCTTCCTCGATCGGATCCGCCACCTTCACCGCCATCACGAGGCGGGACCCGGCCTCCCGGGCGGCCATGACGGCCCGGAGCGCCCCCTTCTCCGGCGCCGCCCGGCCGAGGAACAGGAGGAAGTCATCCTTCTCCCTCCGGAATGGGTACTTTGCGACATCGACGCCGTTGTAGACCACCCCTGCGTAGTTGAGATCGGGCATGTGGGCCCGCTGCGCCTGGCTGATCGCGACGAACCAGACCTTGTCGCCCAGCATGGCGTAGAGCCGTCGCATCTCCGAGTTGAACGACCCGTGCAACGTGTGGACCGTGGGTGTTCCGCACGAAGCTCCGAGAGCGAGCGCCGTCCACGGCGGATGGACGTGGAACACATCGAACCGGGACGGGTCCCTGAACGCGTGGAGCGCATGGACGCAGTCGTGCCAGATCGAGTTGATCAGCTTCGACCCGGGAGCCTGCTCGAAGACGTAATCGAGACTCGCCTTGGTCGTGGAGTCGCCGGTGGCAAAGAGCGTCACGTCGTGCTCTCGTTCCGCCAGGCCGTCGGCGAGCAGGGCCACCACCCACTCGATGCCCCCATACCCCTTCGGGGGAACGGCAAGCCATGGCGGCGCCACCTGGGCGATCCTCATCGAAGGCACAGGCTAGCAAGCGCGGCGGCTCCGATCAGCCGCCGTCTCGTACACTGTTTGGTCGGCCGGCTCGCCGGCCCTCGGGACGTAGCGCAGTTTGGTAGCGCGCAGCGTTCGGGACGCTGAGGTCGCGGGTTCAAATCCCGCCGTCCCGACCGGGACTTTTCGTACGCCGCGGGGAAGAACCCCGCGAGGGAGGGAGAATGCTGAAGCTGGGACCGAAGCACCGGATGTGTCGCCGGGTCCAGGCGGCCGTCTGCGGACGGCCGAACTGTCCGGCCGGCCCATCGGGTAAGCGGCCCTATCCCGCCGGCCAGCACGGGCGTGCCCGGCGAAGGCAGTCGGAGTTCAACCTCCGTCTCGTGGAGAAGCAGAAGCTGCGGGCGATCTACGGCGTGGGAGAGCGTCAGTTCCGCCGGTACTTCCAGGAGGCCATCCGGAAGAAGACCGTGACGGGCGAAGAGCTGGTTCGCCTCCTGGAGATCAGGCTCGACTCGCTGGTGCTTCGGCTGGGATTCGCGCAGACCGTTCGGCAGGCCCGTCAGCTCGTCTCGCATGGGCACTTCACGCTCGACGGGAGACGGGTGGACATCCCCAGCGCCAACGTTCGAGCGGGGCAGCTCATCGAGGCGACCCCACAAGCAAAGAATTTCCTGGCGGTCCGGGAGGCCCTGGAGGTCACTCCCGACCCTCCCCCCTATCTGGAGCGGGACAAGGATGCCGTGAGCGGCCGCCTCAGCCGCCTCCCGGAACGTGACGAGATCCCTCTGCCCGTTCCGGTCGACGAGCGGCTGATCGTCGAGTTCATGTCCTAACCGGTCTCGCCGGGCATCTCCTTCCGTACAACTCTGGGACCGGATCTCCACACGTCGGGAGATTCCGTCGCGGAGCCTCTGGGTAGCATCGGGTCGTTCCGGGCGGCCGGTGCCCGGTCCCCCATCCTTTCGATGAAGACCGAGCGAACGTATCCGTCCGCCGGGGAACGGCAGCGGCCCGCGATGCTGCCCTGGCTCGCCCTTCTCTTCGTGGGGTGCGCCGCCCTGGGAGCCTGGTTCCTGATCGGCCCGGCGCTGGGCGACACCCCCTACTACAGGGTCGGCCACAACCGGACGACCTTCTGGTACAGCCGGCCCATCCTGCTGCTCTTCGTTCCGTATGGCCTTGCCCTATTCGCCTGGCAGCGGGGGGCAAGGGCGCCCCTCTGGGCACTGGTGGGAGGGGCGGTCATCCTCCACCTGCTCGTGCTGCTGGCGCCGCCCCCGCAGTCCCAGGACGTGTATCAGTACCTGTTCTACGGCCGGATGCAGGCGGTGCACGGTGCCAACCCCTACGTCGTCAACCCCAGCGAGCTGTGGGCCGACCCGTGGTTCCCGTGGATCCGATGGAACAACCAGCCGAGCGTGTACGGGCCGGTGTGGATCCTGGTGTCGACGGCGGTGGTGAAGGTCGCCGGGAGCAGCCTTCCCCTGGCATATGCGCTCCAGAAGCTGGTCGTGCTGGCCCTGGACGGCGCCGTCGTGGTGATGATCCTGTCGCTGGCCAGGCACCGGCCGGATCCGGCCGCCGCCGGCGGCTGGGGGCTCCTCGTGTACGCGTGGAACCCGCTGATCCTGATCACGGTGCCCCTGGCCGGTTCGGCCGACGTGGCGGTGGGCGCCGCCTTCCTGGGAGCGCTGCTGGCTCGCCGCCACGGCCGGAATGGGCTGGCCACAACGCTGCTGGCTCTGGCCGGCCTGGTCAAGCTCTACGCGGCCATCGGCCTGGTCCTCCATCTCGTCCTGCTGGCGAGGAAGAGGGGCGCAGGGCTCGCGTTCAAGCACGCAAGCGCCTCCGCCGCCATCGTGGCCTTCGCCTACGCCCCGTTCTGGGCCGGATGGGAAACGTTCAGGGGCCTGATCAGGGCGGCGAGTCTCACCAGCCAGTCGCTCGTCGGGACGATCGAGCGCGTGGTCGTCACCCCGGTGCTGCGAGCCTTCGGCTACGGAGGAGCCCCCAGGGACGGCGAGATCCTGGTCCGGCTGATCGCGGGTGCGCTTCTGCTGGCCGTCTTGGCCTGGGCCGTCCGGAAGGTCAGGGACGAACAGACGCTCTGGGAGGCCACCCTCGGCGTGCTCGTGGCATATGTCCTTCTCACACCGTGGTTCCTGTACTGGTACCTCGTCGGCCCCCTGCTCCTCGTGGCGGTTCTCCCCCGCAACCGCCTGACGTATCCGATCCTGACGTTCTCGGCCACCTCGCTCATCACGGCATGGCTCCTTCCCCCCTGGCTGGGATGGAGCATGCTCGCCCTCCTCCGTTACGGCCCGCCGCTCCTCGTCTATGCCCTCCAGGCGAGGACCGGTCACGAGGCCCAGGCCGACCGGGTGGAGGTGAGGATCCCCGCCCTCCCGCTGCCGGAGGGGGCGGCGCTCACGCGCCAGGCTGCCGCGAAGTAGACGGCGCGCCGGGCGGGCTGTGCTCGGGCAGGCCGCGGCCGGCGGGTGACGTAGACTCGGCCGATGCATCTTTCCGAGTTTCAGGACGTGATCCGCCGAACCTTCGTCGAGCGAGATGCGGCCAGGGGCGTCGACGGCACCTTCCGATGGATGGTGGAGGAGGTCGGCGAGCTGGCGAAGTCGCTGCGAGGGCCCGACCGGTCCGCCCGGACCCACGAGGCGGGAGACGTCCTGGCGTGGCTGGCGTCGGTGGCCAATCTGGCCGGCGTCGACCTCGAGGAGGCGGCGGCGCGGTACGGGCGAGGCTGCCCTTCGTGCGGGCAGATCCCCTGCGCCTGCCCGGTGCGGTGACCCATAGTTCCGTGTGGCGAAAGGAGCGGCCGTGACCAACGTCTTCGTCTCGATCGACATGGAAGGGATCGCCGGGATCGCGCACTTGCAGCAGGTCATGCGAGGGAGCGACGACTTCCCGGCGGCCCGTGAGCTGATGACCCACGAGGCAAACGCGGCGGTGGCCGGGGCATTCGACGGCGGGGCGGCGGCCGTCGTCGTGAACGACTCCCACGGGGACATGTACAACCTCCTGCCGGAGAAGATGGACCCACGCGCGGAGCTGGTCATCGGCTCTCCGAAGGTCCTGTCGATGATGCAGGGCCTCGGGCCGGAGTTCGGGGTGGCGTTGTTCGTCGGATACCATGCCGGGGCCGGCACCCAGGCGGCCGTCCTCGACCACACCTATTCGGGCCGCCTGCTCTACGAGGTCCGGCTGAACGGCGAGCCCGTGACCGAGGCGGAGCTGAACGCGGCCTACGCCGGGACCTTCGGGGTGCCGGTAGGGCTCGTGACCGGCGACGACAAGATCTGCGCGGTGGCGGAGAAGCGGCTGCCGGGCGTGCGGACGGTCACGGTGAAGGAGGCCTACGGGCGGAACGTGGCCAAGAGCCTGCACCCGTCGGCGGCGAGGGATGCGATCGGGAAAGCGTCCGCCGAGGCCACTCGGGCAGCAGCCCGCGGAGAGCTGTCCCCGCACCGGCCGGACCCGCCCTTCAGGCTCGAAGCAGACGTGGCCAACACCAGCTCCGCGGATCTCTGTGCCCTGGCTCCCGGAACGAACCGTACCGGCCCTCGCACGGTTCGCTTCGAGACGGAGGACTCCCCGAGGCCTTCAGATGCCTTCTGGCGTGGGTCTACCTCGGAGCGAGCGAAGCGCCCCGATACGCGGGGACCTGAACTCTGAGGCCTCAGCCCTCCACATAGAATCTTTGGGACTGGTAGACCATCACGGGTCGGCCGCCCAACAGGCCGAATGCCTCGACGCCGTAGGTCACGAACGAGTCCGCCCCGTCGGGCACCGCCACAATCCAGCTCCACGTCCCGTCCGGATTCACCGGGATCGTTGCCAGCGGATCGTCCGGCAGGAAGCGGATCTCGATCAGGTCGACTGCGTGTGAAGGATCGAATGCTGCGAATGCCCCCGTCCCGGAGACCGAGATCTCGGTGCCGCGGCGACCGGCCGTCGGTGACATCGAGAACTGGGGCCGTTCGTGGCCGCCTCGGCGCGTGGCCGAGAGCACCATGAGGTCGAGGTCCTCTCCCTGCTGGTTCCTCCCTGGACCGATCGTGAGGACCTCGGCGAACAGGACCGGGTCGCCCTCGCCGAACGAGAAGCCCTCGATGACGACGGTTACCTCCCATCGATCCTCGTCTAGGCGCTGCACCGAGTAGAGGCGGAACTCCGTGTAGAACTCGGGCGGCCAGTCGCCCTCCCCCGCGTCGTACAGGTAGGGCCCGTTCGCGCGGTCCTCCTCGTAGTCGCGAGCGGCCTCTGTGGTCAGGAGCACCTCCGCCTGGCTGCGGTCGACCCGGCGCTGCATGAATTCCTCGACGAAAACCTCGATGGGCGTCTGGCCCGTGGGATCCGGAGACGGCGACGGGGACGGCGAGGGCTCTATGGGTGTCTCGGAGTCCCCGGTGGGGGAGACCTCGCCGCCCGGCCGTTGCGTGGCGGGGGCTCCCCGCAGCAGCTCGTCCGCCCCCAATACACCGCCCGCCACGAGGACCACGGCCACCATCCCAGCAGCCGCGGCGGTGACCGCCCGGCGTCGGCGGATGCGGCGGCGCAGCTGCTCAGGCATCCGGCTCTTCACCGGCATCTCCTCGGCGGTCTCCCGCAGCAGTTCCTTCAGCCTCGTGTCCATCTCACCCACCTGGCGTCAGCTCCTTGCGGAGCCGCTCCATCGCTCGAGAGACGGTCGACTTCACCGTGCCCACCGGCCATCCCAGGAGCTCCGCCGTCTGTGCCTCGGTCAGGTCCTCGTAGTAGCGAAGGACCACGGCGGCCCGGTGTTCGGGATTGAGGGCAAAGAGCGCCTGACGCGTGCTGTGGCGCTCGTCCATGTCGGGCCCTGCCGGAGCCGGCTGGGCCGCTTCCCGCTCCAGGTAGGCCCTCTCCACCCTGCTCCGGCGGAAGTGCGAGTTGGCCAGGTTGACCACCGTCCTGCGCAGGTACCACCAGAACGCCTCTGGATTCCGAAGATCCCGGAATCTCCCGAGCACCCGAACGAACGCGTCCTGGCTGAGGTCTTCGGCCAGGCTACAATCCCCTGTCAGCAGGTACGCCAAGCGCAACGCGTCGGGCGCGTGCAGGCGATACAGCTCGTCGAGCCGGTTCCCCTCTCGCTGCTCCAGCACCTGCTCCCGCACCGTCGAGGAGCCGCCCACACGCTCCCTCCTCTCGAGACTCAAGACGCGCAGGTCCTGCGGAGGGTTCCAGGGGATCTAGGAGCGGGCCACCAGCAACTCGGCGATCTGGACGGCGTTGAGGGCGGCGCCCTTTCGAAGGTTGTCTCCCACCGCGAACAGGAGCAGTGCGTGGTCGTCGCCGGCCGGCTGGCGGATCCGCCCGACCAAGACGTCGTCGATGCCCGCGGCGTCGAGCGGTGTGGGGAAGACGCCGCTCCCGAGGTCGTCGACGACCCGCACCGCCGAGGCTCCGCCCAGGACTTCGCGAGCCGCATCGGCCGAGAGGGCACGCTCGAATTCCGCGTAGATCGACACGCCGTGGCCCGCCACCACCGGCACGCGGACCGCGGTGGCAAGGGTCTTCAGGTTCGGGATCCCCAGGACCTTGGCGACCTCCTGGCCCATCTTGAGCTCTTCGGTGGTGAAGCCGGAGCCTTCGGGATCGGGCCTCTCGCAGAGCGGGATGACGTTGTAGGCGATCGTTCGAGCGAACACCTCCCCGAGAGGGAGCGCGGCCGGGTCGGGACGGCCCAGCGTCTCCTCCAGGCCGTGAAGCTTCTCGATCTGCTCGGCCAGCTCGCGCACGCCCTTCATCCCCGAGCCCGACACCGACTGATACGACGAGGTCACCAGGAAGCGGAGGCCGAAGGCCCGGTGCAGGGGCGCGAGCGGCATGAGCGCGGTGATGGCGGTGCAATTCCCGTTCGCCACGATCCCGTTGTGGTGCTCGAGCGCCTCCGGGTTGATCTCCGGGATGATCAAGGGCACTTCCGGGTCCATCCGGAAGGCCGAGGAGTTGTCCACGCACACGGTCCCCGCCGCCGCGGCCGGAGGGACGACTTCGCGGGCCACGGCACTTCCCGCCGTGGTCAGGGCGAGGTCGATCCCGTCGAACCACCGCTCCGCGAGGGCTCGCACCGTGACCCGCTCGCCCCGGAACTCGAGACGCTTGCCGTCTGAACGGGGCGAAGCCAGGAGGATCAGCTCGTCCAGAGGGAAATGCCGCTCCTCCAGGATGCGGACCATCTCCCGCCCCACGGCCCCGGTGGCCCCCACGATCGCGAGCCTCATTCGTGTTCCCTCAGGGCCGGACCATCCCCTCCCAGCTCGAACTTCGCGTGGATGGCTCGCACGGCACGATCGGCATCGGCGGCCCTGATCACGCAGGAGACTCGGATCGACGACGTGGAGATCATCTCGATGTTGATCCCCTCCTCGCCCAACGCAGCGAACATGTCGGCCACCACCGCCGGGTGGCTCTTGATGCCCGCGCCGACCAGGGAGACCTTGGCGATCCCGTCATCCAGGGTGTGACCCCCTCCCTCCACTTCCTCGACGACCCGTTCCATGAGCGCTGAGATGCGGGGCAGATCCGCCTTTGGCACCAGGAACGAGACGTCGTTGCGCCCGTCTCTCCCCACGTTCTGCACGATCATGTCCAGGCCGGCGCCCTCCTCGGCCACTGCCCTGAAGATCGCCGCGGCCACCCCCGGGCGGTCGGGGACATCCGCCACCGTGACCTTGGCCTCCGAGTCGTCGGCGGCCACGCCGGAGATGATGGCGTGCTCCATTCGAACGTCCTCCTCGGTGATCCACGTCCCCGTCTCGGCGGTGAACGACGACCGCACGTGGACCTTCACGCCGTGGGCCCGAGCGTACTCCACGGATCGAAGCTGGAGGACATTGGCCCCCGACGCCGCCAGCTCCAGCATCTCCTCGTAGGACACCGCGTGGAGCTTTCGAGCCTCCGGCACGATGCGGGGATCGGCGGTGAAGACGCCGGGGACGTCGGTGTAGATCTCGCAGAACTCCGCGCCAAGCGACGCCGCCAGAGCCACCGCGGTGGTATCGGATCCGCCCCTCCCCAGCGTGGTCACATCGTAGGCCGTGGAGACCCCCTGGAAGCCGGCCACGATCACGATGTTCCCCCGGGACAGCGCGTCCATGATCCGCCCCGGCCTGATGTCGATGATCTTGGCCTTGCCGTGGGCCGTGTCGGTGATGATCCCCGCCTGCGATCCGGTATACGAAGCGGCCGGCTCGCCGGCGGCGTTGATGGCCACCGCCAGCAGCGACATCGCGATCCGCTCGCCGGCGGTGAGGAGGAGGTCGAGCTCGCGAGGGTTCGGCATCGGTGCGAGCTCGTGAGCCATGCCCGAGA
The DNA here is from genome assembly GCA_050692195.1 of Actinomycetota bacterium. Lineage (GTDB taxonomy): Bacteria > Actinomycetota > UBA4738 > UBA4738 > UBA4738 > JBOGVA01. Next base: position 44,706 of record JBOGVA010000018.1, on the reverse strand, counting down.
GGCGGTCGGTGGTGTCGCCCATGGCCGAGACGACGACGACCACGTCATGGCCGGCCCGCTTCGCCGCGACTACCCTGTCGGCCACGGCACGGATCCTTCCCGCATCGGCCACCGAGGTGCCTCCGTACTTCTGCACGATCACGGTCACGCCACGGAGCGTAGCGCGAACCCTTCTCCGAACGACGGAGGCTCGGGCGCGCATCTGGATGCCCGAACCTTGGCCGGGCCTGCTGTGGTCGGCGGGGGTCGCGAGGGGCGGGGCGCGTCAGTAAGCTAGACCCAGTACGCGGCGGCCTCTTCGATTCCGCGGGCCTCCCCTGCCTGCATGCCGTCCGCGTAGCGATGAAAGGAGGAACGCCATGCCACGAGGTGTCTGGGCCAGAGCCGCGGTGCTCACGTTCTTGGTCGCCCTGGTCGCCGCGGCCTGTACCCGGGACGAAGGCGACGGCAACGGCCAGGCCGACCCCGGCCAGGTCGCGCAGGAGAGCCTGCTGGACCAGGTGAAGGCGCGGGGCACCCTCCGTTGCGGGGTCAACCAGACGGTCCCCGGGTTCGGATTTCTGAACCCCGACACGAACGAGATCGAGGGGTTCGACATCGAGTTCTGCAGGGCGATCGCCGCAGCCGTGCTGGGCGATCCGGCGGCCCACGAGCTGGTTCCGGTGACCGCGGAGGAGCGGTTCAACGCCCTGCGGGCCGGCCAGTACGACGTGCTGGTCCGCAACACCACCTGGACCAGCAGCCGGGACGGGTCCCTGGGGCTCAACTTCGCCCACGCCAACTTCTACGACGGCCAGGGGATGATGGTCCGGACCGGGGAGTTCTCGGCCGTGAGCGAGATGGAGGGCACGACCATCTGCAATACGACCGGGACCACCACGGAGCTGAACGTGGCGGACTACTTCCAGAAGCTGGGCCTGAGCTTTACCCCATTGACCTTCGAGGAGAACCCTCAGGTCCAGGAGGCCTTCATCGCCGGGCAGTGCGACGGCTGGACCTCCGACCGGTCCCAGCTCGCCGGCATCCGGAGCCAGTGGCCGGAAGGGGAAGGCGGCCCAGAGGCGCTGACGATCCTCCCCGACGTCATGTCCAAGGAGCCCCTCGCTCCTGCCGTCCTCGACGGGGACCCTCAGTGGTTCGACGCCGTGAACTGGGTGGTCAATGGGGTCATCCTGGCCGAGGAGCTCGGGGTGACCACCCAGAACGTCGACCAGATGGCGGCCGAGCCTCCGGACCCGCAGGTCGCCGCGCTGCTGGGCGTGCCGTTCCAGGGCGGTGAGGTCACCGACCCCGGCCTGGCCCTGGACTTCGACTTCATGCAGGACGTGATCAGGGCCGTGGGAAACTACGGTGAGATCTTCGACCGGACCATCGGGCCCGACACGCCTCTCGGCCTCCAGCGCGACATCAACGCCCTCTGGACGGAGGGCGGGATCCAGTACGCCATGCCGTTCCGGTAAACCGACAGGCTGCGTGACGCGGGGCCGGGTCGCGTTGACCGGCCCCGCGTCCTATCGTTTCGTCCAGTGGCCCAGGTCGCCGTGGCTCGCCCGCACAGACCGCCGTTCTGGCGGAACGTCCGCATCCTGCGCGTGCTCGGCCAAGTGGTCTTCGTCATCGTCCTGTTCCTGGTCCTCCGCGAGCTGTACCTGAACCTCGAGTTCCAGATCCGCCGCCTCGGACTGGACCTGTCGTTCGACTTCCTGCAGCGTCGGGCGGGATTCGGGATCGGGGAGGGGATCACGTACAGCCCGAACCAGAGCTTCCTCCGCGCCTACCAAGTGGGCGTGGTGAACACCATCCGAGTGGCCAGCGTGGGTATCCTGCTCACCAGCATCCTCGGCCTGGTGATCGGGGTGGCCAGGCTCTCTCCGAACTGGCTGCTCCGGAAGGTCGCCCAGGTCTACGTGGAAGCCATCCGCAACACCCCGGTCCTGATCCAGATCATCTTCATGGCCGTGCTGATCGGCCGGGTGCTGCCCGCGATCGGAGGAGGGCTCTCCCTTGGCGGCGTGGCCTTCCTGTCGAACCGGGGAGCGGCCATCCCCTGGCTCCGCGCAACGGAGGGGTCGGGAACCTGGGGGTTGTTCCTTCTGGGAGGTGTTGCCGCGGCCGCGCTGACGTGGCGATGGAGGACCCGCGTCAACGAGCGGACCGGTAGGGCTCACCACCGCGTCCTGTGGTCGTGTGGAGCGTTCGTCGTCGTGGCGGCTGCCGGGTACGTCGCCTCGGGGAACCCGATCCGGATCGACGTGCCCGAGGCGCTTCTCCGCGGATACCGGGGCGGCTTTCAGATGAGCCCCCAGTATGCGGCGCTCCTCGCGGCCCTGGTCATCTACACGTCCGCCTTCGTCGCAGAGATCGTCCGCGGAAGCATCCTGGCCGTCCCGAAGGGACAGAAGGAGGCGGCCGAGGCCATCGGCCTCACCCCCGCACAGCAGCTCCGGTTCGTCGTGCTGCCCCAGGCCCTGCGGATCGCCCTCCCGCCGATCAACAGCCAGTACCTGAACCTGGCCAAGAACTCCAGCCTCGCCGTGGCCATCGCCTATCCGGACCTGGTGTCCATCTCCAGGACGATCATGAACCAGTCGGGGCGGGCCACCCAGATGCTGCTCATCGTGATGGGAAGCTACCTGGTGATGAGCCTGTTCATCTCCTTCTTCATGAACATCCTCAACCGCGCGGTGAGCAGGAGGGGGGAACAGCGGTGACGGGGCTCGGGGATCGCGGGCCCGTGGGATCCCTCCCGCCCGACGTCGACACCACCCTCCTCATGGGGAGGGAGGAGCGCGCCGTTGAGATCGCCCCCTCCAAGGAGCCGGCCACGCCGGGGGAGTGGATCCGGGTGAACCTGTTCTCCAGTTGGTTCAACGGGCTCCTCACCGTGGTGGTCGGAGCCGGGGGCCTCTACCTTGCCTACCGCCTGATTCGGTGGGTGTTCTTCACCGCCGACTGGACGGTGGTCAAGGCGAACCTCCGTCTGTACATGGTGGGCCGGTTCCCCGCAACAGAGATCGAATGGGTCTGGGCCTCGGGCTTCTACGTGGTGCTGCTGGCGGGGCTGTCGTGGGGCGTGTCCGGATTGCGCCTCCAGTGGACGCCCCGGAAGGCCATCCTCCGGACCGTGCTCGCGGGGTTGTTGGTCTTCGCACTGGCCTACTTGCTGGACGGGCTCAAGGTCTGGGCGCTCATCGTGGCGATGGTCGCCGTGTACGCCGCGGGCGTCGTGGCCGGACGCCTGGGCGGATCGCGTCTCCGGCTGCCGCTCGGTGTGGCCTGGGCTCTGGCCTTCCCCATCGTCATCGTGTTCCTCCGGATCCTGGGCGGAGTCCCTCCCCAGCTCTGGGGGGGATTCGTGCTGAACATCCTCCTGGCGGTGGTGGCGATCTTCCTCTCGTTCCCCATCGGGATCCTCCTCGGCCTGGGGCGCCGGAGCAGCCTGCCCGCCGTCAGCCTGTTCAGCGTGGGGTTCATCGAGTTCATCCGGGGGGTCCCCCTGGTCGCTCTGATCATCTTCGGGGAGTTCATCCTTCCCCTCCTCCTCCCGCCGGGGATGCAGTTCGCCAGGATCGTCAGGGCCATGGCCATGTTCGTCATCTTCAGCTCCGCCTACGTCGCGGAGATCGTCCGGGGCGGGCTCCAGGGAGTCCCGAGCGGCCAGTACGAGGCCGCCCGCGCCCTCGGGCTGCATCCAACGCGGATGATGGCGCTGGTGATCCTGCCCCAGGCGCTGCGGTCCACGATCCCCGCGATGATCAGCCACTTCATCAGCCTGTTCAAAGACACCTCGCTGATCGCGGTGCTGGGGCTGGCCGAGCTGCTCGCCGTGGCCAGGCGGGCTCCGTCACAGCTCGAGTTCATCGGGCGCCAGCCGGAGGCGTTGCTGGCTGCGGCCTTTCTCTTCTGGATCGTTGCCTTCTCGATGTCGAGGTGGAGCCAGCGGGTGGAGAGACGGGTCGGCTTGGGAGAGCGATAGGCATGGCGATGGAAGCGGAGCGCGCCGCGGGGACGGCCCCGGCCACCGACGGGGAGGCGATGATCGTCGCCGAGGACGTGAAGAAGTGGTTCGGCCACTTCCAGGCCCTGAAGGGCATCACCACCACCATCGAACGGGGCGAGGTCGTGGTGGTGATCGGTCCGTCCGGCTCTGGGAAGTCCACGTTCATCCGGACGATCAATCGGCTGGAGCGGCACGACGCCGGCCGGATCGTCGTAGACGGCATCGAGATGACCGACGACATCCGAAACATCGAGCGGATCCGCAGCGAGATCGGGATGGTCTTCCAGTCCTTCAACCTGTTCCCGCACCTCACCGTCCTGCAGAACGTCACCCTGGCCCCCCGCAACGTCCGCAAGTGGCCGAAGGCCAAGGCCGAGCAGAAGGCGGAGCAGCTCCTGGAGCGGGTGGGCATCCCCGAGCAGGCCCACAAGTACCCGGCCCAGCTCTCCGGGGGTCAGCAGCAGCGGGTGGCCATCGCCCGCGCCCTCGCCATGGAGCCGAAGATCATGCTGTTCGACGAGCCGACGTCCGCGCTCGATCCCGAGATGATCAAGGAAGTCCTCGACGTCATGAAAGAGCTGGCCGGCTCCGGCATGACCATGGTCGTCATCACCCACGAGATCGGCTTCGCCAAAGAGGTGGCCGACCGGATCCTGTTCTTCGACGAGGGCCTCATCGTGGAGGAGGGAACCCCTGACCGATTCTTCAGCCACCCCCAGCACGAGCGAACGAAGCTGTTCCTGTCGCAGATCCTTTGATCGCTCGGCCGGACGGTCCGACGTGGTCACTACATCTCGCGGCGACCCTCGAGGGCCTGACCTAGAGTCACCTCGTCCGCGTACTCCAGGTCACCCCCCACGGGAAGGCCGCTGGCCAGCCGGGTCACCCGGACTCCGAGCGGCTTGACCAGCGCCGCCACGTACATGGCCGTGGCGTTCCCCTCCAGGTTGGGGTTCGTCGCCAGGATGACCTCACGGACCCCGTTGCGGCTGACCCGGTCGAGCAACTCCTGCACGCGGAGGTCGTCCGGGCCCATCCCTTCGAGGGGCGAGATGGCCCCGCCCAGGACGTGATACCGGCCCTTGATCACCCCGGCCTTCTCGATCGCGGCCTGATCCTTCGACTCCTCGACGACGCAGATGACGGCAGGATCCCGTCCCGGGTCGCGACAGATCCGGCACAGCTCGCCCTCCGACACGCTGAAGCACTCCCGGCAGAACCGCACGCGCTCCTTGGCCGCCACGATCGCTTCGGCCAGCCGCCTGGCATCCTGCGCCGAGGCCTTGACCATGTAGAAGGCCAGCCGTTGAGCGGACTTCGGACCGATCCCCGGAAGCCTCGATAGCTCGTCGATCAGGTCCTGAATGGGGCCTTCGAACACCTACGAGCCCTCCTCGATGTCTTCGATCTCCGCCCCCAGCTCCGCCTTCAGGCGCGCCACGGCATCCTCTCGGGTAGCGGGAGGCTCTTCGTCATCGATGAGCTGGATGCCCGGTACTTCCTCCCGGGCGGCGCACTTGACCGCCGGCGACACGCCGAACACGTCAGACAGAGCCTGACGAAGCTCGTTCTCCCTGGCCTGGACGTTCTGAACGGAGAACTTCCTCCCAGGCGGAAAGGCCAGCTCCAACGTTTCCCCGTCATAGGCCGCCGCCGTCGCGGACTCCAGGTTGGCCCGCAGGACCATCTGGCGACGATCGAGCAGATGGTCGAGGAGCTGTTGCCACGACCGCCGGATCGCGTGGAGGTCGAGCGCCCCGGTGCTCGGCGCATGAGGGGCCGGGGCCGCCGGCGGGGTCTCTCCGATGTCAGCGTCGACCAGCGCGGATGCTGGGTGGCTGCTTGATGTGTCGGCCGCGGGCGGTGCCCCGGCCGAGTCCTCGTGATGGTCGGCGGGTTCGCGCAGCGCGGGGTTGGGTGGGGACTGGCCGCGCGGAGCGAGCCCGCCGATCTCGGGGGCTCGCACGGGCTCGCCGACCTCGGGGGTACCCACGTCCACCCCCGCCAGGCGCTCGAGCCGTTCGATGCGCGCTGCCAGGCCGGAGGGGTTCGGGTCCGCCTCCGGGATGGTAGCCCGGACCATGGCGAGCTCCAGGGTCAGCCGGGGCGACGTCGTCCACCGCATGTCGGCCTGGGCCGCAAGGAGCAGCGACAGGATCCGGCTGAGCTCGGCCGTCGTGAACTTCGCTGCCTGCGCCGCCAGCCGGCCGTGCTGGTCCGGGGCCACGTCCAAGACGGCGGCTTCGTCGGGTGCCGAACCGGCCAGCATGAGGTCCCGGAAATGCGCCAGGACCTGGGCGGTGAGATGCCGGAAGTCGTGCCCCTCCTGAACCAGGCGGTGGACGATCTGGAACATCCCGTTGGTGTCGTGGACGGCGATCGCATCCGCCAGCTCGAACTGGACGTCGGTCCGGGGGGCACCGATCAGCGTGGCAACGGTATCCTCCGTGATCTCCCCATCCGCCAGGACGGCGCTCTGGTCGAGCAACGACAGCGCGTCCCGCACGGACCCCTCCGACTGCCGGGCCAACGCTTCGGCCGCAGCCCGGACCACGACCATCCCCTCCTGCTTGGCCACCCGTTCCAGGTGTTCCGCCAACACTTCGGTGGCGACCCTGCGGAAGTCGAACCGCTGGCACCGCCCGACGATGGTCGGCGGCATCTTGTGCGGCTCCGTCGTGGCCAGGACGAACCGAACGCCTCGTGGAGGCTCCTCGAAGATCTTCAGCAGCGCGTCGAAGGCCTCGCGGGAGAGCCGCTGGGCCTCGTCGATGATGTACACCTTCTCCCTGCCCATGGCGGGAGCGGTGGGCGCCCGCTCCCGGAGCTCCCGGGCGTCGTCCACTCCCCCGTGGGATGCGGCGTCGATCTCCACGACGTCGAGATGCGAGCCATCGCGGATGCGAACGCACTGCTCGCAGACGCCGCAGGGTTCCGGCGTGGGCCCCTTCTCGCAGTTGACCATCCGAGCCAGGATGCGGGCCGTGGACGTCTTGCCGGTCCCCCGGGGGCCACAGAACAGGAAGGCGTGCGACAGCCGCTCTTCCCTGACGGCGCCCACGAGCGCCCTGACGACGTGCTCCTGGCCGAGGATCTCCTGCGGGGATTGAGGCCGGTACTTCCGGTAGAGGGCGACTTCTTCGGCCATGGTTCCTTCCACGTCAAAGGATAAGGTGACCGTGCACCCGCCGTTGTCCACGGACGACTCGGTCGCCACTCGGGCGGGCAGCTCCGGTCAGGCAACCCCGCGGCACCCGCCAGCGCCCGCTTACCGCTGCTACCTTCCGGTCCTGACGGGGTTCGCAGGTTGGCGTCGCGCGGGACCCGGCCTTCATCGCTGCCACGCTCGGGGCGTTCCCGGGCCATCCGGGCCGCGGGCGGGCATCGGCCCCGCTAGAGCGGGTTGCGGGTACAGGGCACCGCTAGCTCCCCACCTAGCACGGTCACCGTGGCCGAGTATACCGCCGGCCGGGGACGGCTCCCCTGCTCCTCCTGGCCAGGAGCGCCGCCCTGATCCCGAAACCGGGCGGCCGGGACCACGTATGCTCATCGGACAGGGCACGGACGCCATCCGAGAGAAGGGTGGGAGGGTGAGCGAGCCGAAGGTCGGATTCGCCGCGAAGGGCATCGCGTACTTCGACGGCCGGTTCGTTCCGATGGAGGAGGCCAAGATCTCCATCGCCACGCACGCGTTCAACTACGGGACCGGCTGCTTCGAGGGCATCCGCGGGTACTGGAACGCCGAGCGGCAGGAGGTCTACCTGGTCAAGCTGGAGCCGCACTTCCGCCGTATGACCTCGTCCATGCGCCTGCTCCGGATCGACGTGGGGTTGGGCGTGCAGGATCTGTGCAACGTCGCGGCCGAGCTGGTTCGGCGAAACGGCTACCGGGAGGACGTCTACGTTCGCCCGATCGCGTACAAATCAACGCCCGTGATCAAGGTCGGCCTGCTTCACCTGGACGACGCCTTCTGCTGCTTCACCGCGCCGATGGGCGCCTACCTCCCGATCGATCGGGGGCTGTCCGTGACGGTCTCGAGCTGGCGGAGGAACGACGACAACGCCATTCCCTCCCGGGCCAAGATCACCGGCGCCTACATCAACGCGGCGCTCGCGGTCGCAGACGCCCAGGACGCCGGGTTCGACGAGGCGATCATGCTGACGGGCGAAGGCCACCTCTCCGAGGCGAGCGCGGCGAACATCTTCCTGGTGATGGACGGACGCCTGGTGACCCCCGAAGTGACCGACGACATCCTGGTCGGCATCACCCGGAGTGCGATCATGGAGCTGGCGGGGAAGCTCCGCATGCCGGTGGTGGAGCGCCGCGTCGATCGCACCGAGTTGTTCGTCGCCGACGAGGTCTTCCTGTGCGGGACCGGCGTCCAGGTGGCACCCGTCACGGTGGTCGATGGCAGAGTCGTCGGCGATGGCAAGATGGGCGAGGTCACCCGCTCGATCCAGGACCTCTACCTCGCCGCCGTGCACGGCGAGGTCGATGAGTTCATGGGCTGGCTGACCCCGGCGTTCGGACGCTAGGCCTGTGTGAGGCACCGCACCGGCGGCAGTCCGGCTGCGATCTCCCTCCAGCTCGATCCCAGGTCCTTCGAGACGAACACCGTTCCTTGCTCCGTCCCGAACGCGGCGAACGTTCCTGATGCCGCGAGGCAGAAGGTGTCGATGTTGTTGGTGAACCAGTCAGGCAATCCCTGCGTGCACCTGGTGAACGGCCCCTCCTCCCCGAAGGGACGCACGTACACGGCGGCCTGTCTTCCACGGTGTCCCTCGGACGCCGTGACGAACACCATTCCTTCGGAGAAGGCGACCGCTCGAAGGTAGGTCCCGTGCAGGCCCCTGGTCTCGTATCTCCACGAATCGCCGCCGTCCTCGCTCACCGCCAGTCCCACTGCCGACGCCGCGAGCACCAGGCCGGGGCGACCCGCAGGTGCCAGTACCTGGTGGACGTCGGCGTCGATGTCGATGGTGGGTTCCCAGGTCCGGCCGGCATCTGCCGACCTCACGATCCCTCCCACGTGCACGTTCACGTAGATGACCCCGTCCGAGCCCTCGGAGATCGACCTCGAGTCGGGAGGTCCTCCCCAGGGCGTGTACCACTCGCTGCGTCCCTTCACCTGCTCGAACGACTCCAGCGGCTCCAAGGAGCCGTCGGTGAACCGAAGAAGGCCAGCCTCACCGGTGCCCACCAGAAGTCCCGCCGAGGTGGACCAGAGGCAATTGCCGCTGGCGCCCTGCACCGCGGCCGCCATGTCCCACGAGCCCGAGCCGAGGGAGCGCCAGAGCCCCTCGCCGTCGGCGAGCGCCCACCAACCGCTCCCCTCCGGCGCGATCGCCCGGACCTCCTGGCCGCCCAGCTCGATCCCCAGCTCGTCTCCTCCCTCATCGAGCCGGCGAAGCCCGTCGTCCGTCCCCACGAGCAGCATGGCTCTAAGACGATACCCGCTCGGCGGAACGCTGTGATCACCGGGCCGGCGGTCACTGCCCGGAGCACCGCTCGGCTAGGCGTGCCCCACGGGCGGAGGAGCCGGCCGCCACATCACCAGCACGGCCACGGCCGCAGCCCCACCCACCAGGATCGATAGCCAGAGCTCGGAGGAGGAACGAGCAGGCGAGCTCGTCGAGCGCCCGGTGGGCCCCCCGCCGTCGATCGACAGGTCGTGGCGGAGCTCCGCCGACGGCGTCCGCAGGCTGAGTGCGGTGAGCCACATGCCTTCCCGCGGCACCCACTCCATCCCCCGGTCCGAGCGGAGATCGTCGAGCAGCGATTCGCTGGCTCGCCCGAACGACCGCAGGCTCATGCCGGGCATGCCCCACACCCCGGGCGTCAGCGACGGTACGTGGTCGGTCAGGACGAACAGGTCGGCCTCCACGACCTCCGAGCCACCCTTGCCCAGAGCCAGGATCTGGAGCGGGATCCATGGGGCGGGGGTCGGGATGGTGAAGTGGATGGTTGTCCCCTGTCCCTCGATGAGGCCGCGCTCGGTCGCTTCGTTCCTGTCGAACCGAGCCAGGGCGAAGATGGCCCCGGCTGACGAGTACCGTCCGAGGACCCTCGGCGAGTCGGGGGTCAGATCGAACCCGTTCCTCTCGGCCCACGCGGCCACGTCGGGACCGCCTCCCCGGACCACCACGATGTCCAGGGCGTCGATGCGCACCTGCTGGAGCACCTCGACGGGACTGGCCGCTTCGGTCGCAGCAGCGCCGAACAGGAGGCGTTGCGGGCTGACCTCGAGCTCCAGCCGCTCCAGGGTCCAGTCGCCCCCCTTCTCTATCTTCGTCGGCGCGGCGGGCAGAGGGATGATGTAGCCGAAGCTGTTCGCCGTACCGGCGAACTGGAAACCCGTGACGTAGTGCTCGTATCCGTCGTACCACGCCGCCAGGGTCGTGGCCTTGCGCAGGACCTCCGCGTGCTCATCCGCGACCAGGCCGCCGCAGGCCAACGCCAGCCCCGGCCCCAGGACCAGGAAGAGGAACGAAAGGACGGGAATGGCTATCAGTCGCCGCATCATGGGAACGCTCCCTTCCTCGGCCGGGCCGGGGCGGGATCGCCCCGGGAACTATCTGCTTGGACGGACCGGGGCCGACCGGAGTTCCCAAGACGTTGGTCCTATCGAGAAATGGCCGAAAGGCAGTGGTCGTGCCTCAGACCGCGCGAAACAATCCCACCACCGGGACACATCCCGGCACAGGAACGGTCCCGTGGAGAGACGAGGTGCGATGGCCGAGTCGACGGACAAGGACGAGAGCGTGGTGGAGGAGGCGGTCACACGGACCCACCGGTGGGCCCATGCCCTGGGGCCACAGTGGGTCGGGGTCTTCGACCAGTTTCACGCCGACGTTCGAGGCTGGGCCGAAGAAGTGGGTGTCGATCCACTCTCGTACGAGTTCAGGGCCACCTGGCTGGTGGCATGCAGAGCGCTCGGGCTGGTGGCCGGAGCCGGAACAACGACCACCCATCCCGCGATCCAGGCAAAGCTCGACCGGCTGACCGCCGTGGTCGCCACGGTGGGAATGTGGGGCGCCACCGTGGCCCGGCCGGAGGAACGCTCGGCCACCTGAGGCGAAGACACCCAGCCCGGGTTTGCGCCCCGGGCCCCCGTCGGGCCAACCTGTCGTTGATGAGCGAGTCCCCGCCGGTTCGCGTGGTCGTCATCGACTTCGACGGCACGATCTGTCCCCAGGATGTCTCCGAGGAGATCCTCCGATCGTTCGCCCCTCCCAGCTGGTGGGACATCGACCTCGAGTTCCAGAGAGGCGAGATCGGGTCTCGAGAGTGTCTGGTCCGGCAGGCGGCCCTCCTCGAAGGTAGCCAGGACGAGATGTTGGCCTTCGCCCTCGAGCGCTACCGGCTGGAGCCGAGCTTCCGGCCCTTCGTGGACTGGGCCCTGGGGGCTGGAATGGAGGTGGCCGTGGCCAGCGACGGATTCGGCTTCTACGTGGAGCCGATGCTCCGGGCTGGAGGCGTCGACGGCGTCTCCGTGCTCACGAATGGGCTCACGCTTGGAGCCGATGGGCCGCGTTTCGCCTTTCCCAACGCCCATCCGGTCTGCGTGGGCTGCGGGACGTGCAAGATGCGAACCGTGCTCGGCTACCGTCAGCGGGCCGGCCCGGTCGCCTTCGTCGGCGAGGGGCACACCGATCGCTATGGCGCCCTGTACTCTGATCTGGTGTTTGCGAAGAAGCACCTGGTTGACATCTGCCGGCAGGACGGGGTGCGGTTCCTGGCGTGGGAGACGTTCGACGACGTCAGAACCGGCATAGAGCGGGCTCGCGAGCTTCCCGGGCCGGTGGCGCCCGATCTCTGTCCCGGCTGGACCCTTCCCTAGCCCACCTCGGCCCGGGTGTTCCCCAGCCAGCTCTGGTAGAGCGACGCGTAGACCCCGCCGGCGGAAACCAGATCTGCGTGCACACCCCGCTCGACGATTCGGCCACGGTCGAACACCAGGACCTGCTCAGCCTCCTCCGCGGTCGACAGGCGGTGGGCGATGGTGACGGTGGTGCGACCCTCGGACAGATGCTCCAGCGCCTCGGACAGGGCCCGTTCGGTCTCCGGGTCCACGGCACTGGTCGCCTCGTCCAGGATGAGAAGACCCGGCCCGGCGATCTGCGCCCTGGCCAGCGCGACGAGCTGGCGCTCACCGACGGAGAGGTTCTCGCCCCGCTCTCCCACGGGCGTGTCCAGACCATCCGGAATGCTCTTCACCCACCAACCGAGCCCGAGCTCCTCGAAGGCGGCCTCGACGTCCTCGTCCGTCGCCCCGAGCCGGCCGAACCGGACGTTCTCCCGGATGGTGGCGTCGAAGAGAAATCCGTCCTGGGGCACCATGCGCACCGCGGTGCGACGTGACTCCGCCGCCACGTCCCTCAGGTCGATTTCCCCGGCCAGGATCCGGCCCGACGTCGGGTCCGCCAAGCGGGACAGCAGCTTGGCGAACGTGGTCTTGCCGCAACCCGTCTCTCCGACGATGGCCACGTGGGATCCAGCCGGAATCTGGACGTCGATCCCCCGGAGTACCAGGCCACCGCCGTCCCTGTAGCCGAACTCGACGCCTTGGGCCCGGACCGAGAGAGCGCCGTCAGGCAAGCTCACGCCGGGCGAGGCTTCCTTGAGCTCGAGCGGGAGGTCCAGGACCGCCAGCACCTTCCGCCAGCCCGCGATGGCCGTCTGGGTCATGTCGAACGTCTCGGACAGCTCGGTGAGGGGGTCCAGGAACAGCGTCACCAGGAAGATGAAGGCCACGAGGCGTCCGACGGAAAGCCCCCAGTCCGGTCCGTACAGGGATCCCACGACGATGACCGCCGAAAGGGCCGCCGCGCCGAACAGATCCGCGATGGGGAAGATAGAGGCCATGTACCTTGCCCCGTGCATCTCCGCCTTGTACCGGCGCCTGATCGCGTCCTTCACGCGCCGGTTGGTCCGTTCCTCCAGCCCGTAGGCCCGTACGACGGCGGCGCCCATGAGGACCTCGGAGACCTCCGACATCATCTCGCCGACGCGGGTCCGCACCCTGTCGTACGCGGCGATCATCCCGTGCTGCATCGCCCGCAGGACCAGGAACAGCGGGGCGATCACCACCAGCGTGATCAGGGCGAGCTGCCACGAGTACACGAACATCCCGATGAGGGCCCCGAGCATCAGCGTGGGGCTGACGATCCAGGCGAAAGCGCCCCATTCGAGGAACTGGCCCAGGATGTCGATGTCCGAGGTGACGCGGGCCACGAAGGCACCGCGCTTCTCCGCCGTCTGTTCGGCGATGCTGAGGCGGTGGATGTGATCGAACGTGCGGACCCGCAGTCCGCAGAGCGCGCTCTCGCCTGCTCGCACCAGCCTGCGGAACAGCGCCCGCCCCAAGAAGTAGATGCCCACGATCCCGACCGCGACCGCCGCGCATGCCGTGTACACGAACGCGGGGCGGAATCCACCGGGTCCGCTGAGCCCCTTGTCGAAGATCTGCTGGATCAGGATGGGGATGAGGACCCGCCCCAGGGCCAGGGCGATCGCCAGCCCCACCGTGTAGCCGAACCCCACCCGGAACTCAGGGCTCTCCCTCAGGCCGCGACGAAGGACCCGCCACGCGCCATCCAGTCCCTTCGCCGGGATCGGCTCCTCGGGTGTCTCCGGTTCGTGTGGGATCCGCCCGTCGAACCCGGAGGGTGGAACGACGTCCTCGACGCCCGGCTCCGGCCTGCGGAGACTGCGCTCGCTGAGGACCTGCCTGACCCGGATCCACCCGGACCGGGCCCGATCCGGCGCCCTCACGCCGCACCTCGCTCGTAGGCCCGGACCATCGCCTCGTAGTCGGCATGGGACAGGAGCTCATCGTGAGTCCCAGAGGCGACGATGTGCCCGTCGTCGAGGAAGAAGACCCGGTCGGCCAGGGCGATGGTCGACACACGGTAGGCAACCACGATCAACGTTGTATCCAGCCCTCGGCGAAGCCCATCGAGGATGGCGGCCTCGACCGTCGGATCCACTGACGAGGTCGCGTCGTCCAGGATCAACAGCCGCGGCCGGCCGACCAGCCCCCGAGCGATGGCCACCCGCTGGCGCTGGCCTCCAGACAAGGTCACTCCTCGCTCCCCCAGGACCGTGTCGTAGCCGCCCGGAAGCGCCGTGATGAACCCGTGGGCCTGGGCCAGCCTGGCCGCTCGGTGGACCTCTTCGTCCGAAACGGTCCTACCGAGCGTGATGTTGTCCCGCACGCTGGTGGCGAACAGGAAGCTCTCCTGGAACACCATCGCGGTGGCGGCCCGAAGGCGTTCGGCCGAGACGGAGCGCAGGTCGACTCCGCCGACGCGGATCGAACCGGCGTCGGGATCCGCCAGGCGGACCAGGAGCTGAGTCAGGGTGCTCTTCCCGGATCCCGTGGGGCCGACCAGGGCCACCGACTGGGCCGGGGCGACCTCGAAAGACACCCCATCCACCACGGGAGCGGCGGCGTAGGAGAAGCGGACGTCGCGAACCGATAGCGACAGTGGCCCGGGAGGCAGCTCCAGGGCCTCGGCGGCCGGACGCAGGGAGACAGGCTCGGACAGGACCTCGAGGATCCGGTCGTGCCCGGCAACCGCTCGAGGGATGTCGGAGAGGACGAACCCGATCAGCCGCATGGGGAAAGCCAGGAGCTGGAAGAGGCTGACGAACTGCACCAGCGTGCCGATGCTGATGGCGTCCGTGGACACCCGCCACGACCCGATCCCGATGAGCACGACGATCCCTACGTTGGGCAGGACCTCGAAGGCCGGCTCGAAGGCCGCTCGAATCTGCCCGAATCGGACGCGCTCGTCCCGGAGGGCCTCGGCCTTCTGGGCCAACCGTTCCACCTCGGCCCGCTCCCGACCGAGGGTCTTCACCACCAGCGCGCCGTCGATGCTCTCGTGGGCCACCGAGGACACGTCACCGATCCGCTCCTGGGCGCGCCGGGCCGGTGCCTCCACCTTGCGGCCGTAGTACCGGTTCAGGATCGTCAGGGCCGGCAGGATCGAGCACCCGATCAGCGCCAGGAAGGGGTCGGTGAGCACCAGCGCGACCACGGCGAAGATGATCAGCAGGACAACCGCTGTCGTGTACGGAAGGGGGTGGATGACCTCGGTCGCCGCCATGACGTCCGCCTCGGCGTGCGCCATCAGCTCGCCGGTCGGCCTTGACCGGTGGTAGGCGAGCGGCAGCTCCTGATATCGGTCCATGACCCGGGTCCGCAGGGTGGCCATCATCCGGCTGCCGGTCATGCCGGCGAAGTACCGCCGGGTGACGATGCCGCCCGCCCGGATGATCGCCACGGCCATGATGGCCACAGCGCCCCACAGGACGGGGCCCAGCGACACTCCTGGGCCGAAGGCCGGGACGAGCACCCGGTCGGTGATACGCCCCAGGACGATCGTGCTCGCCACCGTCATCGCCGCATAGACGGCGGCTCCCGTCACCGCAACCGTGAAGGGCAGCGGATGCGCGGCGATGTAGGTCCCGATCACGCGCAGACCACGCCAGAACACACTGGGTTGTCTCTTCACGACAGGTTCTCCTCACACGTGCTGGAAGAGAGGTTGCAAGGCGAACAGGGATCAGCCCAAAACGGGCCCGGCCGGCGGCTTCCTCATGATACGCGTTCCATCCCTCGTCGCAAGTCCCGACTTGACGATCCGGCCAACCGAAGTATAGTTGACTTGTTCGAAAAATATCGAACAGGGGAGCGACCGTGGCGAAGCGCGTGATGGACCTGACGGGACGGCCCGGGGCCACGTCCGTCCAGATCGAGGCCGGTCTGTGCCATGAATTCCTGGTCAGCCTGAGCGCCTTCGGGCAACCGCACGAGTACGGGACGCTCGAGGTCGGCCTGGAGTGGGTCGAAAATATTCGTCGGAGGGCCTCGGCGGACCTCCTTCAGGGGATCGAGCGCATCGGCGCTCGGGCCGGCAAGGCGTGGGTGAATTTCCTGGGGCTGGCCACTCGCCCCCCCGCCGTCCGGGAGGTCGGCGACCTGCTCGGGCGGATCGAGGGGCTCGCCCCCCTCGACCTCCGGTTGTACCTCCTTGGGTACCACGTCCCTGCCTACCAGGGCTCCATCAGCCGCGAGGTCCTGCGCCGAGCCGCCGAGGGCGACGAGGACGCCAAGGAGGTGCTCGTCGGGGACGGCGCCTATTTCGGCGGGGAGGCCGGCTCCATGCTGGCGCCGCTGCTGTCCCTGTCACCGCAGGAGACCAGGGACACCGCGATGGAGGTCCTGAACCGCTGGCATCGGGAGGTGTTCCGCGAGCAGGAGCGAGAGGTTGAGCCGATCCTGGTTCGGGACGCCGAGGCCAAGAAGGCGATGCTCGAGACCATGTCGTCCGAGCGCCTGATCGAGGTGGCCAGCGGAATCCAGTTCATCCCTCGTCCGGAGATCCTCCAGGTGTTCCTGATCCCCCAGGTGGCGATGCGTCCCTGGGTGCTCCTGTGCGAGCACGACGACACGAGGCTGTTCTGCTATCCGGTGGCCGACGAGAGCCTGGGTGGCGACGTGGGGGCACCGCCCGGGCGGCTGGTGAGGCTGCACAGGGCCCTCGGCGACGAGAAGCGGCTCCGGATGCTCAGGGCGATCGCGAGCTCGACCCCGACCCTCCAGGAGCTGGTCGATCGGTTCGAGATACCGAAGTCCACCCTCCACCACCACCTGGCCATCCTCCGGGCGGCCGGGCTGGTCCGGGTGACGTCCGACCTCGAACGCCGCTACAGCGTTCGTCACGACATGATCCCTGAGGCCTCCGCACTTCTCGACGTCTACCTCGGGCCGCGGCTTTGAACCGCCCCGCCCTCGAACGGTGAAAGGAGTCAGCATGCACATGATGGGAATCGACTACGAATTCATCCGCTCGCGCATGGAGGACCGCCTCAGGCGAGCGGAGCGAGCCCGGCGCTCGGAGGAAGGGTGGCGGGCCCGACGAGGCAAGGAGCTTGCAGACTCGCGGGAACGAGACTGCAAGGCCTCCTGAGAGGAGCGACGCGATGAGATACAAGCTGCTCGGGCACAGCGGCCTTCGGGTCTCCGAGCTGGCGCTCGGAACGATGACCTTCGGTGAGGACTGGGGGTGGGGGGCCTCGAAGGAGGAGAGCAGCAGGATCTTCGACCGCTTCGCCGAGGCCGGGGGAAACTTCATCGACACCGCGAGCAACTACACGGAGGGAACCAGCGAGGAGTACGTCGGCGAGTTCGTCGCCCCCGACCGGGAGCACTTCGTCGTGGCCACCAAATACACCCTGACCTCACGGAAGGACGACCCAAACGCCGGAGGCAATCACCGAAAGAACATGGTGCAGTCCCTCGAGCGGAGCCTCCGCCGGCTGCGCACCGACTACGTCGACCTGCTCTGGCTTCACATGTGGGACGGCATGACACCGGTGGAGGAGGTCATGCGGGGGTTCGACGAGCTGGTACGGGCCGGGAAGGTGCTGTACGTCGGGATCTCGGACACTCCAGCCTGGGTCGTCGCCCAGGCCACCACGATGGCCGACCTCAGGGGTTGGGCCCGGCCCGTGGCCATCCAGTTGCCGTACAGCGTCGCCGACCGTGACCCCGAGCGCGACCTCCTCCCGATGGCTCAGGCGTTCGACCTGGCCGTCACGGCCTGGGGCGTCCTCAGCGGAGGGGTCCTCTCGGGCAAATACGACACCCGGACCGAGGAGCCACGACGCTACGGAGACGAGCCCCAGGACGACAGGGAGCTGGCCCTCGCTCGTGAGGTGGCCTCCGTGGCGAACGAGGCCGGCTCCTCACCTTCCCAGCTAGCCATCGCGTGGGTCCGCCGGCAACAGCGTGGGGTCCTCATCCCGATCATCGGCGCGAGGACGGAGGGACAGCTCAAGGAGAACCTGGGGAGCCTGGAGCTCGAGCTGACCGCCGAGCAGCTGGACAGGCTGGACCGGGCAAGCGCCATCCGCCTCGGGTTCCCCCATAGCTTCCTGGCGTCCGACCACGTGAAGGGCCTGATCTTCGGCGAGACCTGGGACCTCATCGACCGGAGATAGAACCAGCCGCGCGCTGTTGACGGACCGTTACCTCGGAGTGAAGGCGTCGTGACGCCCAGGACCGATCCTGTACTCGTCCATCGAGGAAGGAGGTCCTCATGAAGCGGTTCGCGATCCTGGTGGTGCTGGCCGGACTGGGGCTGAGCGCCTGCGGGACCGGGGCGGCCAACACGATCGACCGGCGGTCCAACGGTTCGACCGCCGCGGTCGACAGCCCGAGCTCGCAGGCCGATCAGACCACGTCGGCGTCGCCCTCGCCGGCGAACGCACGCTCGAAGGCAGGCGGGAAGGACGTCAGCTCGGAGCCGTGCGAAGCGGTGAGGGGCGGAAGCGAGAACCACGTGGCCCAGCTCGTCGACGTCCGGGTGGGCACCCACGAGGGATATGACCGTGTGACGTTCGAGTTCGCCCCGCCCAGCGACGGGCGGTACTTCGGACTGCCACGGTACGAGATCGTGGCCGTCACTCCACCCATCAGGCAGGATGGGTCCGGCGACCCGGTCGAGGTGGACGGCGAGTCCTTCGCCGGCATCGCGTTCCGCGGTGCGAGCGGTTGGGACTTCACGGGTGAGGACGCCGAGATCACCTACGACGGGCCGAAGGAGTTCCGCCCCGGCTTCGAGGCGCTCAAGGAGGCCGAGCAGACGGGCGACTACGAGGCCATCCTGTCGTGGGCCTTCGGGCTGAAGCAAGGCTCGTGCTGGACGGTGCTCGTACTGCAGGACCCGCTCCGGGTGGCCATCGACTTCTCCCACTGAGTCATCCACGGAGCAGCGAGGAGGAGGCCCCAGTTCCGGGGCCTCCCCCTTTTGTTGCCTTGCCGCGTCCCCGCCGCGTCCTCGCGCATTGCTGAAGGGGCGGAGCGTTCCATGGTCGGAGCGGAGGGACGGGGATTTGAACCCCGGAGACGGTTACCCGCCTACACGCTCTCCAGGCGTGCCCCTTCGTCCGCTCGGGCATCCCTCCGAAGGCGATTCTACGAAACGCGGCTCGATCCCCATCACTCCTCCGCCGCGGGCCGGAGCACCGCGCCGGCGAACTTCTTCTCACCCGCCCTGATCGGCACGTCCACCCAGTTCTCCGGCGGGGGCAGTGGACAGCTCCACCCCTCGGCGTATGCGCAGTACGGGTTGTAGGCGTGGTTGAAGTCGATCACGACGCGGCCGCCCCGGGGCGCTCCCACCTCGAGGTACCGGCCGCCCGGGTAGGACTCCTCGCCCGACGTGGCGTCCCGGAACGGGAGGAAGAGATCGCCCTGCAACTCCTCGGCGAAGAGGGTCAGCTCAACCGGGTGTCCCTCCAACTCGAACCGCACCAGGCCCGCCCGGCGGTAAGCGCGCAGCGCGCCGGTCGAGGTCGGGAGCAGCACCTGCTCGGGGTCCACGCTCGTGTCCAGATCGACCTCGATCACCAAGCCGGGGTTCTCGGGGAAGTAGTCGAGGCCCCGGAAGCCGATCTTCTGCTCCACGGTGAGCGGTGAATGGGCGCTGGAGGCGAAGACCTCGTCCTTCTGTCGCCTCAGATGGGATAGCTCGCTCAACGATCTGCCTCCCTGATCATGGGCGCCAGGCCGCGATCGGCCCTTGCTGAATGTACAGGTCAGGATTGGCCTCATCCATTCCCTGCTCACGTGCCGTCAACCGACGGTTCGGGCCGTTTGCCCCTTCGTCCGGGCGGGTACGAGGCAAAGGACTCACATTCGCCAAGCGTCACAGGCATCAGGAGGTCATCATGGCCAGACCCACCAGAACGAAGAAGCGATCCATCGTGTTCGCCGGCGCGCTCGGCGCCGCGCTGGCGTACCTCTTCGATCCGGACAGGGGGCGGGCTCGTCGAGCTCGCACTCGGGACCAGTTCATGGGACTGACCCGCCGTGTCGGAAGGCGACTCGGAAGGCTGGGTCGCCGGATGGGGTCGGAGGCCTATGGGCTGAGGCAGAGGGCTGCGCATTCGGGCAAGGAGACCAAGGAGCTGGACGATACGACTCTGGCCCACAAGGTGGAGAGCGAGATCTTCAGGAACCCGGACATCCCGAAGGGCCAGATCGTCGTGAACGTGGAGGAGGGCGTCGTGGTGCTCCGGGGGGCGCTCCCGCCTGAGCAAGCTGAAGCGGTCGCAAGCATGGCCGCGAATATCCCGGGAGTGCGGGGGGTCGAGAACCTGCTGCACCTGCCGGGAACTCCCGCGCCCAACAAGGCTCCGGCGCGCGAAGCCTCGAAGACGCCGGAGAAGACGCGCTGACCCCGCGCCGGGCGACAGCCCGGTCCCATTAGGCTAGGGAAGTGCGGCGCGCCCTTGCCGTCCTGGCGATCCTCGCTCTCGTGCTTGCGGGCGCCGACGTCGGTGTGCGCCTGCTGACACAGTCCCTCGTGAGCCGGCAGCTTCAGCGGTCGCTCGATCTCGCCGAACGTCCCGACGTCTCGTTGGGAGGGTTCCCCTTCGTCGCTCGGATGGCCTCGGGACGGTTCCCGTCGATGTCGGTGAGCACCACGGAGGCGGAATTCGACGGCGTTCCCCTGGCCGCGATCGACATGAGGCTGCGGGGGGTTCGCTTCTCGCCCAGCCGTCTCGTTGGAGGCCGGCCATCCACGATCCGGGCCGAGCAGGGTGGCGGCTCCGCGACGATCACGGCCTCGGCCGTGGATCGAGCTCTGCGTGCGACTACACCCCTGTCGGTTCGATTCGCCGTCGACCGGATCCTCATCAGGCTGGACTCGTCGCAGGCTGAGTTCGAGACGAGACCCGTCATCTCCGAAGGGAGGCTGGTCCTCGAGCCGGCGGAGGAAGGTCTGCCGCTGGCCCTGGCGATCGATCTGCCGAAGTTCCTTCCCGGATTGGAATACACCGGGGTCCGGGTGGCCGAGAGGACGGCGACGCTGTCGTTCCGGGTGGTGGATCTCGAGTGGAGAGTCCCCCAGGCCTGAGATCCCTTGGCGCCCAAAGGTTAGGGCGGGAGGCCGAGATCAGCCGATGAACGTCCGGTCTAGGGCCAAATGCCTATGGTGCTCCGAGCATGTATGGACTAGCCTACAAAGGGTAATAATGGGGGAACTGGAGGAAAGGGGACGTGTCGTGAAGCGGTTGGGAGTCGTTCTCGGTCTCAGCCTGGGTTGGCTCTCGCTCCTCGCGACTCAGGCCCTGGCCCAATACCCACCTTCGCCGACGCCGCCGGCCAGCCCACCCGGTGGGCCGGACGTGGCGTTCACGGGAGCGAGCATCTCGCTCGGCGTCATCATCCTGATCTCCCTGGTGATCATGGGCGCGCTGCTGCTGGTGGCCGGTCGACGCCGGAAGGCCGGTGCCGTCCAGTAGCCAGACTGCCCAAGGAACTGGCAACGAGATCCTGCTGGGGGAAGTAAGCCCCCGGATCCTCGCCAAGCGAAAGCGCACGGGCTTCATCCTTCGCATCGCGGGCACGCTTTGCCTGGTCGCTGCCCTCGGTATCGGCGGATACATGGCCTGGCTGCTGTGGGGAACCGGGATCACCACCTCCCGGGCCCAGACAGAGCTCAAGGCGCAGATCCTCGAAAGGATCGAGACCCCCCGTCCGTCCGTCGTCCCCGAAGACCCGGCCGCCCCGGTATCCGTGTCGTTCAGCCTCGGGGAGCCCATGGCCATCCTTCGGATCCCGAGGATCGGCCTGGACATGGTCGTGGTGGAGGGGTCCGACACCGAGAACCTGAAGAAGGGGCCCGGCCACTACCCCGACACGGCGTACCCCTGGGAGGAGAGCGGCAGGGTGGCCATCGCAGGCCATCGCACGACCTACGGGCAGCCTTTCTGGTCCCTCGACGAGCTTCGGAAGGGAGACCTCATCCGGGTGGTCACGGAGTTCGGACGGTTCGACTACCGCGTCACTCGCTTGAGGGTGGTGCTGCCCACCGACGGCTGGGTCCTCGAACAGACGGACAGGCCGACGCTCGTTCTCACCACCTGCACTCCTCGCTTCACCGCCTCTCGTCGGTTGATCGTCTTCGCCGCGCTAGCCGCAGAAGGGTGAAAGGAGCTCGGCTCCGCGCGCGGAACGGCGACCGGCCGGTCCGGGAGGCGATGGCAGGTCAGGCCTTCGAGGGGCCGCGCCGCCCGTCGCGCCCGCGGAGATGGATCCGTTTCGTCCTGGTCGCCGGGCTGGTGGGATTGCTGGGGCTGGGGGCTCTCTCCCTGATCCCGGCGTTTGCCATCCGTCGGCACTTCGAGGAAGGGAAAGCCGGGCTCGAGCGAGCCCAGGTCCTGCTGCTGGAGGGAAACCTGAAGGCGGCCGCGGCGGGCTTCTCCGACTCCCGTACGTCCTTCGAGCGGGCCGTCGACCATCGGGGCACCATCCTGCTTCGCCTGGAGGGACTCCTTCCCTTCGCCGGACGCACCCCCGACGCTCTCCTCTCGCTGGCCGAGATCGGCCGGCTCGTTTCCGCAGCGGGCGAGGAAGCGACCGCGGAGCTGGCGGCCCTCCCCGACGGCCTTGCCTCCCTCGGACTCCAGGAGGGAAGGATCCCCGTCGACACCCTGGGGGCCCTCCAGCCGGCCATGCACCGCGTCAGGCTTGCCGTCGACGCCGCGAAGCGAGCGGCCGATCGCCTGCCGGATTCCTGGGTCCTCGGCCCGGTCGCGGAGGCGAGAGACCTGGTCCGGGAGAAGCTCGAAAAGGCCGTTCCGCTGGCGAGATCGGCCGACGCCCTGCTCCGCTCGCTGCCCAGCTTCGCCGGGATCGAGGAGCCGAAACGGTACTTCGTGGCGATCCAGAACTCGTCCGAGCTTCGAGGCACCGGCGGCCTGATCGGCAACTACTCCATCCTCACGATCGACGACGGCCAGATCTCGCTCGGCCCGTTCCGGGACACGCAGACGCTTCGAAACCTTCCCGCCTCCAGCGTCCCGGTGCCTTCCCGAGAGTTCGCAGACCTCTACAACACGTTCGGGGGAGGCGGTTTCTGGCTGAACATCAACATGACCCCGGACGCCCCCACCGCGGCGAGCCTCATCGAGTCTCTGTACGAACGGGTGGAGGGGCAGCGCCTTGACGGGACGATCTTCTTTGACCTCCGGGGCCTGGAAGAGATGCTCCGTGCCACCGGGCCCGTCAGGATCGGGCCGCTCCGGTTCACCGTGGACGCGGGAAACGTGATCCAGTACGTGGCGGCGGCGGGATACCTCCAGAGCGGAATCTCCAATCCGTTCAGCAGAGCACCCGCGCTGATCGCGGACGCCATCTGGGAGAGGTTCCTCACCCAGTCGGACCCCGAGGGAGCCCTTCGGCTGCTCATCGAGATGGCTGCGCAGGGGCACCTCATCGTCCACGCCGCGGATCCTGATCTCCAGACTGCCTTTCGCTCGGCGGGCGTGGCCGGCGAGTTCGGCTCGACCGGCAGCGACTTCTTCGGGGTGGTCCTCAGCAACGCCGCCGCCAACAAGGTGGACTTCTTCTTCCGGGAGGACGTGCGCTACGAGGTTTCCCTCGGCCCGGATGGGACCGCGACCGCCCATGCCACCGTGCGGCTCGTCAACGACGCTCCAGCCGGCCAGGAGCCCAACTACCTGTTGGGCCCGTCGAAGGCTGCCCTGGACAGCAACCTGCGCCTGGCGCCGGGAGAGAGCCGTTCGTGGACGTCGTTCTACTGCACATCCCGCTGCCGGCTCATCTCGGCCACGGAGGACGGGCGCCAGCTCGTCCTGGGGGCGTACCGAGAGAAGGGGCTGTGGCTCTTCGCCAACTTCATCAACGTGATGCCCGAAGCGCAGCGGCAGATCGACCTGCGCACCGGCGTGCAAGGCGCTTGGACGGGGGACCGAACCGGCGGCACCTACCGGCTTCGACTCCAGGGCCAACCACTGATCTCGCCCGCCACCGCCACCGTGGTGGTCAGGACCCCGGAGGGCATGGACATCGTGTGGGCCGCCCCAGGAATGCGAGTCGAAGGAAACAGAGCCGTGTGGCGGGGCGAGCTCGGCAGGGTCCGCGACCTGGAAGTCCGCTTCACCAAGCCCTTCATGGCCAGGATCTGGACTCGCGTCTGGCAGTTCCTCTCGAAGCCGGCCATCCGCCTGTAACCGGCCAGCCCGCCCTGTGGGCGAATCGTTACCCGCGCGTGAAGGCGTCGTGACGCCCGGGACCGATCCTGTCCTCGTCCATAGAGGAAGGAGGTCCTCATGAAGCGGTTCGCGATCCTGGTGGTGCTGGCCGGACTGGGGCTGAGCGCCTGCGGGACGGGGGCGGCCAACACGATCGACCGGCGGTCCGACGGTTCGACCGCGGTCGACAGCCCGAGCTCGCAGCCAGATCAGAGCACGTCGGCGTCCCTCTCGCCGGCGAAGGCGCGCTCGAAGGCAGGCGGGAAGGACGCAGCCTCGGGCCGGAAGGAAGTGCAGTGCGAAACGGTGCGCGGTGGAAGTGAGAACCACGTCGCCAGTCTCGTCGACGTCCGTGTGGGCACCCACGACGGCTACGACCGAGTGACGTTCGAGTTCGCTCCGCCCAACGACGATCGGTACTTCGGACTGCCGCTGTACGAGGTCAAGTCCGTCACTCCACCCATCAGGCAGGATGGGTCGGGGGATCCGGTCGAGGTGGACGGCGAGTCCTTCGCGGGCATCGCGTTCCGCGGGGCGAGCGGCTGGGACTTCTCGGGAGAGGACGTCGAGATCACCTACGACGGGCCGAAGGAGTTCCGACCCGGCTTCGAGGCGCTCAAAGAGGCCGAGCAGACAGGCGACTACGAGGCAATCCTGTCCTGGGCCTTCGGGCTGAAGCAAGAGTCTTGCTGGACGGTGCACGTGCTGCAGGCCCCGCTACGGGTGGCGATCGACTTCTCCCACTGAGTCATCCACGGAGCAGCGAGGGGGAGGCCCCGATCCGGGGCCTCCCCCTTTCCGGGTCGGTTCAGGGAGGAGTGAGCCCCGAGAATTGCAGGACGAACAGGCCCTCCTCGATGCTGCTCACGAGTATGTTCCTGCTCGGGAGGAAGGGATAGTTCGACCAGGACCCGTTGAATTGCGGCAGGTCGTTCGCCGGGTGGACGTCGAAGTAGCCCCGCTCCCGTACCCGGTGCACCCCCCCGGTCGGGAGAAAGAGGAGGCGCAGGCCGGCCCGGTAGTTCGACTGGAACACGTGGTCTCGGAGCCAGTACAGGTTGTGGTCGATGGCCGGGGTGGGGCCGTCGAAGATGAACGAGATGAAAGGCGCCTCGAGGTTGGTCACGTCAAAGAACCGGGTCCTCGTGTTGTGCCCGAACCTCTGCTCGTCCAGCTCGTCGTCCAGCGCGAACAGGGTCTGGTCGGGCTTCAACCATCCCTGGTGCGTGTACGCCGATCCGGGATAGGGCGTCCGGGACAGCTGGACCGGCGCGGCCTTGTTGGTGACGTTGACGATGGTCAGGGTGTCCTCGTTCGAGCTGAAGCAGATCTCCTGCCCCCGGTGTTCCGCATCTGGGCCCTGGTAGATCACGCACTGGGTGTCGTGCGTGTACCCATCGCTGCTGACGCACCCGGCGAACTGGGGGTTCGATGGGTCGTTGATGTTGACCATGTGGAGACCGCCCGCACACGTGTTGCTACCGACTGCGTAGGCGAATCCCGTGTCTTCGTTGATGTTGATGTTGTGCGAGTTGGCGAACCCCGGGTAGTGGGCGTCCTCGGGGAAGATCGTCCCGGGCGGTGCGGTCCGCAGATGGGTCAGGTCGAACACCTGCATCCCGTGGGCGCCGGCGTTGTCGGCAACAACGAATGCGTGGTCATTGAACACCTTGATGTCCCGCCACGACGAGTTGAACGTGTGCGTGGGGAGGCGCCCGATGACGACCGGGTTCTCCGGATCGGTCACGTCGACGAAGGCGGTCCCGTTGTTCATCCCCATGAGGGCCCACTCCTGGTCGGTGACGGGGTCCGCCCACCCCCAGATGTCGTTGCCGCGGGTCCCGCCCATCTGGGCGAGCGTCACGTGGGACATGAGGTCGAATTCCTTGCAGGGATAGGGCCCGGCGAACCCGTTCTCGCACTCGATCCTGCCTTGGGCCGGGTAGCGAGGGAGCTGAAAGTCCCGCTGGAGCAAGCGGGTCACCTTCTCGACGTAGGAGGGGCCCCGGGAAGGGGCCTTCTCCCTCGGCTGGGCCACCGCCCCGGAAACCACGACCGGCCAGGCCAGGGCCACTACCAGGACGGAGAGGAACAGTGATCGACCAGCGCGAGGACGACGTTCTCCAGCCATGAGGAGCTCCTTTGCTCTCGGATGGGCCAGGAGGGCTGAGTCTACCTGGGGGACGGTCCCAGCGCGTGCGCCATCCTTCGTAGAGGAACCGCGCTGAGGCCCCGGCCGGGGCGGCGGATCCCGAAGGTCGCACGTCCACGATGTCCCGAGACATCTGTCCACGATGTCCCGACACATCGCGGTAGGGGTGGGATTTGAACCCACGAGGGGCTTGCACCCCTAGCGGTTTTCGAGACCGCCGCCCTAGGCCAGACTAGGCGACCCTACCGTCTCGATTGTACTCAAGGCTCGCGAGGCCGCCTGTCGGCGAAGAACGCCGTGAGCAGGGCCGATGCCTCCTCCGCGCGAACCCCCCAGGACACCTCCAGCCGGTGGTTGAGGCGCTCGTCCCTGACCAGGTCACCGAGCGAGCCTGCGAAACCGGCCTTGGGGTCTGCGGCTCCGTACACAAGGCGATCGACCCGGGCTAGCACCAGGGCTCCGGCGCACATGGCACACGGCTCGAGGGTCACGAGCATCGTGCACCCACTCAGGCGCCAGCTCCCGACGCGTCGGGAGGCCTGGCGGAGCGCCAGGACCTCCGCGTGGGCGGTGGGATCCTGCAACCGCTCGCGCTGGTTGCCCGCGGCGGCCAGGACCTCCTCACCCCGGGCGACCACCGCCCCGATGGGGACGTCGCCCCAACCGAGACAGCGGCGGGCCTCCTCGAGGGCAAGGGCCATGAGCCGCTCGTCGACGGTGGCCATGGGCGTTCGCGAGCACAAAGGGACGATCCTCGCCAGGGCCGCGGAGGGGTCCGCGGTCCAGGTCAGAAGGCCAGCGGCTCGCTCTTCTCCTGGTCCTCCCTGGTGATCCGTCGGGCGATGACGTACGACACGGCGAGCAGCGTGACCAGCGTCGCGATCAGCGTGAGGCCTATGGCCGGCCACAGGAACACGGCATAGGCGAGGCCCGCGGCGAACAGGACCGCCACCACTGCCAGGCAGAACACGACCGCCGTGGTCTCCCACACCTGCGGATCGGCCGACCGGGCCACGCCGTGGACCCGCCGGGTCAACCGATAACGCATGGATCGGTGATACCTGACCGTACGCCGGGCCTGCCGTCCGTACCGGGCGAGCAGGTCTTCGGGGACCTCGTCCGGGGGCGGAAGACCGGGCTCGGCACTTGGATCAGGATGCACGGGACATCACCTCCGGAGCGGGGGAGTTGCTGGCCGCGCTGCAGCTCTGCGCGGAAGGGTCTCGAAGAACCTCCATCCCGAACGACCTCCCTCCTCGAGTGGCGAAGGGCGTCACCGTTCGAGATGCAGCGGGCAACCTAGTGGCCCCTCGGCCGGTGGCCTCCCGGGCCAAATGTTGCCCTGACGTGCG
Source organism: Actinomycetota bacterium (assembly GCA_050692195.1). Classification (GTDB taxonomy): domain Bacteria; phylum Actinomycetota; class UBA4738; order UBA4738; family UBA4738; genus JBOGVA01. Next base: position 17,123 of record JBOGVA010000018.1, on the reverse strand, counting down.
GGAACGCAAACCTTACCACTTTCCTGGTAGGAACTCAGTAGGTCCTTCGTTCTACCGACAACCGTCCCCCGTCCTGGACAGAAAGACCCGAACGAGCCGGTGATGAACGTGCCGGCCTACGGGGTAAGAGAGGAGACATGGTCAGTGCGGCCGGGGGCGAGGGCTCCGCGGCAGACCTCCTGCCCGACCGGCCCACGCTCTCCAAGATGCGGACCGCCGCGCGAGAGTGCCGGGCCTGCCGGCTGTGGCGGAACGCCACCCAAACCGTGTTCGGGGAGGGAACGAGCACCGCCGAGGTGATGCTGATCGGCGAGCAGCCCGGAGATCGAGAAGACATCGCGGGCAAGCCCTTCGTTGGACCGGCCGGGATGCTCCTCGATCGGGCCCTGGAGGAGGCGGGGATCGATCGGAAGAAGGTGTATGTGACCAACGTGGTCAAGCACTTCAAGTTCGTCTACCGAGGCAAGCGGAGGATCCACAAGCGACCGGCCGCCGACGAGATGGCGGCCTGCCGGCCGTGGATGGACGCCGAGCTCTACGTCGTGCGGCCCAGGGTGATCGTCTGTCTGGGTGCGACGGCGGCTCAGTCCTTGCTGGGCCGCCAGTTCCGAGTCACCCAGCAGCGCGGGCAATTCGTGGAGTCGCCGCTGGCTCCTCGGGTCACCGCAACCGTCCACCCCTCCTCGATCCTCCGGGCGCCGGACGAGGAGACACGCCGCGAGGAGATGAGCCGCTTCGTGGACGACCTGAATATGGTGGCCCGGGAGATTGGGTAGCCCGGGGCTGCGCTACGAGGCGAGCATCTCCTCGATGTCGGCGGCCGGCGCCTCCCTTCCCCAATATGCTCTCTTCGTGAGCAGGAGGAGTGAAGCGAGACGATTCATCAGGTTCGCAGCGGCGTTCGTGCTTGCGGCGGGAGCCTATTTTGGGGCGGGGACCGCCTTCTTCTATGCGCTGGGCGGGGTCGGAACCTTTTGAATTGGCCCCGGCCTGGATTACCCGACAATCGAGGCGGCAGAGCGCGCCTTGGACTCCAAGATTCTGCTGACATGGACTCTGGTCGGTTCAATGGCGTTCGCGTTTGCGGCGTTCTGCTGCCTCAGGTCTGGAGAATTTCGCTGGACATTTGCGCTCTTGGCTCTGATACCGGTGCTTGGAGTGTTCTTCGTCGCTCCGCCTCTCTGGTACCTGGTCAACCCCACCCAAAAACCAGGCCCATCGGACCGGGCAGCACCCGGTGACTATCCTCCTGGCGGCATCAGGCCGCCAGGGCCCCTCATCGTTAGCGCGGCCTCCCGTACTGCCGGTTATCCGCGGGCTTCGCATCCCCCGCTACGGGGCGCTCCCGCGGTTGGCTAGGATGCCTGGCATGGATCTCCTGGTGGAGTTCTTCCGGCACAACGCCATGATGAATCGGCGGCTGATGGAAGCTTGCCGCCAGCTCCCGCCCGAGCAGCTCGGTGCCACGGCCACCGGGACCTACGGGAGCATCGGCGCGACCCTGGTCCACATCGCGAACTCCCAGGAGGGGTACGCGGCGCGGCTCCTGGACACCGACCGGCCCGAGCGGCTCCCGGAGGACCCGTTCCCGGGGTTCGAGGCCCTTGCGGAGCGGTTCGCTCACGGCGACGCACAGCTCGAGGAGGCGGCAACGCAGGCCGGCCAGGATCGCAAGGTCCAGGTGACCGGTGACGACCCGCCGGGCACGTGGTGGATGCCCGTGTCGCTGTTCCTGCTCCAGGCACTCAACCACGGCACCGAGCACCGCTCGCAGGTGGCCACGATCCTGACCCAGCTCGGGGTCGAGCCTCCTGAGATGGACGGCTGGACCTACTTCTTCGCGAGCGGCCAGATGGTCGACGTCTAGCCGTCCACGCGCCGTCGAAACTCGCGCCCTGACGGTCACGCGAGCGCGCAGAGGCGCAGCGACGGTGTGGGCCGTGGTCGGCGCCTCACACGGTAATGACGACCTTTGCCGCGTGCGTGGCCTTCGTGCAGATTTCGGATGGCGTCGGGGACCTCGGCCAGCGGGTACGTCCTGTCGATGACGGCGTGACCTCGCCGGCCTCGATGCGTTCCTTCAGGAACTGGAGTCTTCCTTGCGCTCCGTCGAGGACAGCGCACACAGCTTCTGGCTCAGGAACGGTGACAACATGACCGCCCAGAGATGGCGCTCGAACCCTCCGGACCACCGCCCACCCCCTTCGCCTCAGATGAGCACGAGCGTTCTCTGGGAGGCGAGGGCGCGCCGGAGGTGTGACAGCGAACGGTTGCCCGCGGTGACGAGGATGAGGTCATAGTGGCGCGCCCCGTCCGCGAAGTCGTCGCGTGTGTAGTCAATGACGTCGTCCGCGCCGATGGAGCGGACCAGGTCCACCTTCGTCGTGCTGCAGACCCCGGTCACCTCGGCGCCGAACGCCTTGGCCAGCTGCACCGCGAACGTCCCCACGCCGCCGGCCGCGCCGATGATCAACACCTTCTGTCCCGGCTGAACTGTTCCATTGTCGCGAAGACCCTGGAGGGCGGTAATGGCGGAGATGGGGACGGCCCCGGCCTGCTCAAAGGTGAGGTTTGCCGGCTTGGGCAACCTTGTCCTCTCGAGCGCAGGCGTACTTCCCGACCGCCTCAACGCGCCTGCGACATCGGGTACTGGAACACGTCCTCGAGCGGGACGTTGAACACCCGGGCGATTTGAAATGCCACCTCGAGGGAAGGCGAGTAGCGGCCCTGTTCGATGGCGATGATGGTCGGGCGGGTCACGCCGATGCGATCTGCCAGATCCGCTTGTGTCATCCCTCCGCGTGCGAATCGGAGGGATCGGATCCCGTTCCGTGGGCTCATACGCGACCGCAGGGTGCCGCGAAGCTCGAAGCTCTGGCTCTGGTTCGCCGTGGCTTGGCTGGTTTCACCGATTGACCTGATCCCGAGTTCATCCCCGTGGCCGGACCGCTCGACGACGCGGTCGTGGCCGCGCTCGTGCTGCGCCACGTTTTGAGGCGGACTGATCGGAACGTGCTATTGAGCACTGGCGCGGCGACCTCGCGACCTTCGACGCCATCCTTCGCCCGCTAAGGGCGGGTCAGCGAACAAACTGAGACACTACCCCGACGTTCACGGTCTCTGCGGCGGACTCACGCCCTTACGACCGGAAGCGGCGCAGCCTGAGGGAGTTCGACACGACCGACACCGACGAGAAGGCCATGGCCGCACCCGCCAGGATCGGGTTCAGGAGGCCGATCGCGGCAAGCGGGATGAGGACGACGTTGTAGCCGAAGGCCCAGAACAGGTTCTGGACGATCGTCCGGAAGGTCCGGCGGGCCAGCCTGATGGCGGTCACCACGCCCTTCAGATCGCCACTGATCAACGTGAGGTCGGAGGCCTCGATGGCCACGTCCGTGCCCGTCCCGATGGCGATACCAAGGTCGGCCTGGGCCAGGGCGGGGCCGTCGTTGATCCCGTCTCCGACCATGGCCACGACCTTGCCCTCGGCCTGAAGGCGCCGGACCTCCTTCACCTTGTCGGCAGGCATGACCTCGGCCAGCACCCGATCGACCCTGGCCTGCCGGGCGATGGCCTCGGCCGTGGCCAGATTGTCCCCGGTGAGCATGGCCACCTCCACCCCAAGACCGTGCAGGGCCTCGACGACCTCCACTGCGTTCGGCTTGAGCACATCGGCCACGGCCAGCGCCCCACGTGCCTTGTCGTCCCAGCCAACCCAGAACACCGTCTTTCCTTCGCCTTCCAGACGGGACGCCTCATCGGCCAGCCAGTCGGGGATACCGGAGCCCTGCTCCTCGAGCAGACGGCGCCGCCCCACCAGGACCTTGACTCCCTCCACCTCGGCCCGGACCCCCAGTCCGGCCAGGGACCGGAAGCCACTGGCTTCAGGGATGGCCAGACCTCGTTCCTCCGCACCGTCCACCACGGCACGGGCGATGGGGTGCTCGCTGGAAGACTCAGCGGCGGCCGCCTTCACCAGAACCTCATCGTCCCCGATCACGTCGACCAGGCGCATCCGGCCTTCGGTCAGCGTTCCCGTCTTATCGAAGACGACGACGTCGATACGCCGGGAGCGCTCCAGGACCTCTCCACCCCGGATCAGCACGCCCATCTGAGCACCCCGGCCGGTCCCCACCATGATCGCCGCGGGGGTGGCCAGGCCCATAGCGCAGGGGCAGGCGATGATCAGCACCGCAACGGCCGGGACGAGGACATCTCGCGCCGTTCCGCCGGCGATGGCCCAGCCGATGGCGGTTACTACGGCGACACCAATGACGATCGGGACGAACACCGCGGCGATCCGGTCGGCCAACCGCTGGATGGGCGCCTTGCTGCTTTGGGCATCCGCGACCAGCCGGACGATCTGGGCCAGTGCGGTGTCGGACCCCACCCGGGTCGTACGGACCAGGAGGGTGCCGTCGATGTTCAGGGTCGCTCCGGTCACCGCTTCGCCGGAGATCTTCTCCACCGGCACCGACTCGCCAGTGAGCATCGACTCATCGACCGTAGACCCTCCCTCCTCAATCACGCCGTCGGTGGGGATCTTCTCCCCGGGACGGACCCGCACAAGGTCGCCCACCTTCACCTGGTCGACCAGCATCAGGAACTCGCGACCACCCCGGATGACGTGGGCCTCCTTGGCCCCCAGCTCGAGCAGCCGCTTGATCGCCTCCCCGGCGCGACCGCGGGCGCGGGCTTCCAGGTACTTGCCGAGTAGGAGGAAGGCCAGGATCAGCGCCGCGGTGTCGAAGTACAGGACCTCGTCCGCAAACAGTGCCCACACCGAATAGAAATAGGCGGTCAGTGTGCCCAGCGCGATCAGGGTATCCATGTTGGCGCTGAAGCTGCGGGCCCGGCGGGCTGCCCCCTCGAGGAAGGGCCAAGCCGCCCAGAACTGCACGGGAGTGGTGAGGACGAACGCTGTCCACCGGGCCCACGTTGCCTCCATCCAGAACATCGACAGGAACATGACGGCGAGCCCCAGCGGCCAGGCAAGCCACACCCGGCGGAGCCAGCCTTGCTCCTCCGCCCGGCCAGAGTCATCGCCTCGGCCGTCCCGTTGGATCTCGATGTCGTAGCCGCGGTTCTGCACGGCCGCCTTCAGCGCCTCGAAGGGAGCGGCATCCTCGGCCAGCCGAACGGTCGCCTCGGCCGTAGCCAGGTTCACCTTGGCGTCCAGCACCCCAGGCTGCTTGAGCAAAGTCTTCTCGACGCGCTGGACGCACGACCCGCAGGTCATCCCAATGACGTCGAGGTTCAGTTCCTTCTCGCGGGTTGTACCTACCATCTCTCTCCTTTTACCTCCCCGCGAAGCGGGCGACCGCGGAGACCAGCTCCTCAACCTTGCCGCCGCCCTTCCCCGACTCGAGGCTCTCCTTCACGCAATGCCGGACATGGTCGTCAAGCAACCCGAGCCCGGCCGCTTTGAGCGCAGCGCTCACGGAGTTCAGCTGCGTGAGGATGTCGATACAGTACTTATCCTCGTCAACCATCCGCTGGAGCCCGCGAACTTGCCCCTCGATCCTCCTCAGGCGGTCGAGGAGCTCCTTCTTGTTCATCGCGTAGCCGTACACGGGTCCCTCCCATGATCGTGTCGACGAGTCAAAGATAGCATACCCCGGGAGGGTATCCGCGCGGCGGCCGTCTTCCGAGGGCCCCTCACGGGTTGCTTGAGTTACTTCGTGATGAAGCCCTGCGGGTCCTCCTTGAAGTCCTCGAGGCAGCCCTGGGAACAGAAGTAATACGTCTTGCCCTGGTATTCGGAGGAACCAACAGCCGTCTTCGGTTCCACTTCCATCCCACACACGGGGTCGATCTCCATCCCCTCCTCCTTCCGCAGCCCCTTGCAGACTTGCCCTCTTACTTCCTGGGTAATCGAGCGTCCAAGCCTAGCGGCTCAGGAACCCCAAGGGCTACCAATCCCCCGCGACCAGCAGTGATGTTTGACAGGGCCCACTGCGTCCTGTAGTCATAACCGACTCCCCATGGTGATTCGTCCTGGTGTATCAGCGCGCGCTGCGTTCGTTCTGTCCGCGCTTGTCATGCTGGCCGCGTCGATCGTGGTCGGTTCGGCTCGAGCCGACACCAAGAGCAAGATCGAGGAGACCAGAAGTGAGATCGATCCGTCATTGCCCGTCTCGGCGAGCAGCGCGGAGCCGTCGACAGTCTCGAAGCTGAGGCGAGCGTTCTTGCCGGCGAGATCAACGTCGTCCTGAGCGACATCGCCCGGACGGAAGACCAAATCGGGAGATTGCAGGGAGAGATCAAGGAAGCCGGCCGGCGCATGCGAGAGGTGCAAGCGCAGCTCGACGCGCGCGCCCGACAGGCTTATATATCCGGGCCCGGCAACACGCTCGAGCTAGTCCTTGGAGCGTCGTCTTTCCAGGACTTCAATTCGAGGCTGGACTTTGTGAATCGGGCGGTCCAGGCCGATCGGGAGCTGTTCGATGAGGCCGTCAACCGGCGGATCGACCTGCGCATGAAGCAAGAGGAGCTGGAGCGCGCCGAGCGGGGCCTCCGGGCCAAGCGAGAGAGGCTGGGGTCGCAACAGGAAGCCCTCCAGCAGAGGTTGGGAGACGCGCAGCGAATCCTCGATCAGCTTCATGCCGACCTCGCCGAAGGGCGGCAGTTGCTCGCGCAGTTGGAAGAGAAGGCCCGCCAGGAAGCGGCAGCCCGACTTGCCGCCGCTGAGCGGGCTGCCGAGGAAGACACGCACGAGCACGGCGATGGCGGGTCAGGTGGGGGAGGCTCCGGGGACGGTCCCTTCTATGTCTGTCCCGTCGACCGTCCCCGAGCATACTCGAACGACTTCGGGGCTCCCCGCCCAGGCGGGAGGGCTCACCAGGGCAACGACATCTTCGCTCCTTACGGCACCGCCATCCGAGCGCCCTTCGCCGGCACCGCGGTCGACGCGAGCAACAAGACAGGGGGCACCTCCGTGAAGGTGTACGGAAGCCAGGGATTCGTGTACAACGCGCACATGTCGGGCATCGGCAAGCTGGGGCAGGTCGGCGCCGGAACCGTGATCGGCTATGTGGGGAACAGCGGGAATGCAAAGGGCACCCCGCCCCACAACCATTTCGAGTGGCACCCTGGTGGCGGCGGCGCTATCAACCCGTACTCCTACCTCAACGAGGTGTGCTAGCCCAATCGGCCGTTGCCCCGCAGCTTAGCGGAGCCCAGGAGGTCACCGAGCACCTCGAGGTAGGCCCCGGACGTTCAGGCAGTGCCGCGGAGCCTCTCGGAGAAGCCACATGGAGAGGGCGTTCGCGAGGAGCCCGGCGAGCGCGACCGCGAGCATCAGTCCGGTGGCGATCGCCGGAGGCTCGAACAGGCGCCGCCAGGCCTCGAACAAGATGAATCCCGATATCCCGAACAGGAGGGCGGCGTTGACTGCCGCGGCCAGGATCTCCAGCCGGTAATGGCCCGAAGGTGCGGTCGGAGCTGGCCGGCCTGGCACCCAGCCACATGGCGGCGAGGGCGAGACCCAGGCCGTCGGTGAAGGCGTGCCCAGTGTCGGCCAGCAGAACAAGGCTGTTCGAGAGGATCCCACCGATCACCAGGGTCTCGGCCAGTGTCCCCTACCTCGAACTGCCTAACCAGGATCCGGCATTGCTCCTGTGCCCGCGTACAATCGCGAGCGTGAGGAAGCTCTCGGTCATCGTCCTGATCATCCTCTTCATCTTGGTGCTTCTCCCGCTTGGGATGGGGATGGCGATGGGGACCTGTCCCGACGGGGGTGGGTTCCTCTGCCCGACCGGTATGGCAACGTGTCTCGCTCTTCTGGGCGGGCTTCTGCTCTTCTCCCTTGCCGTCCTGACTTCCGTGCCGGTCGGGACGGCTCGCGCAAAGAGCTCTCTTCTTGCCTGGCCCCTAGATCGGCCTCCGAAACGAGCCTAGCCCTGGACTGAGTCGTCGGCGTCGGTCGTCGACCACCGCACGCAGGCAAGCGCAGGCGTGGAGCATCCTCAGACAGATGCCGTCCGGACCCCAACCATGGGAGCAGGAACGATCGCATGAGCTCAAATCAGCCAACCGCGACAGCCGACCAACCGAGCAGGCCCGCTCAATCGGTCCCTGAGGCCCCACTCTTGCCACGGCAGAGGGCGCGCACCCGGTGGCTGTGGGTAATCGCTGTGGCGATCGTGGTCGCGGGACTCTCGGCGCTCTTCGGCTTCGGCCTGACCCGAGATCCAGGCACGCTCAGGTCCCGTCTGGTAGGTGTCCGCGCGCCTGATCTCAGCCTTCCTACCCTTGAGGGCGGCCGAACCATCCACCGGTCCGACTTCCGAGGGTCGGTGGTCGTGATCAACTTCTGGGCCTCCTGGTGCGCAGCGTGTCGAGAGGAGCACCCCAGTCTCGTCGCCGCCTGGCAGCGATACCGGGATCGGGGAGTGGTCTTCATCGGCGTCGACTACCAGGACTCGGCGGTGGCGGCGAAGGCCTACGTGCGAGAGCTGGGAGGCGACTGGCCGATCGTTACGGATCTCGGGGGCCGGACCGCGCTGGCGTACGGGATCTACGGGGTACCGGAGACGTTCTTCATCGGGCACGACGGAATCATTCGGCACACGCAGGTGGGAGCGTCCTCGTACGAGCTACTGACGACGCAGATCGATCGCCTCTTGAGCCTGAGAGGAGCGGGATCGTGATGTCCGCTCCGGACGCAGCGTCGCTTCGCCTCGGAAGGATGTGGGCCATCCGCGATCTTCCCGGGGAGGCGGCCCCGTGGCGGATCGTGCTCCGGTATCTCGCGGTCGGACTGCTCGCGGGCGCGGCCGCGATTCATGCCGGCCAGGTGCGAGCCCATCTCGAGGAGTGGACCCCGGCCGGTGTCGCCTTCATCGTCATGGGTGCGCTGGAAGCGGTCCTGGCGGTCGCCATCCTGCTGGCCCCATCCAGGGGGTCCTACCTGGCAGCCATCTGGATCAGCCAGGCGACTATCGCTCTATGGCTCTTCTCCCGTACGGTCGGGATCCCCTTCGGGCCGGAACGGTTCACGCCGGAGGACATCGGGAGAGCTGATGCGATCGCGACGACGTTGGAGGCGCTGACGTGGATCGTCCTCACCCCGTTGTTCGTCGCGGCGCCTCGAGGTGCCAGGCCCTTCCGCGTCGGCCAGGCCGCCATCCTCGGAGCCGCCGGCGCCGTCGTTGCTGCTGGAATCTGGTGGGGGATGCAAGGCTCGCCTTGCGGCCACCACCAGGAGGCTGAGCGACTCACCGGCCCGCTGGTCTCCGTGGAGGGTCACTCAATGCTCCCGAGCGATACCCCGCTCGCGCGGGTTCCGGCGGGCGAGCACGTCGGATTGGTCGTTGGGCTGCTTTACGGCTGCGATACGTCCTCCGTGACGATCGAGAGCGTCAAGCTGATCGGTCAGGCCGACCTGGAGGGCACTGCGTCTCCGGGGTCGTTCTGGGTCGCGCCGCCTGGTGTCGCTGAGCCCGGGCGAGCGGTCCCGCCGGAGACGCTGGGTCGAAGCGGAACCAGCCTGCCGGCCGAAGTTGTCCCTGCCGAGGACGAGGGTGAGCCCGGTCCTCGACTGGTCCTGTCGGTTCGTGCCCTGCGGCCTGGGCTGTTTCGGGTGGACGGCATCGAGGTGACCTATACGGCAGATGGCCGTCGCTACCGATCGATCTACGCCTCGGTAGCGAGATTGGAAGTGATCAACCCGGAGAGTACGCCCTGAAGGGTAAACCACAATGCCTGGAGGTGTAGGAAAATGATCGCATGCGAGATGAGTTCGATGATGATGTGGCCGATGGGGATCGGAAGCCTCGTGATCGTGGGCGTGATGCTCGCGCTCGCCTGGTGGGCCGTTCGGCGAGCAGACCGAGGCCCCATGGATGCCCGACCGATGCAACTGCTGGACGAACGGTTCGCCCGGGGGGAGATCGACGCGGAGGAGTACCAAGGCCGCCGGCAGATCCTGGAGGGAGCCCGATGAGACCGCGAATCGTTGCGCTCGCCGCGGCAACCCTGCTGATGTTCTTCCTGTCTGCCTGCGGCGGCTCAGGTGGGGAAGAGTCGCTGGCCGTGGGCGATCGGGCCCCTGCCTTCAGCCTGCCTTCGGCGGACGGTGAGACGGTGTCGCTCAGCGAGTTCAGGGGCAAGCAGGCGGTCCTGCTGTACTTCAGCATGGGGCCTGGCTGATACGGCTGCATGCAGCAGGTAGTTGACCTGCAGGAGAGCCGGGAGTTCCAGGACCTCGGGGTGGCGCTCCTCAGCATGTCCCCTGACTCGCTGTCCGTATGGGCCGAAGAGGCGGCCGCGATGGGGATCAGGACGCCAGTCCTTTCCGACGAGAGCAACCGCGTGGCCGACATGTACGGCGTGATGCGCTGGCAGATGGCCGGGGAGCCCGGGCACACCTTCGTACTGGTGGATGAGGACGGCATGGTGCGGTGGATACGCGACTACGGCGCCCCTGAGAACGGCGGGCTCATGTACGTCCCACCAGCCGAGCTGGTGCCGGAGGTGGCCAAGCAGATGGCCTAGACATGAGCTTCCCGGTTTCCAGCCGGCGTCCGGGCGGAAGGTCGACGAGCGGAGCGCCCCGATCGACCTGCCGCAGCTCCTCGATCTGATCGCCAAGATCAAGAGCTAGGCGGCCCTCGTCCGGAATGTCCACCATCATCTGATCGGCGGGATTGCTACTCTGGCCTTGTATTGCGGGCACTTCGTGACCCCCGGGTCCGTTTCGTCGTGGTCGTATTGCTGCTCCTGCTCCTCACCGCCCTGGCCTGGCACATCGTGGGTGAGCACGTCTCATCCATGGCGCTGGCCTGTTTGGCGGTGCTTGGGGCAGCCGTGCGGTTGGGGTCCCCTCGCGTGGGAAGCGGTTGGTGCAGCCGGATCTGGGGTGCACACCCAGTGCGCCCGCTGCAGGTCGCAGTCCCTCTCCTTGCCAGCAGATCTCCGCCCAGGGAGGGCACCGTCCTGGTCTGTTGATCCTTCTTCCGCAAGACGGCATCGGCCACTCTGCGGGAGGAGGTTTAATCCTTGTCCAGGAACAAGCCGCTCGTTCATGCCATCGTCGCAGCAACGTTGCTGTTCGCCGCCGCGTGCGCCGGGAATGACGCGGGGGAGTCAGGGCCCGCCCAACCGGGGGTACGGACGGTGAGGATCGTGGCGCTCGACTCGCTGAAGTTCGACCCGGCGAGCGTTGCCGTTTCCTCCGGGGAGACGGTCCGCTTCGTCGTCACCAACTCGGGCATGGGTCACCACGAGTTCGTCCTGGGAAGTCATGAGGTCCAGGAGATGCACGAGGGCCAGATGGGAGAAGGAGGACACATGGGTCACGGCGAGGCTCTGGCCGCCCTCGACCTGCTTTCCGGACAGACGAAGGAGGCCACCGTCACCTTTGAAGACCCCGGAGAGATCCTCTACGGCTGCCACATTGAGGGGCACTACGACGCGGGGATGGTCGGGACGGTCACGGTAACGGGATCCTGATCGAGTCGAGTCCGGGAGGCATGGACGCAATGAAACACCACCACGATCACGAGGCGGGCTCCTCCGAATCTCGGGAGAGGGACCATGCGACCGAGGACGGCCGGCCCGCGCAGCACGACCGCCACGCCGGGCACTCCATCGAGATGTTCCGGAACCGATTCTGGGTGTCGCTCGCGCTCACCGTCCCCGTGCTCGTCTACGCGGAGGGGCTGTGGGAGCTTGTCGGGCTGGATCCCCCCGACCTCCCAGCTGATCGATGGGTCCCGTTCCTCCTGGCCACCGTGATCTACCTGTACGGCGGCCTGGTCTTCCTACGCTCGGCGGTGGGGGAGATAAGGGTCCGGATGCCGGGCATGATGACCCTGGTGGCCCTGGGGATCACCGCGGCCTACCTGTATAGCGCGGCGACCACCTTCTTCGTGGAGGGAGAGGGGTTCTATTGGGAGCTGGCCACCCTGGTGGACGTCATGCTCCTGGGGCACTGGATCGAGATGCGGGCGGTGGGCCGGGCCCGAGGAGCCCTGGCCGAGCTGGCCAAGCTCCTTCCCGACACCGCCGAGCGCATCACCAATGGACGGACCGAGGAGGTCCCTCTGTCCGGGCTGTCCCCGGGCGATGTGGTCCTGGTCCGGCCGGGGGCCAGGGTCCCTGCGGACGGGGAGGTCCTCGAAGGCGAGTCCCACGTGAACGAGTCCATGCTCACCGGGGAGTCCAAGCCAGTGGGCAAGGAGCCGGGCGACCAGGTGGTGGCGGGCACGGTGAACGAGGAGGGCGCCCTCCGGGTCAAGGTCGCGAAAACCGGTGAGGAGACGGCCCTGGCGGGGATCATGCGCCTGGTGGAGCAGGCTCAGGCGTCGGAGTCCGCCGCCCAGGCCGTGGCCGACCGAGCCGCCATGTGGCTGACCTACATCGCCGTGGGCGCCGGGACGGCCACCGCGCTGGCCTGGGGGCTGCTGGCCGGAGATCGGGGGGCCGACTTCGTCGTGGAGCGCGCTGTGACCGTCGTGGTGATCGCCTGCCCCCATGCCCTCGGGTTGGCCGTTCCGCTGGTCATCGCCATCTCCACCAGCCTGTCTGCCCGGAGCGGCCTGCTGGTGCGGGACCGGATGGCCCTGGAGCGGGCGCGGGACCTCGACGTTGTGGTGTTCGACAAGACTGGGACCCTCACCCGAGGCCAGATGGGAGTGGTCGGCGTGGCCACAGCCGACGGGCGGAGCGAGGACGATGCCCTGGCGGTGGCGACAGGGCTGGAGCGGGACAGCGAACACGCCCTGGCCCGGGCCATAGTGGCGGAGGCCGACCGCCGAGGCATCGAGCCCAAATGGGTCGAGGGCTTCCAAGCGCTCAAGGGCAGGGGTGTGCAGGGCCGCGTGGATGGCCAGGTCGTCTCCCTCGGAGGCCCTCGTCTCCTGGAATCTGTGGGGGCGGACCTCCCCGAGGTGCTGGAGCAGACCGCAGATGGCTGGGCCCGAGAAGGGAAGACCGTGGTCAGCCTGGTAGAGGACGACCGGGTCACCGCCGTTCTGGCCCTCGCAGACGTCATCCGGGAGGAGTCCCGCGAAGCGGTGGAGCGGCTGAAGGAGATGGGGATCCGGGCAGCGATGATCACCGGGGACTCCGAGGATGTGGCCCGGTGGGTTGCCGGTGAGTTGGGCATCGACGAGTACTTCGCCCAGGTGCTCCCGGAGCACAAGGCGGAGCGGGTGAAGGATCTCCAGGCCAAGGGACGGGTGGTGGGGATGGTCGGCGACGGCGTGAACGACGCCCCCGCGCTGGTGCAGGCCGACGTGGGCATCGCCATCGGGGCCGGAACCGATGTGGCCATCGAATCGGCGGACGTGATCCTGGTGCGAGACGATCCACGAGACGTGGCCCGGGTGGTCAGGCTGTCCCGGGCCAGCTACCGGAAGATGATCCAGAACCTGGTTTGGGCGACCGGGTACAACGCCTTCGCCATTCCCCTGGCCGCCGGAGTCCTTGCGCCCGTAGGGGTACTCCTGCCTGCTGCCCTGGGTGCCCTGCTGATGTCGGTCAGCACGGTCATCGTCGCGGCGAACGCCCAGCTCCTCCGAAGGGAGCGCGCTCTCGTGGCACAGGGGTAAGAGGGCTCACTCCCCGAACGCCTGGGCGAAGAGCCGAGCGTTGGCCTCCGTGTACGGCATGCTGAACCCGCAGGACCACAGGAAGACGTCGTCCCCAGAGGCGAGGAGGCGGGTGCCCACGGTCAGGTCGAGGCTCCCCTCGACCGAGCTGATCACCCCGGGCTGCTCGTAGGTCTTCACGGTGGCCGTGTCGCCGCTCCCGCCCTTGTACCAGCGGTGGACCTCGAAGATGACTTCGGTAGCGGCTGCTGGACCCTCCGCCTCTGGGTTCGCGGGCGGGACCACCTCGCTGATCGCGCCGTCGAAGGCGAAGTCCCGTAGGGCCAGGGTGTCGACGGAGAACTGTTCGACGCAGCTGGCGGCCGCGCCACCTCCCCGGTCGGTCGGGCCGGAGACATCGGCCGACGGACCACCCGTCAGGACGACCGCCGAGACCGCCCCGGCGGCGACCACCACCAGGGTTGCCGCAACCAGGGCCGCCGCGCGCGTCTTCCACCACACGACAGCGGGACGGCGCTGCTGCTGGCGGGAGATGCCGTCCACGAGCTCGGAGCGCAGCCGCTCCAGATACGGGATGTCCTTCTTGGTACTCATGTTTGCACCTCCAGCAGGTCGGTCAGTCGGGCCAGGCCTCGGGCCACGCGCACCCGAGCCGCTCCAGGCGAGCAATTCAGCCGGCGGGCCACCTCGTCGTACGGAAGCTCCAGCCCGATCCGGAGCGTGACGGCCTCGGCGAGCTTTGGCGAAAGGGAGCTCATGGCTTCCCGGATCGCCTCTCGGATGGGGCCGAAGTCCGCGAGCTCTTCGATCCGTTCGTAGCTCATCTCGTCCATCGGGACGCGCTCCATTCCCAGCCGGCGGCGGGCCCGGTCCTCCACCCGTCGCCGCCTCAGGGCCCGGGTGAGCTGGTGATGAGCGATGCCAATCAGCCACGCTCGAGCCCCGCTTCCCGTCTCCCGGTACCTCGCCCGGGAGAGGAACGCCTGGGCGAAGGTCTCCGCCACCAGGTCGCCGGCCATGTCGGGGTCGGCGGTTCGTCGATACAGATAGCCCAGCACGGCGCTGGCGTGTCGGTCGTACAGAATCCCGAAGTCCTCTGCCCGGCCGGAGGTCAGCAGATCGACGTCCGTGACCGCCTGCTGGAGTCCTTCCTGATCCGCCATACTGCTATTGAATGCCGCGAGGGCTGGCCTGCGTTACAGGGCTCGAGCCGGTCGAGGGGATCTCTACGGAGAGGATCAGGTCGAGGGACATGCAGGAGCAGAGCGAGCAGCCGATCGCGATAGACGAGGGCATGCGCCAGTGGTACCAGAGCTGCCGGTGCTGCTTCGGGGAAGCCCACCCGGAGCTCAGAAAACAGCTGGACGAGGAGCGCAAGGCAGCCCGGCAGCGGCCCTCCGGCGCAGGGATCTGCGAGCACGCGGAGTCTGCTCATTAGCCTTCGCAGGAGTCCCGGTCGCGAATCCGGATAAGCTCCCGCATGCGGGGCCTAAGGCAGAAAGCGCATCCGACGACACGAGAGTCCGTTCCGGCGAAGGAGAGCTACTCTCTCCTCTCCAACCAGACCACGTTCGAGCCGGGGCGACCCCTCCCATTCCGTTTCCAGGTCTTGGGGCCCGACGGCTAGCCGGTGACCGTGTACCGGCAGCTCCACGACCGAGAGCTTCACCTTATCGTGGTCCGCCGAGACCTGGCCACCTTCTCCCATCTGCACCCGGCCCGAGAATCTGACGGGACCTGGCGGGTCGAGCTGACGCTTCCTTCGCCTGGACCGTTCAGGGCCTTCGCGGACGTGGCTCCGAACGAGGGCCCCGACCTGACGCTGTCGGTCGAGCTGACGGCTCCAGGCGATTGGGTGATCCAGGAGCTGCCGCCACCCTCAACGACCGAACAGGCGGGCGACTACGGGGTAGATCTGAGCGGAGATCTTGTCGCAGGCGCTCACTCTGAGCTCTCCTTTCGTGTCTCGCGAGAAGGCGGGCCCGTGCGGCTTGAACCGTACCTGGGCGCCCTCGGACATCTGGTCGCCCTGCGCGCATCCGACCTCGCGTACTTGCACGTGCATCCGCTCGAGGGCGCCTCATCTGACACGGTGCGGTTTGGGGTAGAGGTGCCGTCGCCCGGGCCTTACCGCCTCATTCTTCAGTTCCTTCACGGCGGCCAGGTCCACACCGCGGCCTTCACGGTGGAGGCCTCTGAAGGGGCCGGCCGTCCGGAAACCCCGCGAGCTCATGCTGGGCATGAGCTCGGTTAGTCGTCCGCAAAAGAAATGTTGGTGAATCGCTGCATCTACGGCTGCATGACACTGCGCTGCTCGTCCTGCTCGCTCCGCTGCAACGCCCTACGCTGCTCATGCTGCTTGCGCCACCCGTACCGGGTCATGCCCTGCGGCTTGTACATATTCAGCACCAGGATCACGAGCAACACCACCGTGCCGCCAACGGAGTGAACCAGTGTGCTCCCCAACGCGCGGAGATCGTCACTGGACGTTGTCGGATCAGCTGCTATGTCTGCGAAGTGGCTGATTGTCCGCGTTTCCGCCAGCAAGACGACAGTGGCAATTATGGTCAGCAGGAGTGAGATCAGGACCCAATAGTGCCGGAACAGGCCCCACTTGGTCCCCAGTGACATGACAAGCCCGGTGAGCAGCGAGGCGAGGGCCAACGGAACGATGACGCTTCGGGCGATCAAATCCATCCCGAGGTAGGCGGAGCGTAACGTCTGAGCGTCCCTGCTGGTCGCAGCGATAACGTCGAGAGCCATGTAAGCAGCGACCGCGCCGATCCAGCCAATCGAGAGCGTGAGATGCAGGGCGAGCGCGAACTTGCGGAGGCCGGGTGACATGGTCACGGCTGTTGCACCCCGTTTTCTATGGGCCGTGCCCAGGTCCGGGTTGGGGGTCGTGAACCCCAGTGAGCGCCAGGATGACGACCAGTAGAACCAGGACGACGAGGGCGATGATCCCAACCTTCACCCAGCGTGGTGTGGTGTGAGGCTTGGTGTCGGGGTAGCGGGGCGGATCAGCCATATATGGGAGTCCTCCTCCGAGGCGTGTCCACTGTTCGGATCTTCTTGACGGTAGGGGAGTTTATCGAGACAGCACGTCCCTGTCAAAATCAGGTTGCCTCGATATCGTCGTCACGTATACTTGGGCCGTGCCGAAGCTGTGGACCGAGACGATCGAGGCCCACCGCCGCGAGGTGCGCGGCGCAATCCTGGACACCACTGCGGCGCTGGTGGCCGAGCACGGGCTGCTGTCGGTGACGATGTCGCAGATCGCCGAGGAGACCGGCATCGGACGTGCGACGCTGTACAAGTACTTCTCAGACGTCGAAGCGATCCTGTTCGCCTGGCACGAACGTCAGATCACCGGCCACCTCGAATATCTCGCCGAAGTCCGGGACCAGGCTGGCGACGCTGGCGAGCGACTCGAAGCTGTGCTTGAGGCCTACGCCCTCATCTCCCACGAGTCCCGCGGGCACCACGACACCGAACTCGCGGCGTTCCTGCATCGAGACGAGCAGGTCCCCCGAGCGCAGCAGCAGGTCCGGAACATGATCCGAGACC
>JBOGVA010000017.1:0-9441 GCA_050692195.1 Actinomycetota bacterium | reverse complement strand
CAGCTCAACCCGCTGCCCACCCGTCATCTCCAAAGCCCCAGCCGCAGCCACCATCCCACCCACACTTACAACAGATCACTATTTAGGCGACACACCACTAGCCTTGACGTTTACGAAGTGGGGCGGTGACGTCCCCTAGGCAAGAACAGCCCTTGACAGCAAAGGTATACGCGGTATAGCCTGCGCCCGAGCAGTATACCGAGTATAGGAGAGGGGTGACGGATGTCGGTCGGGATGAGCCTGTTGGCGATCCTCGACGAGGGGCCGAACTACGGCCTCCGGCTGAAGAACGAGTTCGAAGGACGCACGGCCGGGGTCTGGCCATTGAACGTGGGCCAGGTCTACACGACGCTGGCGCGACTGGAGCGGGACGGCCTGGTTCGCGCGACGTCCGAAGCGAGCGCCGAGGCGCACAGACCCTACGAGATCACCGAGATCGGCCGGGCCCGGCTGGTCGAGTGGTTCGAGCTGCCGGCCCGTTCGAGTCCCCCCGCCCGGGACGAGCTTGTGCTGAAGCTCGTCATGGCGGTGGGCCATCCGGACGTGAACCCACTGGACGTGATACAGGCGGAACGACGGAATGGCGTACAGCTCCTCCAGGAGTACACACACCTCAAGCGGGACGTCGCCGCCGATGCCGACCTCGGCTGGCACTTCCTCCTGGAGTCCCTGATCTTCCAAGCGGAAGCCCGGGTTCGCTGGCTCGATGCCTGTGAAGCCCGCCTCGGGCGGGCTCGCGGTTCCCGGCGACAAGAGGCGGCAGGCCCTCATATCACCGAAGCGGAGCCGAGCGAGGTGCGCCGATGACTCCCACGGCCGAGCTCCGAGGCGTCTCGAAGGTGCACGGCTCCGGGCACGTCCGGGTCCAGGCCCTCACCGAGGTGTCGTTCACCGCCGGCCCCCGTGAGCTCGTTGCGGTCATGGGCCCCAGCGGCTCCGGGAAGACCACGCTCCTGTCGCTGATGGGAGCGCTAGACCAGCCAACGGCGGGTTCGGTGCTGATCGAGGGGGTGGACCTGGGCTCGCTGAGGCCAAAGGAGCTGGCCCGGATGCGCCGCCGCCGCATCGGCTACGTCTTCCAGCAGCTCAACCTGATCGACGGCCTGACCGCGGTGGAGAATGCCGCGCTTCCACTGGAGCTCGAGGGGGTGAGCCGGATCCCCTCCAGGCGTGCCGGAGCCCGCGCGCTCGCCCTGGTCGGCGTCGACGACCTCGCCGACCGCTTCCCCGACCAGCTCTCCGTCGGGGAGCAGCAGCGCGTGGCCATCGCCCGAGCCGTCGTCGGGGATCGAACACTCCTGCTGGCGGACGAGCCCACCGGCGCGCTGGACTCCCTGACGGGTGAGGCCGTGCTCCGGCTCCTCCGGGACCACGCCGACCGGGGCGGAACGGCAGTCCTGGTCACGCACGACCCGAGGTTCGCCGCGTGGGCGGACCGTGTGGTGTTCCTGCGAGACGGCCGGGTGGTGGACGAGACCGTCCCACCGGCCGGACCGGAATCGCTGCTTTCCGATCCGGTCCGGACGTGACCCTGACCGCGGCTCCGGCCTACCGTGCCACGGCCCGGATCGCCCGGCGGCAGGCCCGCCGGAGCGCGTGGCGAAGCGTCCTGATCATGGTCCTGGTGGCTCTTCCGATCGCCGCTCTGTCCGGGGCAGCCATAACCATCAGGACCGCCATGTCGACGCCAGAGGAAGAGGCTCTCCAGGCCATGGGGACGGCGGACGTCATGCTCACTGTTTGGTCGGACAAACTGCGCCCGAGGACCCTGGAGCGAAAGCTTCCCGCGGGCACGGCGATCATCGAAGTCAGGAGTGTGTACACCCAGAACATCGCGGGCGGGTCGCTGATCTACCTCCCGGTGCACGAGTTCCCCGTTCGGGTGGACGACGCCCCGGTCCGCGGGATGTTCAAGATCCTCGCAGGCCGAGCTCCGCACGGACCGGGGGAGGCCGCCGTGCACCCCGAGGCGCTGGAGGCATTCGGCGCCGCGATCGGCGACGAGATCGTGCTCGAGGACATCGGTCTCAGGCTCCGGATCACCGGCACGGTGGCACAGCCCCTGCATCTGGAGGAGCGAACGGCGGTCGTCGGAGCGGGGACGCTGGCCAACGTGCCGGACGCGACACCAGACGGCTACCTAATCGACCTCCCGCCGGGCGCCGACCTCGACGAGGCGCAGCACGTTCTGTCTAACGCTGAGGGGGTCGAGGGCTACGCCACAAGAGACCTCGTAGCCAGCGAGAGGAACCGGGATTCCCTCGTCGCCACCAGCGCCTCGTTCGCCGGAGCGGCGGTGGCCCTGTTCTGCACGGGCCTGATCGCAGCGGCAGCCTTCGTGGTCGGAGCGCGGAGGCAACTCCGGACGCTGGGGCTGATCGGCGCCGCGGGAGGCGAACCCCGCCACGTGAGGGCGACCGTCCTGTTCGCCGGTGTAACGCTCGGGTTCGCCGGCTCGGTGATCGGCGTCCTTCTCGGCGTGGCGGGCTCCCTCGCGGTCCATCCGTATCTCGATGGCTGGGTGGAGAAGCTGGTTGGGCCGGTTGAGGTTCCGTGGATCCCCCTCTCCGGCGCCGTGGCACTGGGGACGGCGGCAGCCACTGCCGCGGCGTTCGGGCCGGCCCGCTCGGCGGCCAGGCTTTCGACCGTGCAGGCGCTGGAGGGCCGAACACCTCCTCCGCGCGCCCCTGGCCGGCTGGCGGCGGTGGGACTGGCTGCGGTCGGGGGAGGGGCGGCGCTGACGGCGTGGGCCACCGTCGCGGACGCCCGGTCGATTCTCACCGTCGGTCTGATCGCTATCGTCGGCGGGTTCCTTGTGGCCATCCCGCTGCTCGTCACGTGGGTGGGCCGGCTGGCCCGGTTCCTTCCGACCGCTCCTCGATTGGCGGCGAGAGCCCTGGTCCGCCACGCCAGGCGGACGGGCGCCGCTCTGGCCGCCGCCACCCTAGCCCTCACGCTCCCGGTCGCCGTCTCCGCGGTCACCCTGAGCGACGAAGCCTTCGAGCGGCGAATCACGTTCATGGGCCCGGATCATCTGGTTCTCTCCGCGTTCGTTCCCGGGGACGACCGAGAGAAGCGAACCGAGGCGCTCCTGGATGATTTCCGAAGCCTGTTCCCCCAGGCGATCGTCGTCCCGCTCCGGGTTGCGGTGTTCTCCCCCGAGCGATACCCGCTCCCAGACGACCTGGAGCAGGAGGAGTGGACGGCGTGGGTGGAAGGTGCGGAGAGGACGGTGAGAGAGGGAGTCGCCTACGTCGCGAATGGGGAGCTTCTGATCGGAGGCCCAGACCTGCTCCGAGTCTTTCACGCGGAGGAGGGCATCCCCGCTCTGCAGGCCGGCAAGGTCGTCGCCATCGGGCCAGACAGCGCGGACCACGGCGTCGTCCACCTCCAGCTTCCCCCGGACGAGAAAGGGAACGAGCCGAAGATCGACCTCCCCGCCGAGGAAGCTGGCGGGACGCGGTATGCATCGCTTGGGCAGGGAGAGGACAACTTCGTCATCTCACCTGACGCCGCCGCCTTGCTCGGGCTACGACCTAGCCGCGATCCCGGTCGCGTTCGGTTCGGCCTGAGAGCCTCCGGCGCCCTCACCGGGGAGGACATCCGGCGGGCCAAGGACGTCGCGGCCAAGCATCCCGGCGCGTTCGTCACCAGCGCGGAGGACTTGGGCAGCGACGCTGGGACCATCCGCCTGATGCTCGCTCTGGCCGCCGGCGTCGTCGCCCTGGCCATCGTGGGTGTGGCCATCGCCCTTGTCGGGGCGGAATCTCGGCGGGACGGCGCGATCCTGGTCGCCGTCGGCGCGGAGCCGGGAATGAGGCGAAAGGTGGCGGCCTCGAGCGCGAGCCTGCTCGCCGGGGTGGCGGGTCTGGTGGCGGTGCCCGCAGGGGTGCTGCCCGTGGCTGTGATACAGGCTTCTCAGCGAGAAGGCCACCCGATCGTCATGCCTTGGCTGGCGATCGCCATCGTGGTCGTCGGCGTCTCGGTTCTTGCAGGGGTCGTGGCGGCGATCCTGTCTCGGCAGCCGAAGGCGGCCCAGCTGCTAAGGCCTCTGGCCTAGCTCGGATTGCGGACGCTCCCCGACCTTGAGGAAATTGGCCCGGCTGCCCGGAGAAGGTAGCCCTGAGGACCTACGCGCCGCAGTGGCGCCCCGGTTTCGAATCCCGTCGTCCGCTCCGGATGCTATTGACCTCGTACACTTGCCGGTGCTTCAATGCGTCGCTCTGGCGGGGTGGCCGAGTGGTTAGGCAGAGGTCTGCAAAACCTCGCACAGCGGTTCAATTCCGCTCCCCGCCTCGAACCCACAGCTAGGTGGCCCTAGCTGTTGACTGCCTCGATGAGCCACCTCACTATCAGAGACCTGCGGTACCGCTGCCTCCGATCAGGCTGGACGGCGGCAGCGAAGCCGACACCCCTCTGATCGCCTCCGTCGCGAGTCGACGGATCAAGGGGAGGTTGATCGGACACCGCCAGCGGAACCGGTTTCGTCCGGAACGGAAGGACCTGAGCGGGCTCGCTTGCCAGGGCGGGGGAGGGCTCGTCCAGCATGACGGTGACCGCTTGGGCCGTGGCCGAGACGGGGCTCGCCGCCTGCATCGGGGATCCGCAGAACTCGCATGTTGCGCCGGGTTGGGAAAACGAGCCACACCAGGGACAGGGGATCCCATCATGTGCGTGCGGCATCTCCATGGTTCTGGGCTCCTCGCGTGCCGAGTACTCACTTGTAGGTATCGCCCGAGACCAGCGGTTCCATACCCGAGCCGCGGCCGATTTGCTCTCGTCCTTTGGGCGTAGGATGCGGTCGATCCCCGCGGGTGTTCCCTAGGATCCCTGGGCCGCCGTCCACGATCTCGCGTCCGCCCAACGGCTCGTCCAGCTCGATCCGCACCTCCTTGAGCACCGCAAGCTCGATGCACACCCCGGCGTCGCGAACACGCCCCTCGTACAGGGTGATCGTGATCGAGTCGCTCCCGTATTCGGTGTCCACGTGGTGGAGCCCGTAGCACTCCTCCACCCCTCCGTAGAACTGCATCAGGAGCGTGCGTTCGTCCACCACCTCGAGGCTCTCCCAGCTGCGAGGCCGGGGATCGACCAATCCGGGGCGAGGGGTAACCATGAGCGGTGTGGGCCCGGGGGCCGGGCCGCCAGGATCGGGGCTCGAGGTGACCGGGGAGTCGGGGTCCCCACCTGGATTCTGGCTCTGCTGCCCCGCACATGCCCCGAGCAGCAGGACGATGCCGATGACAAGGATGGTGGCCAACGAGGGGATCCTACTTCTCATGCCCATATTAGATGCACCAGCCGGGGCTCCAGGTTCCCGAGGAGCTTCCGCCGAAAGAAGCGCTCGGTGCCTCCGGGTTGCGGGACGGCCGGGGAGGCTCTTTGATTAGAGCGTGATCCAGAGGAAGGTGGGGGATCTGGACGAGGTGCTCGACAACCTCGGCGTCTTTCGGTCCTCTCCGGCTGACCTGGTGGCCACCTGCCCGTCGGGGTTTCGGCGTGTCCCCATCAGCCAGGGCGACGGCTACTACCTCTCCCTCCAGGGGTTCGGCGCCGAGCAGATCGCCTTCGCGCACACCCATCCGGACTCCGAGGAGTGGGTGGTCGTCCTGGACGGAGGAGGCAAGGCCCTCCTGGCGGAGACGCCCATCCCGCTGTCCGGCGGCCTGATCATCGGCCGGGGCGCCGCGCACCCGCACGGCTTCGTGAGCGCGGAGTCGCTGTGCCTGCTTTCGATCCAGCTTCCCCGCCCGGAGGAGGGGGCGACCACGTGGGACCAGCCCGGCGACACGACCGACCCGATCGAGTGCGCCTTCGGTGGCACCTGCCGACGGTGCCCTCGGTGCGGGGGACACAGCCTCAGCGTCAAGGCGCGCGTCTTCCTGTGCGAGAACTGCAGCCTGGAGTTCTGAGGCCGGCTCCCGGCCGGGTCCCATACAATGAATGCCTCGGGCGCTTAGCTCAGGGGGAGAGCGCTTCCTTGACGCGGAAGAGGTCAGAGGTTCAAATCCTCTAGCGCCCACCAACGGATGCCCTGGTCACAGGTCTTTCTCTCTTGCGAAAGCTCCGGCCCAAGTCCGCCTGCTCCCAAAGAAGTTGACGAAAAGTTGACGGCCCACCCCACCGCCGTGAAGGCCGCGAGCTCCGCGGCCGGCGAATGGAACCGGGGAGTCCCTCGATGAGGAGATGGTGCGGGTCGGCAGCGCCACGCCAAGGCGAGAGTGCCCCCGAACTCGCGAAGGCTTGGAACGCCCCGGCGAATCGGTCAGCGTATCGGTCAGCGTATCGGTCGGCGTATCGGTCGGCGCATCGGGGGGCGCCATGACGCGCCTAACCCGGGGATCGGCGAATGTCCAGGTCGGAGGGGGGAGGTCTGGGGCACGCGCCGAGGGCTTGACAGCTCGTGAGGAAAGGCATTGAAGGGGGAAGCAATGATCGAAGTGGGCGGGAGTTCCTCCGTGCATGCCCACCCCATCGGATCAGGCAGCTCCTCCTAATGAGTCTCGTAGCAAGCCAAGCCAGATCTGAGGGGATTCCGGAGGGATGGCGGATTCGAGGGACTCGTACGCCGGGCGGGACCCGCTACTACGATCCAACGAACCCTGGGAACTCAGTGCGCGACATGCAGAGCAATCCCAACAGTCCGTATCCGACGTCACGATCGCCGTACGTGCGGTGGCAGCAAGATGGCCACGCACTCGATGTCTACGGCGATAAGCTCCCAGGCCCAGAACATCCCGATGCCCACATACCGCTTCAGGACTCTCGGTTCCTTCCGGAGTTGTTCCAATGACGGAGGTCATCGACGAGCTAGTCGAGAATGCCCTCCGTGAGTTAGCCGACGAGGCGTACCAGCGGCGGTTGTGGCTCGCCTCTGGCGGTTCTGAAGTGTCGTCCTTTACTGAGTGCGTGAGCCGTCTCTGGGACGACTCCGGGCTTAGCGAGGCTTTAGATCAGCCTCACTCGGTCTACACGCCCGAGATCGATGACCACCTTCGCGAATTGAGAGCGTTTCTGGGTCGCATCGACGACTCGCGTTCGCCTGAGGCGATCCTCAAGGATCCTCGGCTAGAGAGCGTGCGTGCGATGGCGTACGCGCTTCTTCAAGACTTGAGACGCTTCGGGTCGGACTATTCCTCATGATCCGGGTTCCACCTGGCAAACCATACATGTTCGATGAGTTCGGCAACTACGCGGGGCGGCGATGACGGCGCGATCACCGTCGCGCTCCGAAGTCCGGGAGAAGCTGCTTCAGCTCCTATCAGGCGAGGCCACGCGGCAAGAGGTTTCCCGCTGGGCTCACCAGTGGGTCGCAGCGGCTCACCCGGGAGTTGAGGACCGCGTCGTGTGGACCGCGTTGACACGCCTCGGCGGTGCCGACCTTCGAGCTGGACCCGACGAGTTTCTGTACTTCGAGCCGGACTTCCATGCATGGCTCGACGAGGTGGAAGGTGCCGACGAGGCGACCCACTGAGCGGGGCCTGTGGCTGCTGTCCCTTATCTGGCGGGTGCTTGCCGCTGTCG
Organism: Actinomycetota bacterium; assembly: GCA_050692195.1. Classification (GTDB taxonomy): domain Bacteria; phylum Actinomycetota; class UBA4738; order UBA4738; family UBA4738; genus JBOGVA01. Next base: position 1,917 of record JBOGVA010000017.1, on the reverse strand, counting down.
CGGCGTTCGGCGGGTCGGCGCTCGCGTACAATCACGACTCCGATCAATCGCCCTACCAGCGCGTCGCGGTAGGCGTCCGAGGCGCTCCGGACGAGGCTGCTCGTGCTCAGCAGCCGTTCGACGACGCTGTCGCGCGGAGCTACGACACCTTCGCCAACTTCTGTTTGAGCTAGGCCGGCAGGTCACGCGGGACCAGGCAATCGAGATAGCGAGAGCCGCGTGTGACGCCCAGGGCGTGCCCTGGCAGGAGCCGATCAAGGTATACCGTCACTACGGAGACTGGGAAGTGTGGACGTTCGCCGATCATCGAGGCGGGAACGTTCGTGTGATTGTGGATGGAGGTAGCGGAGAGGTGAAGCGACTGACAGGCCCGACGCCGCGGTGATCCCATGGATCGTTATGCTCTGCCACCGGCTCACCTCGGACGTGCTCACCGACACGTCGTCAAGCACGACTGCGTCCCACACATACGGCTTCGACGACGACTCCAACTTCACGTCGCAGACGATCACCCTGCCCGGCAATTCCTCGGCGGGCCAGCACACGTACCATTACGATCGCTCGGGCCGGATCACCAACTGGACGCGCCCGGACTCCTCCTTCACCGACTACGCCTGGGATGGCGCCGGCAACCGGACCCAGGCGGGGGCCTCCACCTTCACCTACGACGAACGCAACAGGCTGATCTCTGGCCCGGAGGGGACCTACACGTGGACCGCCCGCGGAACCCTCTCCCAGGTGGGCTCCACAACCTTCTCGTTCGACGCACTGGGTCGGCTCGTGGACTACAACGGCGCGGCCGCATGGATACGCGACTAACTGGTACTACTGACAGGCACAGCCGGGGTACGAGCCATGAACGAGCCAGGTCTTAACCCCGCGGTCTGCCCGGTCTGTGGCTTCCCGGATTTGTCGGAAGTTCCCTGGGTCGACGAGTCTCCGTCCGACGAGATCTGCCCTTCGTGCGGCGCTCACTTCGGCTACGACGACGTGGCCGGGGGCGACGCTGCATTGCGGCAGCAGATTCATCGCCGGCTTCGGGAGGAATGGAAGGTCCGTGGGTGCACATGGTTCTCCACAGAGCGCCCGCCGCCACCGGGCTGGGACCCCAGTGCGCAGCTGGCGGTGGTGGGGGACGGTGGGTGACCTGAACTTAGGATATCACCTTCTGACTACGACGGCCGCATGATCAGACGTCTAATGCGATACGGGGTCGTTGCGAGACATCAAGGTTACCTACGACGTGTATGGCCACCTATTCCCGATGATGCACGAGGCGAGAATCGCGGCGATCGAGAGTGTTTTCAGACTGGGTTCTGTCGCCTAACGCTCGAGCTTCCTGGCTGCGGCCAGACGGTCTCGGACGAGCTTCACGGCCTCTTCGATCTCCGCCCCAGTCATCGGAGTAGGGGAGTTGGCGCGGCGCATCATTCGCTCCAGCCGGTGATCGCCGATCTCCTCAAGCTGACCCGCGAGCTCGGGTCGCGAAAGGGGGAAGACATGACGCGACAAGAGCTGGGCTCTGGCCACGTGCGAGAGGCCGAACCGGATCTCCTCCTCGGCCGCGGCAAGATCCCCCATGGCCAGCAGCGTCTCCGCGGTTTCGAGCTTCTTCCTCGCCTGGTCGAGTTTGAGACCAGGATTGGGCCAAGGAGCGTCTGAAAGCAGTTCTCTGCGCAGGCTTTCCCATCGCCGTCTCCCCGCGATCGGGACACCGAAGCGCAGGGCCCATTGGGGGAAGTCATCACCCTCAGCGAGTCGCCGCCTCAAGTCCTCGTGCGAAACGGTGACTGAACCGCCCCGGGTTCACCGGAGGCTCGGTTCCTTGAGTCCAGCAGCGTAACTGGGGTCCTCCTTTCGGTGGTAGGCGGCCTCGAACTCAGCCGGGGGGACGTCGCCGATCGGCTCAAGGAGGCG
>JBOGVA010000016.1:0-46216 GCA_050692195.1 Actinomycetota bacterium | reverse complement strand
GAGGCGGCCCCACCTGTAGTCCTGGACGCTCAGATCGAGGTCCTCCAGGGATTGTGTCTCGAGTTCGGTTCGTCTGAGGACTTCTCCGACGCGAGCTCCTCTGCGGTTCGTTGGATCCACGCGGCCGTCGGGGAGGGGGCGTCGGTACGGATCAGCCTGGCCGACGACTCGGGCCGGCTGAGGACCGTGGCGGAGACCGGCCCTCTGGCTCGTGAGGGCCGGCATCGGTCGACGCGGCGACGCCAGGTCTTCCAGTCGCAGTGGCCGAAGCTGATCAACCGTGACCCGGGATCCCTCCTGATGGTCCTTCCCCTGGTCTGCCGGGGGCGATCTGTTGGCGTCCTCGAGGTCGTGGGGCCTCGTCGGTTGATCGCAGAGCGGCAGCGGACCCTCAATGCCGTGGCCAACCAGCTCGCCACCGCGGTCCACAACCTCCGCCACCGGGAGGGCCTGCAGCGACAGGTGGAGTCACTGACCTCGGCCACGGATCTCGTTCGGAAGCTGGTGCGGGCCGAGACGTTCGAGGCGGCGACCCGAGCGGCGATGAGGCTCTCCTTCCGAGTGCTGAAGAGCCCGGTGGCCGGATGGGTTCGAGACGGAGAGCATCCCGAGCTGCGATTCCTCGCGGTGCGGGGGACCGGGACGCGCAAACGGGAGGAGCTTCGAAAGAGGCTTCCGAGCCTGCGCGGGTGGGAGACCAGCGGACCTTCCGAACGGGCCCGGGTCGCGGAGCGGTTCAGCCAGGCCATGGAAGTCGCCGACGTGGCGGTCATCGACGGGGGGGACGCGGTGATCCTGGCAGGAGGCAACGGCGGCTCGGCGACCGCGTCTCTCGGGGTGGTCGGCTCCCTGTTCCAGGAGGTTCTCCAGCATCTCTCCACCGTGGCCCGCGCGGAGCGGCGAAACGAGCAGATCGACCTGGGGATCGCCTGGACGGCGCACGAGGTACGGGGGCCGCTCCTCGCGGCCAAGGCCGCCATCGACCACCTCCTTCAGTCCAACGGTCCCATGGCCGGCGAGGACCTGCTGTCCAGGTCCGGGCAGGAGCTCGGGGAACTCGCCGGACTTGTCGACGCCCTTCTTCGGTGGGCGGTGGGGGCCGGGCCGCTTCAGATGAGTCCGGTGGACCTGGTGGGGGTGGTCAGGCAGACCATCGAGACCTGCTGTCTGGGATCGGGGGAGGATCGGCTCGACCTGGTGGCGGTTGCCCCGGTGCTGGTCCGGGCCGATCCCGAGCAGCTTCGAAGTGCCATCGGGAACGTGATCCGGAACGCTCTCGCCTACGCGCCTGCAGATTCCAGGGTGACCGTGGTGGTCGCCGGCACGGGCGACATCGCCCTGGTCAGCGTGAAGGACCACGGCCCGGGGATCCCCGCCGGAGACCGGGAAGCCATCTTCGAGCCGTTGGCCCGGGGCCGATCGGGGCGCGGCCGCCGGGAAGGCCATGGGCTGGGCCTGTTCATCGCCCGGCGGGTGGTGGAGGCGCACGGCGGGATGATCTGGGCAGAGTCCGCCAACGGGCATGGTACGACGTTCAAGATCCAGCTCCCCGTGGGGGGCAACGGGCACCACCCGCCCCCCGGAGTCGTTCAGCAGGGATTCTCCCCGGAGCTCGCGAACAGGTAAATGAGCTCCACGGAAACCCTGCCCGCGCGGATGGGGGAACGCGACATGCTCGTGCTCATCGTCGACGACCACAAGCTCTTCGCAGAAGCCATCCGCTCGGCCCTGACCTCGGACGGCCTTCGGATGGAGGTCCTGCCCGTCGTCACCTCCGCCAAAGAGGGTCTGACCGCTGCAAAGGCGGCCAAGCCTGACCTGGCCCTGATCGACCTGGGCTTGCCAGACGAGAACGGCGTGGAGCTGGGCCGAAAGATCCTGGAGGCCTGCCCGGAGACGATCGTTCTCGCGGTGACGGCGCTCTCTGACCCCCAGCTCCTTCGGGAGGTCATGAAGGCGGGATTCCACGGTTTCATCACCAAGGACACCCCCATCGCTCGCTTCGTCGAATCGATCGAGGCCGCCATGAGCGGACACGTGGTCGTTCCACACCGGCTCGCGGCGAGGGCGGTGGGCGCGCGTTCGTCCGAGGAGCGCGACGCGGGCCTCCTCGCCGAACAGCTGACCGGCCGGGAGCGGGACGTCTTGGGGATGCTCGTGGAGGGAGCCCGCAGCGAGCACATCGCCAAGCGGATGTCGATCAGTCCGAACACGGTACGTACGCACATCCAGAACATCCTCACCAAGCTCCAGGTCCACTCCCGGCTGGAAGCCGCCGCGTTCGCGGTCAAGCATGGGTTGGTGGCCCAGGGCCGGGACCGGCCTTCCTACTGAGTCGATGCCGGGTTCCGGTCTGGCCGACCGTCGCTGAAGTCCGACCGATATGCCGTCCGGCGACGCTAGTCCTCCGTTCGCCGTAGGCGGAATACGCCGTCGGACGGGTGCCAGGCGTGCCTCCCTTGCCTACCGTTGGTCCTCGCTCATCGCTGGAGGAGAGCGTGTCAGAGGACGGGACCATCAAGATCCTTCTCGCCGACGCTCAGTCCCTGTTTCGGGAGGCTGTCCGGGTCGTGCTGGAAAACGAACCGGGCCTGGAAGTGGTGGCCGAGGCCGGTGATGGCCTGGAGGCGCTGGCCGAAGCGGAACGGACCCGGCCGAACGTCGCCCTCATCGATCTGAACCTTCCCAACTGCGACGGGATACGGGCCTCGTACCTGATCGGCGAGCAGGTTCCGGAATGCCGGATCCTGGTCCTGGCCGACGAGGAGGACGAGCGCTCCCTGGTGGACGCGGTCGAAGCCGGGGCGAGTGGGTACCTGACCAGGGAGAGCCCCTTAGCGGACCTGATCGATGCGGCCAGAGCGGTGCACGGGGGGGACACGCTGGTCCCCCGGCGGATGCTTGGGCCCCTCCTGGCCCGGCTCATCCAGCGTCGCAGGGAGCAGGATGGCGCCCTGCGAAAGACCGCCCGGCTCACCAGGCGGGAGCGGGAAGTGCTGGCCATGCTGGCCGAGGGGGCGGACAACGATGTCATCGCTCAGGCCCTGGTGATCAGCCCCCAGACCGCCAGGACCCACATCCAGAACGTCCTCAGCAAGCTGGGAGTTCACTCGAGGCTGGAAGCGGCGGCCTTCGTGGTGCAGAACGGGATCCTCGAAGAGCTCGTTGGAGTGAACCCATGAACACATCCGTCCTGTCGAAGCGGCCACTCCGCAGCCCCGAAGTGTGGGTCCGCCCGACCAAGGGGGAGAACGCCATCTACGACCCCAGTTCGGGATCCGTTCACCTTCTGAACGAGACCGCCAAGGCCATCTGGGACCTGTGCGACGGTGAGACCACCGTCGAGGAGATGGTCTCGGCCATCGTCGAGCTCTGTGGCATGCACCGGGACATCGTCATCGAGGACGTCGACAGGATCCTCACCGAGTTCGGGGCCGCCGGGCTGCTCACCTGGAGGTTCTGACCCGATGCCCGCCCTCAAGCCCAGGATCCGCGACGACCTGACGGTCGTCGAGCTGGACGGCGAGATCGTGATCTACGACGAACGCGCGGACGACATCCACCACCTCAATCCCACGGCCAGTGTGGTCTTCTCGCTGTGCGACGGCCGCTCGACCGTCCGGGAGATGGCTATCGAGATCGCCGGGGCCTTCGGCGCCCCCGAGGACCAGGTGGAGCGGGAGATCCGCCCGCTTCTCCGGGAGTTCAGGAAGGCGGGACTGCTGGTCGAGAGAGGAGCGAGGGTTGGCTGACGAGACCGAGGAGGGTCACGAGCAGCACGACCATCCAGTCGGCGGCGGCTGAGGGGACAAACTCGACCACCTCGGGTGGGTGGTGGAAAGGTACTACCGCGTCGGCGAGACGGATTTCGCCGTGCGCACCACTTCCAGCGAGTTCTGCGGGTGGCTGGATCACGCTCTCGGCAAGTACCGGAAGCGGAAGAAGGCCCCCGTGTACTACTCGGTGGTAGTCGCCGGCGGTGAGGAGAAGGGTCAGCTGGGAAAGGGCTTCCACATCCTGTACCGGGGGACCTCGCCGATCGTCCGCACGCTGCATCTCCCCACGCTGGCCAGGGGACTCATCCAGGAGCTCGAGTCTCTGACCTTCGCCGAGCGGGAAGACGCCATCTACCTCGATGCCGCGCTGATGTCCTCCAACGGAACCACCGCGATCACCCCTTCGAACCTGGTGTCCTACATCGGAAAGCTGGGGCGGAGGGTGGATCGGTCCGGGGTGCAGCTGCCCGGCAGCACCCACGTGGCTCTGGACGCGGACTCCGGTCGGCTCGTGCCGATCCGGCCCCTTCTCGAGATCCCCGAGGACGCCGTCACGCGGGCCGGGGAGCTGGCCTCGGCGAACGGTCATCGGCCCGACCGGCGATTCATGGACGAGCCCCTGGATCCCGACATGGTGTTGACCTTCGGCGGAAGTGAGATGGCCCTCCAGCCCGTTTCCCGGGGTCAGGCCCTCCACCGGCTCGCCAGCTACGTCATGAACCTGGAGAAGCTCGGGGGCTCGGCGCTGGAGGGATTGCGCACGTTCATCGAGACGAAGCGCTGCTACACGCTCGGGAACGGCGACGCCAAGGGCCTGTTGGAGACGGTCTCCAGGGCTCTGGGCAACCGCTAGCTCCGTACTTGGGCCGATTGGCCGGATCCAGGGACTTGAGCGAGCGAGAATCAACACGTCAGGCGACGTATTGACCGTGCTCAGCGGCGTACCTACTGTAGTGAATCGGGCTACGAAGGGAAGCGCAGGACATGACGGAGAAGAACGAGGCTGGCCTCTCGCGCCGCGATGCACTCAAGCGTGTCGCCGCTCTGGGAGGGACCCTGGCGTGGGCAGCGCCGGCGGTGCAGACGATACGGGTGAGTCCGGCGTTCGCCCAGGAACCGAGCCCCCGGCCCGATGGCCACGACATCTCCTTCATCGGGCTCAACGTGGAGTGCGAGGACGAGAGCCTGGTCAGCGTCCCCTACACCATCAAGTTCGAGGGATGCGAGGGGACGGACTGCTTCGAGAGCGACCCCGGGAAGTTCCCGAGCTGCGACTTCTTTGCGCCGGCGGGGGAGAAGACCGACGGAGACGGCCTGGGATTCACGGCGGTGCTGGACCCCACAACTCGGTGTGTCACCATCACCGTGCCGGCGGACTGCGAGGTCATCAACTCGGCGATCAAGGGCGGCCAGGACTGCTGTCCCGGGCCTTCCGGCACGGGCGACCTGGTCTTCTGCCCTCCGAACTGCTGAGGGCGGTCACCGCGGCGAACGGGTTCCTCATGCGAGCGACGTATGTCGTCTACGTTCGCCGTCGATTGGCTCGTCCTCCTGACGCGGGCTAGGGTGCGAGGGTCCACGAGGAGGACATGGTGACCACGGATCCGACCACTGCTGTTGACGAGAGCACCGACGAGCTGAAGCCCGCCGATATCGATGAGCGTTTCGCTCCCCGGCTGCGAGAGAACATCGCCAGCGTGGAGATCGACGGCGAGTCCGTCCTGCTCGTGGAAGGGACCTACCGGCTCCACTGGCTGAACCAGCTGGCGACCATCGTGGTGAGCTGTTTCGACGGGGCTGCCACCCTGGATGAGCTGGTTGCCGACTTCAGGGCGGCCTTTCGGGCCGATCCCGAGGTCATCCGGAACGACCTTTTGGGGATCACGCGACAGCTCGGCGCTGCCGGCCTCCTGGCCGGTGTGGCCGAGGAAATCCACGATCACCAGGGACCGACGTACGAGGGGTTGGAGGAAGGCACAGAGATCCCCTCGTTCTCCTTCCCAGACCTCGACGGGCGACCCGTGAGCCTGGAGGACTATCGCGGCCGCAAGGTGCTGCTGGTGAACTGGAGCCCCTCCTGCGGCTTCTGCAAGCGGATCGCTCCGGAGCTGGCCGAGCTCCAGCCGGACCTCCGCAAGAACGACGTCGAGCTGGTCATGCTCACCATCGGGGATCCTCACGAGAACAAGCTGGTCTTCGAGGAGACGGACCTCGACGTGACCGTGCTCGTCCAGGACCAGCCGGTGGAATTCTTCGCCAGCCTGGGAACTCCAGTGGCCTACCTCCTGGACGAGGAGGGAAGGGTGGCCTCCGATCTGACCGTCGGGGCCATGGACGTCCCCGTCCTCGCCCGAGCCGCCGCCGGCCGGGAGCCCGAGGGAGAGTAGGTCCGTCCCAAAGAGTCCAGCGCAAGCAGTTGGGCCTTCTTCACCAGCCGGACGCGACGAGGGTCCCGCAGTCCCCGTCGGTATTCGGGCTTGACCCCGGGCTAGCCCGCCGAGGTTGTTCCCGCCGCCCCTAAGGACTTCTCGCGTTGGAGGATCCCAGGGACGGTCCGAAGGCACCCTTCAGTCACAAAAGAGGACGAGGGCCCCGAAGGGCCCTCGTCGCTTTTTGGGCTCGATCCCGGCCTAACCGGCCGAGGTCGCTCCGCCCGCAGCTCCCGCTTGCAGCGGCGCCTGACCGGCTCCGCACGGCGGGTGGCACAAGTTGTTACCACAGCACGAGTTCGAGCACCGCCAGCCCGCCTGGCAGTCGGAGTCCTCGGTGCAGGCCACGACGCCCGGGTTGTCGCAGAACACGATGTCGTGGCAGAAGCAACCTCCCACCGGGTCGAGGGCCTGAATACACGTACACCCCTGATCCACCCGACCGCAGGGCACCTGCCCCGCGCAAGCGGCACAACCCTGGGGACACTCCACGTACTGGGCGAACGCAGGGGTCCGCAGGCTGGAAAGGACCGGTGCCGACCAGGCGATAGCCGCCCCGGCCCCGACCCGCTTGAGCATCCGCCGGCGGGAGATCCTGTCCGGCTTACCCTCCATGGCCACCTCCGTAGTCAGACCGCTCACCAGACAGGAGCTGGTGCCCTGCCCAGTGCGGCAGAGGGAGCATCCGACTCTGGCCCACTGGTGGCATCGTGCGACGATCGTAATTTTGATCGCTGGGGAGCGGCCGGCGACGTACCTTCGTTACGGTGAGCCACAATGAGACGAGGGCCCCGAAGGGCCCTCGTCGCTTTTCGGGCTCGATCCCGGCCTAACCGGCCGAGGTCCCAGCACCACCCGCTTGCGCCGCCGCGTCAATGCCTGCACCGCACGGCGGGTGGCAGAACGCCTGCGCCGCTGTCGGGTCGCAGCACGAAAATGCACAGCGCCAGGTATCGGGGCAGTCCGCGTCCGCGGTGCATGGCGTGACGGTGCTGCAGAACACAATGTCGTGGCAGAAGCAGTCATCACGCACCGTCAGCAGACACGAGCACCCCTGGTCTGGCCGACCGCAGGCTCCCTGCGGACACACCTCGGGACAGTCGGCACACTCCGGGTACAACTGGGCGAACGCAGGGGTCCGCAGGCTGGAAAGGACCGGCGCCGACCAGGCGATGGCCGCCCCGGCCCCGACCCGCTTGAGCATCCGCCGGCGGGAGATCCTGTCCGGCTTACCCTCCATGGCCACCTCCTAGTCAGGCTTCTCAGACAAGAGCTGCTGCCCCTGCCCGGTACAGCAGCCTGAGCATCCGACTCCGGGCCACAGGTGACATGCTGCGACGATGGTAATTTCGACTACGCTGGGAGGGGCTAGGAACGTACCCCCGCTACGGCGGGCGTGCGCAGGACCTACCGCGCCTGAAGGGTCATTCCGGTGATGCCGGCGACGGCCTCCACGGCCTCCCGAAGATCCCCCAGGCGAAGCCGGTAAGCCCGGGCTCCCCTGGATACGTCGGCCAAGAGGGGAAGAGCCCGCTCTCTGTAGACGCGGAGGTTCAGCGCGCACCGGGCCAGCTCGACAGAGGCCTCGGCCCGGCTCATCGGGGTGACTCTGATGTCAGCCCCCGCCTCGTACTGGGGAGCGATCACGTATCTGACCTGGCAGGGCCCTCCGAGAGCTTCCGGGCGGAGGTCCTCTGCCCGGAGGTGCCACTGGCGCTTCAGAAGCCTCGACCCGTCGAACTTTCGGCGGAGGTCGGCGAACACGTCGGACTGGCTCTTCTTGAACGATAGGGCTTTCGGATACGGGTACAGGCGCCGGGTCACCGGGTCGATCGCTCCGGCCTCGTCCGAGAGATAGCGGAACCCGGCCTGAACCAGTGCGGCCGTCAGCGTGGACTTCCCAGAGCCCGAGTCGGCGGGGAGCAGGATGCCCTCGCCGGCTGGCGTGGCCACCGCTCCAGCGTGGACGAGCAGGAAGTTCCCGGTTTTCTGGAACGTCTCCGAGTTGATGTGCCAGAAGAGGTGCGTGAGGACGTCTCCGGGGTGGGACCCCGTGATCATCACTTCATCTCCGAACAGCAGGCGGTACCGCCGCTTATCTTTGGGAGTGCCCAGGTCGAGGACCGAGTACCGAGGTGGATATCCGGGCGTCGGGGGGTTGCGGAACTCGTTGGGATCGTGGTCCACGGCAAATCCACCGAGCACCTTGAGGATGTAATTCCCGAGTTGGGACCGGTTCCATCGGACCGTGCAGTAGTAGGACAGCACACGGAAGCTCGACTCGCCCTGCCAGCGGATCCGCTGAAGGCGAGCCTTGGAGACGCGGGTCGTGTTCGTGGCCATGCTCGGGCCGGACGCTAGAGCCAGGAGCGTAGGGCGGCAACGGCCATGGAGCGTAGGACGCGTACGCCGCCCGCATGAGGAAACGAAAGGAGCCCCCGCGAGGGGGCCCCTTCCGGTGAATCCTTTCGCCCTGACGAACTAGGCGTTGCTCTGAGCGCCTTCGGTCGCGGTGCTCCAGGGTGCGGCCGTGCCGCACTCGGGGGCGCACACCTGGCCACACGCTCCACCGCAGCCGGTCCCGGTCTGACAGAAGAAGTTGGGACCGAACGCCGTCACGCACTCGGCGCTCGAGGTGCAGGCCCTGGAGCCGGCACAGTTGAAGTTATTGGTGCAGTGCCCGTTCCCCTCGACGTCGTCGAAACAGTTGCACGGACCGCCGGGGGTCCCCACCGACTCGCCACACACCTCCGCACAGACCTCGCATCGCGCGGGGTACTGGGCGAACGCCGGCGTCCTGAGGCTCGACAGGATCGGTGCCGACCACGCGACGGCGGCTCCGGCGCCCACTCGCTTGAGCATCCGACGCCGAGAGAGCCTCTCCAGCGCCCAGCCTTCCTGCTTCTCTTGGTCCATGACTACCCCTCCTAACGCCAGACTTCACCGACTGTGAGTTCAGACTGGCGCAGGGCAGGCCCCGGGCGCATGGGTCATCAGAGGGACGTTTCGTACGGCGCCCGGCCGTACTCTTTCTACAGCGAAGGACTACGCCGTTTGGGCCATTGACTGGCCGGCAGGGGGAAGGGAGACTACGCGCGGCCCTGGGCTTCGTCTTGCCTGCCGACCTGCTGGTTTCCATAAGGAGAGGGAATGACCAATCTGCCTGGCGCGCTCCGCGTCACGCTCGCCGTTCTGGTCGCTTTGGCGATGTTCGTCCCGGGAGGCGCCGGCGCCCTGCCGGGGAATGCACCCGACGAGCAGCACTTCGTCGTGGGGTTCCGCGAGCATCCTCGAGGGATACGAGCCGGCGACCAGTTCCTCGGCGCCAAGGTCGAGGACGTCGACCAGGTCCTGCACTTCATTCGGGTCTCGACGAGGAACCCCAGTGCATTCAGAAGCCAAGCCCAGAACAATGCCCGGGTTCGGTTCGTCGAGCCCGACCCCGAGCTGCAGCTCATCGACTACACGCCGAACGATCCACGGTTCGCCGAGCAATACGGCCCCCAGCACGTGCGTGCCCCCGAAGCCTGGGACTCGACCCTCGGCGACCTCGACGCGTCGGTATGCATCGTTGACACCGGAGTCCGCTACACGCACGAGGAGATCGCCGGCTCTCGTTGGCTCGGCGGTTACGACTTCTATAACGGGGACCCCGATCCCAACGACGACAACGGGCACGGCACCCACGTGGCCTCCACTGCGGCGGGATCGATCGACAACGGTAAGGGGATCGCCGGCGTGGCCAACGTGGGGATCCGCGGCGTGAAGGTCTTGTCGGCTGCCGGAAGCGGTGCCTGGTCCACCGTAGCCTCAGGTATCCGGTGGTGTGCGGACAACGGCGGGCCCCGCGTCGTGATCAGCATGAGCCTGGGTGGCGGCCACGCCACCGTCCTGGAGGACGCCGTTCAGTACGCTGAAGGCAAGGGAGCTCTCCTCGTGGCCGCGGCGGGCAACTCGGGCCCGTGCACGAACTGCGTCGGCTATCCGGCGGCGTACGAGGAAGTCATCGCTGTCAGCTGCACGAACTCTGCCAAGTCTCAATGCTCTTTCTCGAGCGACGGTCCGCAGAGCGAGCTTGCTGCTCCCGGGCAGTCGATCCTGGCGGCGTGGCACACGGGCGACGCTGCCTACAACACGATCAGTGGCACGAGCATGTCCACCCCCCATGTTTCGGGGGTGGCCGCCCTGGTGTGGAGCCACGTGACAGCGCTCACGGCGTCCGACCTGCGGCAACACTTGCGAAACAATGCCCAGGATCTGGGAACAGCCGGATGGGACGAGCTGTACGGATACGGGCTGGTGGACGCGAAGGACACCCTCGACGCCGCCGGGGGGCCTCCGCCACCACCTCCACCTCCTGAGAGCACGATCTCACTGGAGAACTTCGACGACGGTGCGGCGGACGGCTGGGCTCTCACGGGGATGTGGCGAGTGACCTCTGCTTGCACGACGGCGGCCTCTCCGCCCAATCACCTCGTCTACAACAAGGCCAGCGACTGTAGGTACTCGAACGGGTCCAGTCGCACCACGGGGACGGCGACGTTCGATGCAGACCTGTCCGGCTCGACGGTCGCGACGCTCAAATTCATGCACCGGTGGGAGACCGAGGCGTACGCCGGAGGAGCCTACGATGTCCAGAGGGTTCAGGTGTCCACTGACGGCGGGGGCACCTGGGGCACTCTCAAGCAGTGGGACTCCAGGAACCCGAACCAGCTCACCTGGACAGCTCACTCGGTGGACCTGGATAACTACGCGGGGCAACAGGTCAAGGTGCGGTTCTTCTTCGACACGGTGGACGGCATCGGTAACAACTTCCCGGGGTGGTTCCTGGACGATGTGGAGGTCACCGCTGACCTGCTTGGGGTGAATCAACCGCCCATCGCCGACGCGGGCCCCGACCAGGCGGTCGCCGACGATGATGGGACGGGGAGTGAGACGGTGGCTCTCGACGGCTCCGGCTCGAGCGACCCCGATGGAACCATCGACTCGTACGAGTGGAGAGAGGCCGGGACCCTTCTGGCCACAGGAGCCAACCCGTCGGTGGCGTTCTCGGTCGGCTCCCACACCGTCACCCTCACGGTCATCGATGATGATGGGGAGGCGTCCTCCGACGACGTCCTGGTGACGGTGAACGCCAACGAGGCGCCCACGGCCCGTTTCACCCACACGGTGAGCGGGCTCACACTCGACGTAGACGCTTCGTCCTCCACCGATCCAGACGGCACCATTGCCGGCTTCTCGTGGAACTGGGGTGACGGTTCTCCTGCAGAGTCGGGGGTTACAGCCAGCCACACGTACGCTGGTGCCGGGACGTACACCGTGACTCTGACGATCACCGATAACGGAGGAGCGTCCGATCCGGAATCGAAGAATATCGGCGTCGGGGACGCCACCCTTTTCAGTGAGAACTTCAACGACGGGGTGGCCGACGGTTGGACCCGGTCGGGCCTGTGGCACGTCTCCACCGCCTGCACCCCCATCCTCGAGGAGGAGTACCTAGGCTACAACGAGGACTCCGACTGCCAGTACTCCACGGGAGCGCGGACCACCGGCTCCGCCTCGTTCGATGTTGACCTCACCGGCAAGACCGCTGCGACGCTGAAGTTCTCGGAGCGGTACCAGGTGGAGAGTTACGCCTATGGGGCCTACGACGTCATGCGGGTGGAGATCTCCACGAACGGTGGAGCGAGCTGGACCCTCCTTCGCCAGAGGGACTCCCGCAACCCGGCCCAGACCTCTTGGATCGCCAGCACCTTCGACCTCGGCGCCTACGTAGGGGGGCCGACAAGGATCCGGTTCTTCTTCGACTCGGTGGACAGGTCATTCAACACCTTCCCCGGCTGGTTCGTCGACGACGTGAGGGTGACCGGCAGCTAGCTCCACCAGAGGTCAGGCCGCTCTCTACGAGAACCGACGTACCCGACCTACGCACCCCGGTTGATGAGGGGCGCAGACTCTTCGACCTAGACTCCGGCTTCCGGAGGGGAGGAGGAAGCCGGCTGTTCCGCAAGAGTTCTGATTCGGACGCCCTTGGACGGGCAGGTCTGCCGTCGAGGATCGTGAGCCATCTGAGGCGGAACGTGCCTTTGCTCCTCCTCGACCTGGGGGCGATCGTCGCCGCTTACCTTGGCCCCCTGGCTCTCCGCTTCGATGGCTCCGTCCCCCAGCTGTTCTGGATCAACTTCTGGGCCTTCATGCCGGAGGTGACGTTGATCCACCTCTTGGCGAACTACATCTTCGGTCTCTACGGACAGATGTGGAAATACGCCAGCGTCAGGGAGGCCCGGCAGGTCGCCCTGGCCGGTTTCACGGCGGGCGGAGTCATCGTTGGGCTCTCGGCCTTCTCCGGTGGGGGGCTGCACGTCCTGCCTCTGTCTGTCGTCGGCATGGGTTCCGTGCTGGCCTTCCTCGGGTTCGGAGCCATCCGGTTCCAGAATCGCTTGTTCGCGTTTCGCCGGCGGGCCGTGGCCTCCTCGAGGACGAGGGTCCTCCTCGTCGGGGCAGGAGACGCCGGCGAGATGATCCTGCGAGACCTCCTGCGCAACGAGCACCTGGGCCTCCAGCCGGTGGGCGTCGTCGACGATGACCGCCGGAAGATCGGCTTGGAGCTCCACGGGGTCCCGATCTTCGGAAACCGCGCGTCCATCCCGTCCCTGGTGGAAACCCTGGGGATCGACCAGGTCCTCCTGGCCATCCCCTCAGCCACCAGCCAGCTGATCCGAGACGTCGCCGCTCTGTGTGAGGAGGCGGAAGTCATCCTCCGGGTGCTTCCGTCGGTTCGAGAGATCGTCGGCGGCCGGATCACCGTCCGAGACATCCGAGACGTACGGATCGAGGACCTCCTTGGCCGGCAGCAGGTGGAGACCGATCTCGACGCTGTTGCCGCGCTGGTGCGAGGACGTCGGGTGATGGTCCTGGGCGCGGGAGGTTCCATCGGGACGGAGATCGCTCGTCAGGTGGCGGAGTTCGACCCCTCATCCCTCGTGCTCCTGGACCACGACGAGACTCACCTCTTCGAGATCCTGTCCAACCTGGACGGAGCCGCCGCGATCGAGGGGGCACTGGTCGACATCCGGGATCGCGACCGGGTGTTCGGGACCTTCCTGAGGCACCGGCCCGAGGTCGTGTTCCACGCGGCTGCGCACAAGCACGTCCCTCTGCTCGAGCAGCATCCGGAGGAGGCTCTGCAAACGAACGTGATCGGCACGGCCAACGTGGCGGACGCGGCCCTGGCGGCCGGGGTCGAGCGATTCGTTCTCATCTCCACCGACAAGGCGGTGCGCCCGACCACGGTGATGGGTGCATCCAAGTGGTTCGCCGAGCAGGTCGTCCGGAGCCTCGACGATGCCACCTGCGTCTTCTGCGCGGTCCGGTTCGGGAACGTCCTGGGCAGCCGGGGGAGCGTGATCCCGACGTTCTTCCGCCAGATCCTCAAGGGCGGCCCCGTCACCGTGACCGATTCCGCCATGGCTCGCTACTTCATGAGCGTGGATGAATCAGTCCAGCTCGTTCTGCAGGCAGCGGCGCTGGCCGAGGGAGGCGAGGTGTTCACCCTGGAGATGGGGGACCCCGTCAACATCCTCGGCTTGGCCCAGAAGATGATCCGGCTGTCCGGCCGGGTTCCGGACCGAGACGTCCCCATCCGCATCGTGGGGATCCGGCCTGGGGAGAAGCTCGTGGAGGACGTCGTCGACCCCGACGAGCTTCCCCAGCCCAGCAGCCACCCCTCGATCATCGTCTCCCGGCCGGCAGCCCCGGACCGGGGCGCGCTTCGCCGGGCCATCCGGGAGATGGAATCCCTGGCCGGCATGAGCCTTGGCGACGAGCTGTCCGGGCGGATGAAGGCCCTGACCACGCAGCCCCTGCGGGCGACGGCGGAGGGAGCCGTATGAGGCCCCGGGCTGTGGCGGTCGTCCACCCGGAGGCCATGGTGGCCGAGGGCCTTGTCTCGGCCCTGGCGAAGATCCCTGGAATCGTGTCCGCGGGCTTCG
Source organism: Actinomycetota bacterium (assembly GCA_050692195.1). Taxonomy (GTDB): domain Bacteria; phylum Actinomycetota; class UBA4738; order UBA4738; family UBA4738; genus JBOGVA01. The sequence goes on along the minus strand of JBOGVA010000016.1, from coordinate 32,020 downwards.
GGACCTCGGGTCTCGATGCGGAGCGGCTTGCGGAGCGTGCCGACGCGATCGCCCTGGGCGCCGAGGTGACGGGGGCAGAACGGGCCGCGAGCAGGGCCCGCGCGCGGGGGGTTCGAGTGGTCTTCGTCGGGGAGACTCCGGGCGACGAGGGGGTCAGGGTGCCAACCGCCGCCCGGCTACTCACGCTGGCTGAGGCTCTGGTCCCTGCGCTCGCCGCACGGCCGTCAACGCCCTCGCGGCTGACGAAGCGAGAACAGGAGATCCTCAATCTCGTTGCCACCGGGCTTGCCGCGAAGCAGGTGGCCCGGCAGCTCGGGATCAGCGCCAAGACCGTCGAACAACACAAGACCAACATCTATTCCAAGCTCGGTGTGGCGAATCAAACGGCCGCTGTTTCGATCCTCCTTCGCGACGCGTGGGGGAACGGAGACCGATGGATCCCATCGAGTATCTGAGGGTCCTGCGGCGCCGCTGGGTGGTCATTGGGGCCACCGTCCTCCTCGCTCTGATCGTCGCATGGACGACCACCGCGGTGATCCCGGTGGGGGATCCGGTCAGGACGTATCAGGCCCGAGTGGTGATCCTGAACACCGGCCCCCTGAACGTCCCTGGGATCAGCACTTTGGGTACCGTAGCGGCCCTCACGACGGTCGGTGATGTCCCCATCCGGGTTGCCGAGACCCTGGGCTACGAGGGGCATCCGGCCGACCTGGCTGCAAAGGTTTCTGCGTCTGCGACCGAGGAGGGCCTTCTCCATATCACCGCCGTTTCGTCCGACGCCCAGGAAGCCAAAGAGTTGGCGAATGCTTTTGGGGATGAGCTGCTGGAGTTTCTCAGCGACCGGAAGACAGAGCTCATCGCAAAGGAAGCCAGCTTCCTGCAGAAGAATCTCGAGCAGCTCCAGAAGGACATGACCGAGCTGCAGGGTCAGATCGCCTTCGCCTCCGCCAGCAGAGCCGAGCTACTCACCCAGACCCTGAATGCGAAACTCCAGATTTTTGGCGTCATCTCCCAGCGGCGGGAATCACTCGTCAGCGCGGCCGCGGAACCTGGAACCCTCCTCATCGTCCAAGAAGCCGAGCCGCAGGAGATCGTCCAACCGGGGTTCCAGCCTCCCAGCAGCCGGGGGGGAAGACTGGTCTTCGCGGGGGTCCTCGGTCTCTTCGCGGGGGTGATCCTGGCCCTTCTCATCGATCGTATCGACGTGAGGATCCGGGACCGTAAGAGCGTTGAGCGCCACTACCGGTTCCCGGTACTCTCCGAGATCCCTTCCATCCCTCACGGGAACGGGATCGCCACGTCCTCCGAGCCAACGTCGCCTCCAGCAGACGCTTTCCGGATCCTGGCCGCGAGCCTGGTCCACCCGCCCTCGCCGAACGGTGACGGGGCGGCTGCCCCGTTCGGGGGGGTGGAGGGGCCACAGACCATCCTCGTGACCAGCGCGGCGAGAGGGGAGGGGAAGACCAGCGTCGTCGCGAACCTGGGAGCGGCCTTCTCTCAGCTGGGGAAGCGAGTGGTCATCCTGTCCTGCGACTTCCGCTATCCGACCCTGGATCATGTGATGGAGGTGGACAACGGAACCGGTCTCGCCGACCTACTTCGCAAGCGATGGAACGGCCAGCGGATCGTGGAGTCATATCTCAAGGCAACATCGCTGGCCGGGGTGTTCGTCGTTCCCTCGGGGCCGATCCCCCCCAAGCCCAGCAGCCTGTTGGCCGCTCCGAGCATGCAGCGGGTCCTGGAAGAAGCTCGAGGGCTCTCGGACGTCGTCCTTCTCGACACACCGGCGGTCCTGCTGGCCAGCGACGCGGCGCATCTTGTTGAGGAGGTCGACTCGGTTTTGGTGGTGAGCCGAGCAGGCTACACCACGGTCGATCAGGCCGAGCGGGTCGGTGAGCTGCTCCGGAGGCTCGACGCTCCCGTGATCGGCGTGGCATTCAACGAGGCTCCCGGCGTGACGGACTGGGGGTGGAGTGGAGGCCTCCGCCAGGTGACGCAGCGATGGAGTAGGGGTTTTCACGGATTGAGGCGTCACTGGAGGGAGCGCTAGCCTTGAACGTGGAGACGTCTAACTTCCCATCCGAGCATCACGTCATCCATTGTCTCGTCACGTACACGGACTGGTGGCAAACCGATACCAGCTCGGTGCTCCAGGTGGCCGGGGCTAGACGAGGGAATGCGCTCTCGGATGGCTTTCGTGAGGGCTTGCTGGGTACTCTCGACGCTCGGACCGAGCTATGCAGGCGCGTGTGGCAGCTCGATCCGAAGGATCGGCATCTCCTCTTCCTCTGGTACGTGAAGCAACTCCCCGTGGATGAGATCTCCACGGAGATCCGACTATCTCGACGTCAGTGCTTCCGACGAAGAGCTCGTGCCATCAACTCCCTGGTCGATCGCCCCGACCAGGCCGCCTAACCCACCCTGCCCGCGAGTTCCGCCCCAAGGAGGCAACCCATCAAATCGACAGCGCTCCTCCGGAGACGAATCCTCTCGCGGCGTGCCGACGTGGCCGTCGTCGGTCAAGGGTACGTCGGCGTTTCCCTGGCGTGCGCCGCGGCGGAAGCCGGATTTGGGGTCACGGGAGCAGACGTCGACAAGGGTCGCATCCAAGACCTCGCCCGGGGAATCTTGGCGGTACCCGGCGTCTCCGAACGTGTCTACACGGCCGGAATGGACACGGGACGCCTCGCCTTCACCAGCGACCCGTCAACGGTGGCGGGTGCCGACGTCATCCTCATCTGCGTGCCGACGCCGGTTCGAGACGGTCTGCCAGATCTCTCCTATGTGAAGGGCGCCTGCGAGTCGGTAGGCGCGCATCTCACGCCAGGCTCCCTGGTCGTGCTGGAGTCCACGACCTATCCGGGCACCACTGAGGAGCTGGTGCGACCGCTGCTGGAGGCCTCCGGGCTGGCGCTCGGTCGAGACTTCCTGTTGGCCTACTCGCCGGAGCGGATCGATCCTGGGAACGAGGAGTATGGACTCGCAAACACCCCCAAGATTGTGGGGGGCGTGACGCCCGAGGCCACGGGGGTTGCCTCGCTCTTCTACCAGCAGTTCGTGGACAAGGTCGTCGTGGTGTCCTCCAGCCGCGCAGCGGAGTTGGCCAAGCTGCTCGAGAACACCTTCCGCCACGTAAACATCGCACTCGTGAACGAGATGGCGATGCTGTGTCAGGAGATGGGGATCGATGTTTGGGAGGTCGTCGACGCCACCGCAACCAAACCATTCGGGTTCATGCCTTTTTACCCCGGTCCGGGAGTGGGCGGCCACTGCATCCCGCTCGATCCCGCCTTTCTGGCATGGCAGGTACGGCGGGACGCCGGGCATCAGTTCCGCATCCTCGAGCAGGCACAGGACGTCAATGCGCAGATGCCGGCATATGTGGCCTCCCGGATCGGAGACGCGCTCAACGAACGAGGCAAGCCGGTAAAGGGCGCGCGCATCTTCGTCTTGGGGGTGGCCTACAAGCCGGGGGTAGGTGACGTCCGCGAGTCCCCGGCCCTGAAGTCGATGGCTCATCTCTATCGCCGAGGCGCGGCGGTCGCGTTCCACGATCCATACGTCGAGTCCGTGACCCTCAATGGCAGCCTCACGCACCGCACCGAGCTGAACCGGGCTGCGGTGAGCCGTGCGGACTGTGTCGCGATCCTGACCCCTCATCCCTCCTACGACCTGGATTGGCTCGCCGACCACGCCGACCTGATCTTCGACGCGCGGAACGCGTACAACGGCGACCGCCGCCCCAACGTGGTGAGGCTGTGAGGCAGGAAGAGAAACGGTTCGTTCAGGCGTCGGCGATCCTCTCTCGGTCTGTCTCCTCCGAGGTCTTGCTGGCGGCGCCCGACACCGAGGACTTCGATGTCCTCTCTGGTACCGGGAGCGTGGTCTGGCGCCTCCTGGATGTACCCCGCACCCTGGATGAGATCACCGACAGGCTGACGGAGTTGTATTCGGCCCCTCGAGACGCCATCGCGCGCGATAGCGAGGAGCTGGTACGACACCTGAGAGAACGGGGCTGGGTGGAGGCCGAGGATGGTTAGCGTCCGGCAGCACTCCGGTCTGAAGGTGATGATCGAAGCGATAGCAGGCCATGCGCTGGCGGGCCAGCGCCAGGATCGCGGGCTCCTGGTGCCAGAGGAGACGTGGCCATCTCTGCTGAGGGAGCTTTACGCCGAGCGGCTCACAGGACTCGCCGTCGAGGCAGTCGAATCCGGACGGGTCGACCTCTCGGACACCCAATGGGCCGAGCTGATCGATCGTCAGCGGACCGCGATGTTGTGGGCGCTGGCCCTGGAGAAGAAGCTGTTCCGGCTGGCACCTGCGTTCGAAAGGGCCGGTGTCGATCTGGTCGTTCTCAAGGGGCCTTCGCTGGCCCACACGGTGTATCCGGACCCCTCCTGGCGACCCTTCGGAGATCTCGATCTCTTGGTTCGGACGAAGGATTGGCGACGTGCCTGCGAGATCCTCGAAGAGCACGGATTCCATCGCCGGCTTCCCGAGCCCCGACCGGGGTTCGATGAGCGTTTCGGGAAGGCCGCGGTGCACAGGGACGAACAGGGGATCGACATCGATCTCCATCGAACCCTGGTGCTCGGGCCGTTCGGCCTGTGGATCGAGCCCGAGGTGCTCTTCGACCGGGCCGTTCCGCTTTCTCTGGGCGGACGAGCCTTCCGCCGGCTCGACGACACCTCGCTGCTTCTCCACGTTTGCATGCACGCCGTGCTCGGATTCGAGAAGGCCCTGATCATGCCGCTCCGCGACGTGATGCAAGTGGCCCAGCAGGGAGACGTGGATTGGCAGGAGCTCCACACCCTCGCCCGAAAGTGGAAGCTCAGAGCCGTGGTCCACCGGGCCTTTCTGATGGCCGCAACCACGCTGTCCACCGAATGGAAGCCCCCAGCGCTCGAGGTAGGAAACGAGACGGCATCTCGTAGAGAGCTGAAGGCTTTGAGCGCATACGTCACCGAGCGACGCGGGCGGGGTGGAACAGCTCGGGCCACGCTTCTCGCCATCCCGGGCGTCCGCCCGAAGCTCGCCTATGTCCTGTCCCTGGTCGCACCGAGGAGGGAGTTCCTCGCCGCCCGCACGGGGGGGAGGGGTTCGTACGTCCGCCGGTGGCGAGTTGCGGCTTCCTGGCTGAGACGCAGGCGCTCATGAACGCCGGGAGTCCCCTGGTCGATGTGCGGGCGGCAACCAAGGTCTACACGCCGTTCCCGTGGTGGCTCCGCATCCTGGTCAGGTCACAGGTGCGCTCGAACCTGGTCGCGCTGGATGGAGTCTCTTTCCGAGTGGATGCTGGACAGATCTGCGGGGTGATCGGTCCCAATGGGGCGGGGAAGACCACGCTGTTCAGGATCCTCACCGGACTTACCACTCCGACATCCGGTTCCGCCACGATCATGGGCCACGACGTGACCCGGGAGTCGGTACAGGTCCGCCGGTACGTCGGTTTCATGTCCGCGGACGACCGGTCCCTCATGCTCCGTCAGACCTGCTGGAGCAATCTCGCGTTCCACGGCCGTCTCCGGGGCCTGCGAGAGGCGCGGCTCCGAAGGAGGATCGACGAGCTCTTGGAGCTCGTCGGGCTGACCGAGGCGAGGGACCGGGTAGGGTTCGCGCTTTCCTCCGGCATGCGTGCCCGCCTTCAGCTTGCTCGAGCGCTCCTGCACGAGCCGCAGATCCTGATCCTCGACGAACCCACCGCGTCGGTGGATCCCGTCTCCTCGCACGAGTTCCTGGGTCTGCTCCAGCGGCTGGCAACCGACCAGGGTGTTGCCGTCCTTGTCAGCTCCCATCGGGTCGAAGAGATCGAAGCGTTGCACGACAACGTCGTCCTGCTCGACCGGGGCCGGCTCGTCCACTGGGGGAGTCTCGACGCTCTGAGAACCCTGTGGGAACGCCCGATGCTGGAGATCTCCTTCACCGGCAAGACGGCCGCCGCCACCGCCGGGACACTTCTCCGCCGCAACGATGGCGTCGAGGTAGTGGGTCAGCAGGATGCCACTCTGACCGTTCATGCAGACGTGCCGACGGGAAGGGTTCTCGCCATGCTCGACGGGCAGCTCTCGCGAGTGGTCTCCGTCCGCGAGCGTCAAATGCCCCTCCGGCAGCTCATCGCCGTGATGACCGGAGGGCCGAACCGGGGGACGGGCCACGGCCGCGGGGGTATCGGTTGAAGCTTGCCCGCCTGCAGCGGCCGGCTACGCCGGTAGGCCGGGTGGCCACCGCCTTCCTGCGGGCGGCGATGGCTCGCGCTGCCAGCTACCCGATGGCATTCGTCATGACCGAGTTCGCGGCCCTCATCCCCATCCTGGTCTACTTCTTCGTGGCCAGGCTGGTGGAGGTATCCGGGCCCTCGGTGGGTGGTGACTACTTCACGTTCGCCGCCATCGGCATCATCACGACGCACGCCTTGAACGCGGGGCTGCAGGGATTCGGTCACGAGCTGGACGTCGCCATCAAGCAAGGCCGATTCGAGGCGCTGCTCGTGGAACCCGTGCCGTGGCGGGCCCTCCCCCTGGGACTCGCGGAGTGGCCGATCCTGGTGAGGACGAGCGGGGCGGCTGTCTCCTTCGCGGTGGCGATCGCCCTGGGAGGCGACTTCCGGGCGATCGGCTTTGTTACGGCGGTGGTCCTTCTGCTTCTCGGTACGCTTGCAGCCCTCTCCATCGGGATCATCGCCGGAAGCATCAAGGCGCTGTCGAAGGAGTCCGATCCCGTACTTACCCTGTACCAGCTCGCGGCGTCGGTCCTGGCGGGAGCGTTCTTCCCGCTCGAGCTGCTCCCGCCAGTCGTGCGTGTTCTCTCCTACACGATCCCGCACACGTACGTGCTCCAGGCCATGCGCCGGGTAATGATGCCGGCGGGGGAGAGCCTGCCTGGACTGTCGGCGGGGGAAGCGACCTTGATCTTGGTGGGCTTCAATCTGATCCTGCTCCCCGCCGCCCTGTGGTTCTTCGGCCGATCCTTGGAAGTGGGGCGGCGCCTCGGACTGCTGGGAGGGTACTGATGACCTCACGCCTCCACGGCGTCCTGATCACGTACCGACGTCCACAGCAGCTCGTGCGGACGCTGGACTGGCTCGCCGGACAAGATCGGCGCTTGGACTCCTTGGTGGTCGTGGACAATGCATCCGGCGCCGAGGGCCGCGGAGCCATCGAACGTTTTCGCCGCCTTGGACACGCCGTCCGATACCTTCCGGCACCCGAGAACCTCGGTCCCGCGGGCGGGAGGGCCCTCGGCATGCGGCATCTGCTTCCGACGGTGCAGGACGAGGACTGGCTGGTGATGTTGGACGACGACATCCGTCCGTATCCGCCCAGCACGCTCGGCGACCTCGAGCGCTTCGCCGGCGACATGCTCTCCCACGACCCGAAGACGGGTGGCGTTGGGCTCCGAGGCGTTCGGTTCGACTGGCGTCGAGCCAGGTCCGTGCGTGTTCCGGACGAAGAGCTCAACGGTGCTGTGTCCGTTGACTACCACCCGACCGGGCACTCTCCCTTCTACCTGGTCAGGGCGGTGAGAGATGTCGGAGCGTTCCACGCTCCGCTTTTCATCGGGCTGACAGAGCTGGAGTTCGGGCTTCGGCTCCGGAGGGCGGGCTACTCGTTGTACGCCCCGTCACAGACGGTCCGTCAGTCCCGTCTCGTCCGGCTCGGCCAGGACGTTCGCCCCTCCCGTCGGGTAGAGGAGCCAGATTGGCGCAAGTACTACAGCCTTCGGAACCTCGTGTACATCCTTCGGATGAACGGCCATCCCCTCCGAGCGCTGAAGGTGACGCTGGTTCGAGGCTTGGGCAAGCCAGCGGCGAACCTCTTCCTCTCTCCTTCGGGGGCTGTTCGCTATCTCCGGATGAGCGTTCGGGCGTGCTGGGACGCGTGGGCCGGAAACATGGGACGCACGGTGGAGCCGGATGAGTCCTACACGAGCTGAGTCGAAGCGCCCGGTGCTCCGCTTCGGCATCATGTGCAGCGGCACGAGCTTGACGGCTTGGCAGGCTCGTTGTCTCGAGGAGCTCCGTGCTCTCGGCTCCGTGGAACCAGCGCTCGTGATCCTGGAAGACAGGGCGCCTGAGCCCCGCAGCCCCGCTCGGAAGCTGGCCTCGCGACTTGGACGGAGGGATGCTGCCTGGGCCGCATTCAATCGAGTGGCGGTGGCTCCGAGCTCGACGGCGCTTCGTCGCGTCGACGTCCAGCATCTGCTCGGTGACGTGGCGAAGATCCGCTGTCGCACGGAGAGGCGAGGCAAGTGGTCCGAGTACTTCGGGGAGGCGGACCTCGCCTCGATCAAAGACGCGAAGCTCGACTTCATCCTGCGGTTCGGGTTCGGGATCATCCGAGGGGACATCCTCACGGCTGCTCGGTATGGGATCTGGTCCTACCACCACGATGACGAGGAACGGTACCGAGGAGGACCGCCGTGCTTCTGGGAGATCTACCGGGAGGATCCCGTTACGGGCGCGGTCCTCCAGCGCCTCACCGAGCGTCTGGACGGGGGCATCGTCCTTCACAAGGGGTGGTTCCAGACGATCGCGCACTCCTACGTCCGCAACAGGGACCAGGTGGCGCTGGGTGCAGCAGATTGGCCCGCCAGGGTCTGCAAGGACATCGTGAACGGCACCGCCGGGTACCTGGACGGCCCACCTTCCCGATCGACGGCGCCCCTCGACCACAATCCAACGACTCGCCAGATGGCGGTGTTCCTCGCCAGGCTCGTTCGCAACTTCCTGCGCGCCCAGCTTCGCGGGATCCTCCAGGCGGATCGGTGGTCCGTGGGGATCGCCGATCGCCCGATCGAGACGTTCCTCGGGAACGGGCAGGCTCCCAGGATCAGGTGGCTATCGGAGCCGGGCGGCAGCCGGTACCTCGCGGATCCGTTCGCCGTTCCCAATGGCGATGGCCTGGCTCTCCTGGCCGAGGAGTACGACTACGGCCGGCACCGGGGCCGGATCACGTTGCTCCAGCCGACGGAGGACGGCGACCCCCGTTCCCATGGGGACGTCTTCCGCCTGGAAGGCCACGCTTCGTACCCGTTCGTCTTCGAGCACGCAGGGATGGTCTATTGCGTGCCGGAAACGGCCCGGGCGAGGAGAGTGGACCTGTACCGGGCCACGGAGCCCCCTCGGAGCTGGACGTTCGTCACCACACTCCTGGAGGGCGTTCCGGCGCTGGACCCCACCCTGTTCCGCTACGGCGATCGTTGGTGGCTCTTCTTCACCGACCGAGATCGGGGTCCCTATACGAAGCTCTGTGCCTGGTTCGCCGACGACATCGAGGGGCCATGGGGTCCCCATCCCCAAAACCCGCTGAAGACCGATGTCCGCTCGAGCCGTCCGGCCGGGACGCCGTTCGTTCATGACGGCGCCCTGTTCAGGCCAGCACAGGACAACTCCCGAGGCTATGGCGGTGCGGTGGCCATCAATCGTGTGCTCAGGCTGACCTCGACCGAGTTCGAGGAAGAGGTCGTTGCTGTCGTCGAGCCGGACGAGCGAGGTCCCTACCCGGCCGGTCTCCACACTCTGGCGGCGGCGGGCGAGCGAACCTTGCTGGACGGGAAGCGGCGGGTCTTCGTCTGGGATCGCTTCACCCACGAACTCTCGGCTCGAACCAAGAGACTGTTCGCTCGGGACGGAGCCAGGTCGTGACCCGCGACATGGGAGTGCTCCTGGTCATGACCCGGGCGGCGAGCGGCCACGCTGGTCCTGTTGCCACCTGGATCTCCGCGGCAGGGTGGGCGGAGGCCGCGCGAAGGCGGTTCGGGAACTCTTGGATCCGGGCGCCGGAAGGGATCCTGACGCCCGAGGAGGCCCGGGCCCTGGCCACGCGACCGTCACTGGCTCCGCGGCGCAGGCTCCGGCATCGGCTCCCGCAGACCGCCAGGAATGCGTATCGGGACCTCCGAGAGATCGCGCGCGCCCGCCGCTACCGGCAGGCGGCCCTGAACGGACCCTGGACATCCGTCGACCTGGCGTTCGTGTGGCAGCGCCATGACATCTTCCAGTGGGCCGGTTTCGAAGCCGCTCGGAAGATGGGCGTGCCGCTCGTGCTGTTCATGGACACTCTCCAGGTCTGGGAGGCGGAGAAGTGGGGAGTCCGGAGGCCAGGCTGGGGGCGGCTGGTAGAGCGCTTCGGGGAGCTGCCGCAGGTTCGCGCGGCGGATCTTCTGGCGTGCGTGTCGGAGGAGGTCGCCGCGGAGGTCGAGTCGCGGGGGATCCCTGAAGCGAAGATCCTCGTCACTCCCTGCGCGGTAGACCTGGAACGGTTCAGTCCCGACGGCCGGTCGAATGGTGTGCGAGCCCGATTGGGGCTCCATGACAAGTTCGTGATCGGCTGGGTTGGCAGCTTCCGACGGTTCCACGGGCTGGACATCCTTCTCGACGCCGTCGCCTCCGTCCAGCGGGAGGTTCCCGAAGCCGCGCTGTTACTGGTTGGTGACGGACTCGAGCGCCCGAGGCTGGAACAGCGGGCCCGGGACCTGGGTCTGCGGAACGTGGTCTTTGTCGGCACGGTCTCGCACTCGGAGATGCCCCAGTACATCAACGCGATGGACGTGGCGACGCTGCTGGCCTCGGGGGACCACGAGTTCCACTATTCGCCGCTCAAGCTTCGCGAGTACATGGCGTGCGCGCGACCGGTCGTAGCAGCGCGCGTGGGCCAAGTAGGCCGCGCCGTCGCCGACGGGAAGGAAGCCCTGCTGGTCGACTCGATCGATGGGAACACCGTGGCGACGGGGATCCGGGCTCTGCACGACGATCGCGGCCTCCGCAACAGGCTGGGACGGAACGCCCGGAAGCGGGCCATGAGAGAAGCCTCATGGGACCAGCAATTGGCCAGGGTGAGCGAAGCGTTAGGCGAGAGGATCGGCAGGTAATGACAAGCCAGCAACGCCGGTCCGCGGGGCTAGGTCCGGACTCCAAATCGTTTCGCTCGGCCAATCGCCTGTTGCGTGAAGGGGGGTACGCGCGCGTGGTCTGGGAACTTGTGGCTTCTGGAACCATGAGTAGGAGGCAAGGTGGGACCGAGCCGAGGCTGTGCTTCTTGCCGGCAGCGCGCTCTTCGTGGACTCCCGTGCTTGAGTCTGCGCTTGACCGCCTTTCTCCCGACGAGACTCTGATCGTAGCGTTCGACTGTGGGTGGCGAAGAGCGTTTCTCAGGTTGCTTGTGAGACGGTCCTTCCACGGGAAGAAGGGCCCTTCCGTCCGGCAGGTCACGCGAATGTTCCGGGAGAAGAACGCACGAGTACTGGCCTCTTACAGGGTCTGGCCTGCCGCTGAACGCCCAAGAGTTATGGTTCCCGCCGGACCTTCAAGAGAATTTGCCTGGGTCCATCGGACTGGTGTGATTGGTGGAGGCGGGCATCGACTTTGGATGCGAGCTCTGGCCAGGTCGGCGTTCGCCTCCCGTCTGGTTCTCGCCCTCGCTCCAGGGCTGGCACTCCTGGTTGTCAGAGACAAAGGCTACTCATCCCCGTGATTGTCGACTTGGTGGACCGCGCAGCACGCCAATGGGGTGAGTGGTTCGGTCGGACAGCGGGCAGCCTCCGACATGCCATCCTGGCCGGAGGTCCGGCACACAGCGAGCGAGCCATCGTGTTCTTGACAGCTCGGGGAGAGCGGCGGCCGAGAGCTGTGGTAAAGCTGGCATTCTCGCCTGAAGAGGCCCTCTTCCTGTCGGACGAGGCGCAGGCGCTCGGCGTCGTCCGCCCCTTGCTGCCGCCAAGATTGAGGGAGTCCATGCCGGCCCTCCTCGACACGTTCCAGGTTGACCACATCTCGGCGATAGTTGTTACGGCGCTGGACGGGAGACGGCTCTTGGTGCCTGACCTGACCAGGTCTGGACTCCCCCCCGCAAAGCGCCTAATCCGGAGCTTCGTCCGGCGGGCTTTCGGCCTGAGTCGGGAATTGGCGTATGCAACGCGGGGCCCCGCTAACCGCCACGCGGCATTCGGCCAGATCGTCGAACAGTTTCTGCAGGGTACTTCTGTCCGTGTCCGGGATAAGGCCACGATCAGGTCGTTCGCCCAGGCACTTGACAGCATCTCGGCCGAATGGCGACCAAGCTGGCAGCATGGGGATGTCACCGTAGGGAACGTCCTGGAGGACGGGGGTGAACTTCGGCTGCTCGATTGGGAGCACGCCAGTCCAGGAAGGGAGCCTTGGTACGATCTGGCCTGCCAACCTGGAGCGATGGCCATGCTGGCAAAGCGGCAAGCAGGTACTTCCGTCCGTGACGCCATTCTGCTTGTTCTGCGAGACGACGCCTGGCCGGCACAGGTGCTGTGGGCAGAAATGACTCGGCTGTGGGACTATCCGCTTCCTTTACCCTGGGCGGTGGTCCTCTCTTCCATGAGGAAAGCGATTGAACGTCCGCACGGAGAAGCTCCCGCGGACACGCCATGGGGAGTCTTCTGCCTCGGGCTCCTGACCGATGCGGACATTCGGCAGTCCATGGCGCGCTTCGCGCCAAGCTGGTAGAGATCGATGGGGCGGCGACGCACTCCGCGACGAGAGCTGGCCCTTCCGCCCCTCATTCACATCGGGTATCCAAAGACGGGCACTACGTGGTTGCAAACCCGCGTGTTTCGTGACGGCCCCCCGGGCTGTTTCCGAGCCCATCCCAGCAGGCGTCTGATCAAAGAGCAGTTTGTCACAGTGAATCCCTTTCGATTCGATGCTGGAGAGGCTCGCAGTTCGTTCGAAGCCTGGATGGCTGCCACCGCGGACGCGGGACGTATCCCAGTGCTTTCCCACGAGCGGCTGACGGGGACCATCCACTCTGGTGCCTATGATGGAATGCCGATCGCGGAGCGATTGGCTCGCGCCTTCCCTGAAGCTAGGGTTCTGATCGTAATTCGTGAGCAGCGTGAAATGATGCTTTCGGCCTGGCAGCAGTACGTACAAGAGGGCGGCGCCTGCTCTATCAAACGGTACCTGGATCCGCCTCATGACGCCCGAGTCCCACTATTCGATTTCCGGGCACTCGAGTACGACAACCTCATAGCGTTCTACCAGAAGCTGTTCGGTCGGTCCGGGGTACTGGTTCTCCCCTTCGAGCTGCTTCGCGACGATTCTCGGACTTTTCTTGAGTCATTGGCGCGCTTCTCAGCAGCAACGGGTGCCCATTTCCCAGACAGCTCGCCAGTCAATCGCTCACTTTCGGGGTTCGCGGTTTCGTTGCTGCGTCTCCTCAATTACGCGTTCGGAAGAGATAGCCTCAATCCGAGTGCCCCATTCAGTGGTCATGGGCGAGCCGCCCGGGCACTGCGTCGGTTGGAGCGCCTCGCTCCCAAGCGACTGGCGGAATGGCCAAATCGGAGGACCCGAGAATACGTGTGGCGGGTGACGGACGGCGTCTTTGGAGAGAGCAATCGCCGGATCGAAATCTTGACAGGACTAAGTCTAGGCCAATACGGCTATCTGGGCGGAGCCGAATCGGGGAGGCAACGTGACGATTAGCGCAACCACGGTGGAGGAGTTTCTGTGGAGAACTCGTTTCGAGGGATATCAGTCGGTGCCATTGCCGTTCGGCCTGCGTGTCCCGGGGACCGATCGATCTGGAACCGCCGACTCCATCCTGGGCGATCGGGTTCGAGGCAAGTCCGTGCTCGATGTCGGCACATTCTACGGCTTCTATCCCTTGGAGGCGTCCAGACGGGGCGCAGCTCGGTCAGTCGGTCTGGAGCCCAACCCAGAGCGATACAAGATCGCCCAGGAAATCGCCCGACTTAACGGGGACCGCTACGAAATCGTTCAGGGCTCGGCAGAGGAAGTCCCTCTAGACTGGAGCTTCGACGTGGTTCTGCTTCTTAAGGTAATCCATCATATGGCGGATCCCGTCGCCGCGGTGCGCCGTTTGGCGGCCATCTGCCGCGAAGTGATGGTTATTCAGTTCCGCCTGCCAAGTCACGGTCCCAACGTCTTGCGAGATGTGGCCAAGCGAACAGGCGAAGCTGCGTCCCTTTCGGCAAAGGTGCGAGCCCGAATGATCACCGCGCTCATGCGCTGGCTTCAGCGCCAGATTCCGGTGGCGACGATTGGGAGTACGACTGGTTTCCATTTTTCGCCGGAGGCGTTTCGCAATCTCTTCGTGGTTCAGAACCGTCTCTTCTCTGAGATCGAATTTACGTTCTCACCTCCCACGTCCATTACGGCGGTCTGTCGCCTCCCCTGAGGCCGGAGTCGAAAGGTGATCTCTACGTTGGGAAGACCCACGAAGGATCGCGACGTACTCCAAGTCGTCACAGACTCCGATCGACGAGGTGCGCAGGTTTTCGCATGGGAGCTGGAAGCTGCTCTGGTCAAGAGAGGCCGAAGCGTTGAGACCCTAGCCATTCGGTCATCCAGAGACGCTGTCACCCTGCCTATTCCGAGCCTGGCAAACGGCGGGTACAAACTGCGAAGACTCCGGCGCTTGCGAGCAGCGATCCAGCGTTCGAGGGTCGTCGTAGGCCACGGCTCCTCGACGCTGCAGGCAGTAGCACTTTGTTCGGTCGGTACCACGGTTCCTTTCGTCTTCAGAACGATCGGTGACCCAGTCTACTGGTCGAACACACCCGCTAGGAGACTGCGCACCAGAGTGCTGCTATCGCGGGCGGCGATGGTGGTCGCATTGTGGCCGGGCTCGGCGCTCGCGCTACAACATGTCCTGGGAGTCCCAGCCCAAAAAATCCGGGTAATCCCGCGCGGCGTGTCTGCCGCCCGATTCCCGCCGATCGACAGCGCGGCTCGGAATTCAGCAAGGAAGCAGTATGACCTGCCCGAGGATGGAAGTGTTGCTGTTTACGTCGGCTCCCTCTCGCAAGAGAAAAACGTAGCTGCGGCGATCCTTGCCCTCCGGGAGCATCAGGAACTTCGTCTCGTAGTGGTCGGCTCGGGCCCTGAAAGATCCCAACTTGAGGAACTGGCGCGCGCCGTAGCCTCCGACCGGGTGCTTTTCACCGGCGTCGTCTCTGATCCTGCGAGGGTCTTGGCGGCTGCTGATCTGCTTGTTCTTCCCAGCAGAAGTGAGGGTATTCCCGGTGTCTTGATCGAAGCCGCTATGCGAGGTCTGCCAGTAGTAGCTTCGGATGTCGGGGGCGTGAGGGAAGTCGTGCGCCACGGCGAGACGGGTCGACTTGTAGAGCCTGACGACCAGGTCGGTCTGAATAGAGCAATGGGCGATGTGCTGGAATCGCCCGACGACTTTGGAAAGCGCGGAAGACAACACTGTCTCTCCCGCTTCGACATCGAAGACGTCGCCACCCGTTGGGAACAGCTGTTGTCGGAGGTCGGCGCTTGGAGCGATTCATCGAAACCCTGAAGCCTCGCAGGCGTCCCCTCACCTCGACATGGGATCCTGTTGTGACCAAATCGCACCCTGAAGAGTTCGTTGACCATTTGCTCCGGCGGATGCAGGAGAGGTTCGAGTGGCAGGATCGAGCGGAGCGATACCGTATCGTCTCCGTGAGTACGATCCGGGGGGGCACCCTTTACCGATGCACCGGTGAACCTGCTGAGTGGCCTGAGGTAGTGCTGAAGGTACGACCTAGATGGACGTGGCTCACCGTTGAGAACCTGTACAAGGGGGCGGCGAGTCTGCTTACACACTGGCCGACCGAAGGGGACGTACGTTTGGTTCCAACCATCGGTTGGGAAGCCGAGCCCCCGTGCATATGCATGCCCTACGTTGATGGTTCGGATTTGCACTCTTTGCTTCGAGCGGCGGGCAAGGAGCAGGAGCAAGTCGCCGCCCTTGTTACTCGCTCTGGCGAGTCCCTAGGGCTCTTCCATTCGACCCTCAGACCCGATGCCGGCAAGGATCCGGTCGTGCAGGCGGCCGGGCGGGGTGATGTTGAGCGAGTGGCGCAGCGGTTAATGGTGCCGAGATTCTGGAACCTTCACGGTACCAGCGACCTACCCATCTCGGCCGTCTACGGTGACTTCTCTCCTCCGAACATTCGATTGAAAGGTGACGCCCTCTACCTGCTGGACCTTCCGGCTGGGCCGATTCAGTTCGGCCCCGTGTATCGAGATATCGCCGCGTTCATCGTGTATCTCCAGAACCTTGTCGAGACCAAGACGGGAGGACACCGCCCGTTTAACGAATTGCGGCAATGCTTCTACCAAGGCTATGCGAAAACGGGAATTGTGGACATCCGAACATCAGAGCACAGAGAGCTCTTGGCCTTGTACGTTCGTCATCGAAGAGTGGGAACACTCGTGAATCTTTGGAAGCGAGGTCGCCGCGGAGCCGCGCTGAGGCTTGGCGTGCGCTGGGCCAGTCATATGGTGACGCGACGGAACCCCGCCTCGGATTCCACCGATATGGAGCCGAGTTGAAGTTGTCTACACCAGCGGCGCGGGATCCCTTGGTTTCCTTGATCGTCCCGTTCCTGGGGGATGGTGGTCATCGGGATCGTCTCTGGCGATGGGTTCTGGCTTGGTATCATGCCCGATATCCCAATTGGGACGTGGTTCTTGGCGCATCCGACGTTCCTTGGAGCAAATGCCAAGCGGTAAATCGCGCCGTCCGAGAGGCGCGGGGGACGGTTTTGGCGGTCGTGGACGCGGATACTTTCCTAACGCTAGACACGCTCAACGAAGCCGTTCGCCTCGCAATGAAAGAGCCTTGGGTGGTGCCATACCGGCGAGTCTTAAGGTTGTCGCAAATGGCCACGCAAGGACTCTTGGCCGGGACGGCGGATAACTTCCTCCGCCTTGAGAAACCTCCCTATGTAGGTCGTCCCGGCGGGGGGATTTTCGTGATCCGCCGCGAATACTTCGAGGCGATCGGTGGCATGGACGAGCGGTTCGTCGGTTGGGGAGGAGCAGACGAGTCCTTTGGCTTTGCCCTGGACACATTAATAGGGCCGCACCGTCGTCTCCGCGCTGATCTGGTACACCTTTGGCATCCTCGGTCGACCCCCCGCGGCCACAGCAATCGGGACCTATACCAAGAATACAGAAGAGCCCATGGCCGGCGGAGGGCAATGCAGAAGGTCCTGGCCGCCCCCGAGGGGCGCCGGCTCGACACCTACCGCTCCCAAGCGAGTCGGGGACGTGTATTCTTTTCAGCTCGCTCGAGGAGAGTCCGGACGGCCCTTATTGAGGGTTTCAAGGATCTGAGAGCGCGGACGCACCTCCTTCAAAACGAGCGGCTGAGGGTGGAGAACTTGCGCGGAACGACCAGTGGAGGGGACCCAGAACTGGCGAAACAAGGTTTGCTGGGTCTCGATGACGAGGCGCATTCCTAGGCGACGGGATTGACCCGGGCGTTCCACTCAGGGAGGAGATCCCCTTCTAGATCCACTCGGTGGAGGCTGATCGCTCCGTGAATCGGGTCCCGAACGAGAATCAAGGATTGCGGATGGATGTTGGAGGCAAGCCAGAACTCGTTCCCTTCGAAGGAGCAGTCTAGAACCTCGAACTGTTCGGGATTGTCCGGGTCGACTGCTAGCCAGCCGATCGCCGCCTTGTTATACCCACGGAAATCGCACGCAGAAATGACAGTCGGCATGTGAGCACTGCTCTTATGCTCCTCTGTTCTGATCAGGTAATCAGAGATGCCAGCGCCGTCACACCGCATGCGCTCAAAACGTAGGCCCGGCTCATGAGCTAGCGCGCTGATGACGATTGCGCTCCGGTTTCCGCATAGGACCCCATCCTCGTAGAGATACGAGTTGCTGTACGCGCCGTGAAAGATTCCCGTGCCGTTGTGGTAACCGACAAAGCGACTTATACGGTGTGCGTTCGGGTCATCGTTCGTCCAGGCGAAGATTCCAAAGATGGCGTTGTTGTGGGCCAAGCAGTCTTCGAAGCGCCACACACCAGCCCGCCGCCACTTGAAGCCGGACGCCTGCGTCTTCTGGTGGAGTCCGACGGCCACGCATCCTACAGCCGCGTTCCTCTTCCCCATTCCCATGTTGAATCCTGTACAACGAGTGTCACCGTCCCCGTCGAGCTTCCGGACGTTCGCGGCGACGCAACGCTCCCAGAGCAGGTCGCTGGTGACCTCCCCTTCGTCCCACCAGTAGGCGTCTTCGACGATCCGATAGGCGATGCACTCGCGGTACGTGATGCCGTTGCTGGTGTGAGCGACGAAGGCGTGATTCCTCGAATCGCGAACAACGACCCCGGTCACCGTGGTTCCTCGAGCCAGACCGCCCTGCATGTGAAAGTGGAGGGGATAGCGACCGAGGACCGGAACGCTCGTCCCGTCGCGTTTCGTCTTCCGGGGTCCCATGTAGCGGATGGCGACATGGGAGATTTCCTGCGGCTGGTTCGCCAGAACCAAGATGTGGGCCCGGCCCTTGCGGGTCCCCTCGACCCGCACGTTCCGCGTGAGGTTGAGGACCTCCGCCCCGTAGGTCCGGCCCGGGGCCACGGTCACGGCGGGGTGATCGTAGGTCGTCGCTCGTGACAGCTGGATGGTGCGCCCACTGATTCCAGCGATCTGCACGGTGTCGAAGGCGTACCAGAACGTCTCGACGGTGGGCGGCTGAGTCGGGGTGATCGTGAGGAAGTCGCCGACCCTCCAGCCGACCGGATCCTCTGCCAGGGTGATCGCCGTCGCGGCCGCGGGCACGGATTCCGTCAGGCGGGTCCACGCCAGCTTCGGGCTCCCCGCGGCGTCGAGGCGGCCGGTGTCCATGACCCACAGTCCGACATCGGACGGCAGGGGATCCATGGTGTGCCCGCCGCGGAACCTCGACTCCTTCACGCCGACGAACCGGAGCTTGTGGATCACCCTCCGATACCTGGGGCGCATCACGAGCTTGCCCTTCACGACGACGTTCCCACTAGAGGTCAGGGTGACGCTTCGCTTGGAAGCGAAGACCAGAGCCCCGCTTCCGGTGATGATGACTCCGGCGACCCGGGCGTTGACATCCAGGAGGATCTTTTTGGAGACCCGGACCACATCTCGCCGTCCGGGGACGCGGCCTCCCCACGTTCGCGGATCACTCCAACGCTGAAGGGTCCCAGCTTCGGCCACCATGGCCGGGCCGAGAGCCATGCCCGCCACCGAAAGACCGGTCAGGGTCAGGAACCGACGCCGGCTCAGACCAGCGTCAAGAGGAAGAGAGCCTTCCGTGGAAGGCTCGCGGCCTTCGTGCTTCAACGTAGCTCCGTCTCCTCCGAGGCGTGGGGGGACGCCTATCTATGTGGTCGGCGTTTCGCAGCCGAAATCTTGAGCCTTGTCCCGCAAGGTTGTCCAACTAGCCCGATTCCGGAGCATCCATGGACAGAATCCTGCTGTTGATCAAGGGGCTGGGGAGGGGTGGCGCAGAGCAGCTGCTCGTGAACGCCGCCCGGTACCTGGACACGTCCCGGTTCTCCTACGAGGTCGCCTACCTCCTGCCGTGGAAGGACGCCCTCGTGTCGGAGCTCGAGGAAGCGAACCTCCCCGTTCACTGTCTCCATGGGGGCCGAGGACCGGGTTGGCTGAGCCGGCTCCGGCGGCTCGTCAGAGATCGCCAGATCGACCTGGTGCATTCACACTCGCCGATCGCCGCCGTGGGAGCTCGCCTGGCGCTTGGCCGGCGTCCGGCCGTGCGCCGGGTGTATACGGAGCACAACGTCTGGGAGCGATACCACCGCGCGACGTACTGGGCCAACCTCTTGACGTTCCCGCGGAGCGACCATGTCTTCGCCGTATCGGAGCATGTCGCTCTCTCCATCAGATATCCTGCCGCGCTCCGGTTCCGGCGGATGCCCCCGGTGGAGACCCGCTATCACGGCATCGATCCTCAGGCGGTGAGCTCATGGCCGTCCCCGGACGGGATCCGGGAGGAGCTGGGGATACCCGAGAGCGCACCGGTGGTTGGGACCGTGGCCAACTTCAAGGCCCACAAGGGCCACCGTCAGCTCCTGAGAGCCGCGGCGAGGGTCCGTCGCCTGGTGCCCGAAGTTCGCTTCGTCCTGGTCGGCGCGGGCCCACTGGAGGGCGAGATGAAGTCATTGGCTCGGGAGCTCGCGCTCGATGGCACCGTGATCTTCACCGGGCACCGCCAGGACGTACCCCAGTTGGTCCAGACGTTCGACCTCTTCGCCTTGCCTTCCATCCACGAGGGGCTCTCCATCGCTCTCATCGAAGCCCTCGCTGTCGGAACGCCGGCCGTGGTCACCAACGTCGGTGGTCTTCCCGAGGTGGTCGAGGACGGGAAGCAAGGGTTTGTCGTCCCACCGGGAGACGAGGACAGCCTGGTCGAATCCATCGTCACCATGCTCCTCGATGCGTCCCTGCGCGAGCGGTTCGGGGAATCGGCTCGGGAGCGGGCCGCAGGCTTCGACATCCGCCACGCGATCGCACGGATCGAGGAAGTCTACGGGGAGCTGCTCTCATGAGCGTCGTCGGCCAGGGCCTCGCCATCCGACCGTTCCGACCGGAGGACGAATCGGGCGTGGTCGAACTGCTCAACCGGTCGCTCGGGGGTGGCCCGGCCGGGGAGAGATCGTCGGAGTTCTTCCGATGGAAGCATCTCGCCAACCCCTTCGGTCCCTCCTTCATGTGGGTGGCCGAGTCGGAGGGCGAGGTCGTGGGGCTCCGGGCATTCATGCGGTGGAGCTTCAAGGCCGACGGACAGAGCATCTCCGCTGTGCGTGCGGTCGACACGGCGACGCACCCCGATCATCAGCGCAGGGGCATCTTCTCCCTGTTGACCAGGGAGTCTCTCGAAGCGCTTCGAGAAGAGGTCGCCCTGGTCTTCAACACACCCAACGAAAAGAGCCTGCCCGGATATCTGAAGATGGGGTGGCTCGTGGTGGGCACGATACGCCCATCTGTGCGCCTTCGGAGGCCTCTTCGGTTCGTCCGTCACATTCGAGCCTTGCGAGATGGGGAGGAGCCCACCGGCCCCCGACCGCCGACCGAAGCGGAGCCGGCCGCCCATGCGCTGGTCGATGGAATCACGTTGTCCCCGTTGCTGGAGGCCGCCGCGACAGAGCACGCCATGCTTCACACCCCACGGGATCTGGCCTACCTCCGGTGGAGGTACGGGGACGCCCCGCTGCTCGACTACCGAGCGATCCGACTGGAAGAGGGCGGCTCCACCACCGGGCTGGCCCTCTTTCGGGTGCGCCCGCGAGGGGTCCTGTGGGAGACGGCGATCGCAGACCTGATCGTGAGGCCGGGGGACCAGCGGACGGCTCGCCGGCTCCTCCGAGCCGTTGCCAGGAGAGCCCGAGTCGATCACCTGACCTGCCGGTTCCCTGTCGGCTCGACGGCGGCCCGTGCGGCCAGGAGAGCCGGATTTCTCCCGGCGCCCGCGGGAGCCCCCTTCGTCGTCAATCCGCTGCGAGACGGGCTGCGCCCCGATCCGATCGACCAGGCCTCGTGGGCGTTGAGCCTCGGGGATCTGGAGGTGTTCTAGTGGTGACGACGGAGGAAACGCGGACAGAGAGCCCCGCGCTCGTCCTCTTCTCGGGCCTCCTCCTGACCGGGGCGCTGGTCTTCGGCCTGCTCTTCCTGATGGCCAGGAGCACCTACGACTCGTGGGGGGCGATGTTGATCGTCCCGGTGCTGATCGCCCTCACCATCCCGGCTCTTCGCCGTCAGGCCGCAGCGGAAAAGGATCCCAGGCTGTTCGCGATCCTCATGGCGGCGCTCCTCCTGAAGCTGGCGGGAGCGATGGTCCGGCATTACGTGGCGTTCGACATCTACCAGGGAGATGCTGACGCCGGCGACTATCACACCTTCGGCGTCGACTTCCACGAGCAGTTCCGGTCGGGGAACTTCGAGACCGGACTGCCGTCGCTGACGAGCACTCATTTCATCGAGTTCTTCACCGCGATCGTCTACGCGATCATTGGCCCCACTCGTCTCGGCGGCTTCCTCTTCTACTCCTGGCTCGGGTTCTGGGGACTGCTCTTCTTCTATCGAGCCTTCGTCATCGCCGTCCCCCAGGGCCACCGAACGCGGTACGCGCGTCTGTTGTTCTTCCTGCCCTCGCTCTGGTACTGGCCGTCGAGCATCGGCAAGGAAGCCTGGATGACGCTGACCCTCGGGCTGGTGGCATTGGGCGCGGCCCACGTCCTGTCCGGTCGAACGATCCGAGGGGTATCGTTTGCGGCGACCGGGCTGTGGCTCGCAGCCATCGTGCGCCCCCACTTCGCCGGGATCATGGCGGTGGCTCTTCTGGCCGGATATCTGTTCCGGAGGCTGCCGAAGGAGTTGGGCACCGTCGCACCCATCGTCAAGGGAACGGCCATCGCCATCCTTGGCGTCGTGGCCCTGATCTTCGTGAATCGAGCGGACGACTACCTCCAGGAACGGGGCATCCAGACGGATCGGGGAGTGACCACCGCGCTCAGCCAAACCACCGAGCGAACGGCTCAGGGCGGCTCGGCATTCGTCCCATCGATCCTGGACTCGCCCGGACGGGCGCCCGTTGCCGTGGCCACGGTGCTCTTCCGCCCTCTTCTCGTCGAGGCCCACAACTCCCAGTCGCTGGCGGCCGCCCTGGAGGTCACATTCCTCCTGTTTCTGTCTCTGGTTCGCTGGCGTTCGTTCTTCTCAGCCCTTCAGACCATGAGGGAACAACCGTATCTGGCGTTCTCCATCGCCTACACCGGGATGATGATCCTTGCGCTGTCGAGCATCGCGAACTTCGGGATCCTCGCCCGGCAGCGGATCCAGCTCTTGCCGGTCTTTCTGGTCCTGTTGTGCTTGAAGCCGCCGATCGCTCGAGAACCCGATGCAGCGAACACGACCTGACGGTGCAGGCATCCGGATGGAGGACGGCGACGTCGCGTCCCGGCGGGGCGGAGCGGGAGCAGCGTGGCTGGACTTGACGGGCGCTCTCCTCTTCGCCGCGGCGATACTTTGGACCGCCGTGGTCGGGTCGGCCCGGGGCGGGAACGCCCTCCCGACCGTCCTCCTCATCCTCTCTGTGGGTTTCACGATCGCATTCGCCAGGATGATCGGAGCAGTCCACCGATGGTTGGTTCCGTCGGTGGTCGTCGCGGTGGCTGCTGGGCTCGCGATCTCCTCACGGGACCTCCTTTCCGGCGACCCGCTGTCCGGCCCGTTCTCGTATGCCAATGCCACGGGCGCCTTCTTCGTGCTGGTGGCCTTCGCTGCCACCATGGTCGCAGTCGTCAGCCGGGATGGGGCGCGGATGGTTGCGTCCAGTGCAGCGGTCCTCGCCGGCCTCGTGCCCTTCGCCATCGGTTCGATGGCGGCCGCTGCGGTCCTCTTCCTGATCCCCGTGGGGCTGCTCGGATTGTCGGGCCGCGGCGGGGTCCGGATCGCCATCGCGGTCTCCGCGGCGCTCGTGGGCGCGGCGCTCCTGGGCACCATGTGGATCGGGGGGACCTATCGACCGAGCGGCGCGTCCGGTCCGGTAACGTCACTGACCCTCGAGGTCCTCACGGAACGTCGCGCGGTGCTCTGGAGCGAGGCGTGGGAGATCATCCGAGACGATCCTCTGACGGGAGTGGGCCCTGGACGGTTTCAGTTCGAGAGCACGACCGCCCGGGCGGATCGAGACGCCCTGTGGGCCCACCATGGCTTCCTGCAGGTCGGAGCGGAAACGGGCGTCCCGGGCCTCCTCCTCCTCATCGCGTTCTTCGGGTGGGGATTTGCTCGTCTGTGGGCGACGACCGACCCGGACGCGTTGGTGGCTCTGGGGGCCACCGCCCTGGCCGCGCTGGGGATCCTGGCGAGCGTGGACTACACCCTGCACTTTCCGCTCATCCCCGCCACGACGGCGGCTCTGCTGGGAACCGCTTCCATCTCTCGGCCCAAGGACCGGCATGACCATCGACGCGATCCTGCGTAAGGCGGTGAAAGCCGCGGCCCTGCCTCTGGGAGCCCCCGCGCGCCGCCGGGTCGGCGACGTGGTCATCCTTCTCTACCACCGAGTGGGTGTCGGCGGGCGCGAGATCGATGTCTCGGTCGACGCTCTCGACCGGCAGTTGGCGTTCCTCCGTGAGGAGGATGACGTCCTCTCTCTGGATCAAGTGATCTCCAACGGTGCCCGCGGCGGCGTGGTCCTCACCTTCGACGACGGGTTCAGCGACTTCCACGAGCAGGTGCTGCCCCTGCTGATCCGGCATCGTCTCCCGGCCACGCTCTATCTGGCGACCGGCCTGGTCGAAGAGGGACCGGAGAACGGGAGCGCAATCACATGGGCGCAGCTCCGGGAGGCCGTCGCGACAGGCCTGGTGACCGTGGGGTCCCACACGCATGGCCATGTCGACCTGTCGGGTGCGGATGAAGCGTTGGCCGAGGAGGAGATGCGGCGGTCGAAGGAGCTCATCGAGGACCGCCTGGGGCTGGCCTGCCGGCATTTCGCTTATCCGTGGGCGGTGGGCTCTCCGGCTGCGGATCGACTCTCCCGGCGGCTGTTCGACTCGGCGGCCCTTGGTGCATGGCAGACCAATCGAGCGGGCAGGATCGATCCACACCGCCTGGGCCGGATCCCCGTCCTTCGAAGCGATGGCGATCTGTTCTTCCGGGCGAAGGTGCGAGGGGGGTTGGATGCGGAGGGCCTGGCCTACCGCCTGCTCCGTCGAGGCCCGTGGAGGCCATGATGACCCGGCCCATCCGGATCGCCCACGTGACCACGGTCGACCTGACGCTGCGGTTCCTCCTGCTCGGACAGATGCGCCGGCAAGTCGCCGAAGGGTTCGAGGTGACAGGCATCAGCGCGCCGGGACCATGGGTCGCCCAACTGGAGCAGGCGGGGATCCGTCACGTTCCCTGGCACCGAGCGACCAGATCCTGGGATCCGGCTTCCGATGCCAGGGCGTTTGGGGAGCTCCTGCGGATCTTCCGTCGGGAACGGTTCGACCTGGTCCATACGCACAATCCGAAGCCCGGGATCCTCGGTCGGGTGGCGGCCCGCATGGCCGGTGTGCCCTGCGTCGTGAACACCGTCCACGGCTTCTACGCGACGGCGGAGGACCCGACGCGGAAGCGCTGGGCGGTGCTCGCCCTGGAGCGCCTGGCCGCCCGGTTCTCGGATATCGAGCTCTATCAGAGTGAAGAGGATCTGGATTGGGCTCGGCGGGTCGGCGTGGTCTCATCCGGAAAGAGCGTGTTGCTCGGAAACGGTACCGATCTCGCCCGGTTCGATCCGAGCGCCGTCTCTGCCGACCAGGCCGCCGCGCTGAGGCACCGGCTGGGTATCCCGGCGAACGCCCCGGTGGTCGGCACCGTGGGGCGGATGGTCAGAGAGAAGGGGTATCGGGAATTCTTCCGAGCTGCCGAGAGCCTCCACGCGGCCAATCCAGATGTCACGTTCCTCGCTCTCGGGGAGGCCGATCCGGGGAAGGGTGACGCCATCGAGGAGGAGGAGATCCTCCGGGCGGGGAAGCACGTCCTGTTCACCGGGTGGAGGGAGGACGTTCGGGACCTCCTGGCCGTGATGGACGTGTTCGTCCTGGCCTCGTGGCGTGAGGGCCTCCCACGTTCCGCCATCGAGGCAGCGGCCATGGGGAAGCCGCTCATCCTGACGGATATCCGAGGCTGCCGGGAGGTGGTCCGCCACGGGATCGAGGGGTTCCTGGTGCCTCCGCGGAACCCGGGGCAGCTCGCCGCGGCCATCGCCCGCCTGATCGCTGATGACCGCCTGCGAGGCTGCTTCGGCGCCGCCGCCCGGGCCCGGGCGGTGGAGCGGTTTGACGAGGCGAGAGTGGCTGAGACCGTGATGAACGTGTATGGGGAGCTCCTCGAGCGAAAGCGCATCCTCGGAGCGACTCGATCCCACCCTGGCCCCGGCGAGGAACGAACGGAGCAGGTTCGGATGCGCCCGGCCCGAGCAGAGGACGCCCGGGATCTGGCCCGTCTGCACCGGGAAGCCCTCCCGACCGGATTCCTCCCTTCTCTCGGCGACCGGTTCGTTGCGCTTCTGTACCGCGCGCTGGCCCAGGACCCAGAAGCGGTTGCTCTGGTGGCGGAGGACCGGCAGGGGGTGGTCGGCTTCGCGGCGGCGGTCCCTTCCGTCAGGACCTTCTACAAGCGCTTCTACATCAGGCACGGTGTCGCTGCCGCCATGGCGGCGGCGCCCCGACTGCTCCGTCTCTCCATTCTCCGGCGAGCCCGCGAGACCGCTGGATATCCGAATGGCATGCACGGCCTACCGGAGGCAGAACTGCTCTCCATCGCGGTCAGCGAGCACGCCCGCGCCGGCGGGGTGGGGAGCGCCCTGGCGGAAGAGGTGCTGAATCAGCTGGCAAGGCAGGGAGTGTCGGAAGTGCGTGTGGTGGTGGGGGCGAACAACGACGCGGCCAACAGGTTCTACGCCAAGGTCGGCTTCCGGCCGGCGCGACGGATCGCCGTCCATCATGGCCAGCTCAGCAACGTCTTGGTCACCCGATGCCCTTCCTCCTAGCACTCGCTGGTTCACTGGTGTGGACTCCTCTGGCCCGATGGGCAGGCCTCGCCCTCGGGGTGGTGGACCGTCCCGGCGACGACCTGAAGATCCACGGATCGCCGGTCCCGCTCCTGGGTGGAGTCGCGGTGATCGCATCGACCATGGGCACTCTCGCGGTGTTCGGTCGGCCGCTTCCCGTAGCCGAAACCATCGCCGTGGCGGCCGCCCTTGCTGTGGGCCTTGCCGATGACGTGCGTCCCCGCCCTCCCTGGTTCCGGGCCGGCGTCCTGGCCGCGGCAGGGGTGGTGCTGGCCGTGGGAGGCGTCCGGCTGGTTCCGTTCGGAGCGCTCGGCGCGATCGGGACGGTGCTCCTCACGATGGCCTGCGCCAACGCGGTCAACATCATGGACGGGCAAGACGGACTTGCCGGGGGCGTGGCGGCCGTCGCCGCCGTCGGCATGGCGGTGATCTCTTCTCTGGCAGGGGATCCGGTCGGCGTCGCCCTCGGGGCAGCCCTCGCCGGCGGGCTGGCCGGATTCTTGATCTGGAACCGCCCCCCGGCCCGCATATTCCTGGGCAACGGCGGTGCCTACGCGGTGGGTGCGACGCTTGCCATCCTGTTCGCTCGGATCAGCGCGGATGGTTGGAGCGGTGCCCTGGCCGCGGGGACCTGCCTGGGGGTATTCGTGATCGAGCTCACCCTCACCGTGGCCCGGCGGTGGCGGTCCGCCCGGCCCCTGGGGGCCGGGGACCGCCTCCATTCCTACGACGTGCTCGCGCTGGGGGGGAACCGCGGAGCGGTCACCCTGTTCTTCTGGGGCCTGGGAGCGCTGGCTGCCGCGGGCGGCGTGCTCGTGAGCCGACTGCCGGTATCCATCGCCGCTCCGGCCGTCGGGGCGATGGCCCTCGGTGGGCTCGTCTACGGCGCCTGGCTGTCACAGGCGCCCCGCCGGACCTCGGGCGTCTAGGGTGCGGCCCGCGGGACCCTACGACGTCCGGCGTAGCAAGTCTGCGGCGTCCGTGTGATGGGCGCCGTCGCCGATTCGTCCACGCTTCAGATGGGAGAGGAGAAGATGCGCGTTTTGGTCACCGGAGGTGCCGGGTTCATCGGCTCGAACCTCGTCCGGAGCCTCGCCGCGGGGGGGGATCGCGTGCGGGTGTTGGACGACCTTTCGACGGGTTCCACGGCGAATCTCCTCGGTCTGGAGAGCCAGATCGAGTTGCTGGTCGGCGACGTCCGCGATGAGGCGGCGGTCCGCCGGGCGGTCCGCGACGTGGAGGTCGTGTACCATCTCGCGGCGCTGCCGACGGTGGCTCGGTCCGTAGCCGATCCGGTCACGGTGAACTCGGTCAACGTCGACGGAACGCTGACCGTGCTGGTTGCAGCCCGCGACGAGGGTATCCGGCGAGTCGTCTACGCCTCGTCCTCATCGGTCTACGGAGACTCTCCGACCCTTCCCAAGCACGAGGACATGCCGGCGATGCCGCTGTCTCCCTACGCCGCTTCGAAGCTGGGGGGGGAGGTGTACTGCCGGGCGTTCACCCGGGTCTACGGCATCGAGACCGTCTCCCTACGCTTCTTCAACGTCTTCGGGCCCAGGCAGGATCCGACTTCGGAGTACGCGGCCGTCATTCCCAGGTTCATCGGGCGCATCCTCGCCGGGGAGCCCCCCGAGATCTTCGGCGACGGGCGCCAGAGCCGGGACTTCACCTACGTGGCCAATGCTGTGCACGGCTGCGTCCTGGCAGCCTCGGCGGGACGGGACGCCGCCGGTGAGGTAGTCAACGTGGCCTGCGGGAGCCGGATCACGCTCCTCGACCTCGTGGAGGCCCTCAACGCCGCCCTGGATGCGACCCAACAGCCCACATATCGCCCGTCCCGACCCGGAGATGTTCGTCACTCTCTGGCCACCGTGGAAAAGGCGGAGCGGCTGATCGGATACCGGCCGTTGGTGGATCTCCGGACGGGCTTGGACCTCACCGTGAAGTGGTTTGCGGGGCAGGCTCACCGTGCTCCAGCCGTCACGGGGAGTCCCTCGAGAGAGGAGTACTGAGGATGGCGCAGACACTCAGGTTGCCTTCGGACCTTCCGGCCATGCTGGGGGGTCCGCCGGCGTTCCCAGAAGGCGTCCCGCTGGTCCGTCCCAGCGTGCCCGACATCGAGGGGTTGACACAGGATCTCAGGACGATCCTGGAGAGTCGCACGCTGACCAACGGGTCGTTCGTGCGTGAGCTCGAGCGCCGGGCCGCCGAGTACCTTGGGGTCCGCCATTGTGTCGCCGTCGCCTCCTGCACATCTGGGTTGATGCTGCTGCTCCGTGCCGCGGACCTGTCTGGCGACGTGATCGTGCCCTCGTTCACGTTTGCGGCCACGGTTCACGCGGTCGCATGGAACGGGCTCCGGCCCGTGTTCGCCGACATCGATCCATCGACGCTCACCCTCGACCCGGAAGCCGCCGGAAGGGTCCTTGGAGTCAGGACCTCTGCCATCCTGGCGACGCATATCTTCGGGACTCCGTGCGACGTCGAGGGATTGGCCGCTCTGGCCCGGGAACACGGGATCCGCCTCTTCTTCGACGCCGCCCATGCCTTCGGTTCCCACCGTGGGGGCTCGCCGGTCGGGGGGTTCGGAGACGCCGAGGTGTTCAGCCTTTCTCCCACGAAGCTGCTGGTCGCCGGAGAGGGGGGGATCATCGCGACGAACGACGATCTGCTCGCGGACCGCTGCCGGATCGGCCGCGACTATGGGAACCCGGGCGACTACGACTGTCTGTTCGTCGGTCTGAACGCCCGGATGTCGGAGCTCCATGCCGCGCTGGCCCTGCGTTCGCTGGAGGGACTGGAAGAGCGGGTCCATCGCCGGAACGTCCTGGCAGAGTCGTATCGGCGGCGTCTGGCCGAGATCCCGGGAGTCTCCTTCCCGCAGGTGGCCGACGGAGACCGGAGCACCTACAAGGACTTCTCGATCTTGATCGAACCAGAGGCGTTCGGCCTCGATGCCTCGGCGGCCGGGAGGGCCCTCGCCGCAGAAGGGATCGAGACCCGTCGCTACTATTCCCCGCCCGTGCACGCCATGCGGGCCTACAGCCATCTCAACGGGACGAACGGGCGGCTGCGCGTCACCGAGGAGGCGGCAGCCAGAGCGCTCACCCTGCCACTCTGGTCCGAAATGTCAGATTCGGAGGTATTCCGGGTCGCGGGCGCACTCGACAGGATCCAGGAGGCGGCCCCCAGGCTCGGGAGGATGCAGCAGAAAAGTCAGCGGGAAGGAAGTAAGGAACCTACCGCAGACGGAGGATGAGGCCCCGCCCCGGGTCGCCTAGTCTGCCTGAGGTAAGGGCCTTTCGGAGGGCCGAAAATGGACGCTGTGAACAAAGAACTTGGAATATCGCGCCGGGAACTCCTTCGGCGGGGAGCTGTCGTAGCTGGCACCCTCGCCTGGGCGACCCCGGCGATCCAGAGCCTCACCCCGGCGGCGTTCGCACAAGGCGGGAGAAGCCCGGGGGAATGCGCCGCCTGTTACTGCTGGAGCGGCGCCAAGCAAAGCCCCACCAAGGACTTCTGTACGAGCGACGGAACCGTGGGCTTCCAGATCAACGCCGACAGTTGCCGGGATTGGTGCAAGCACCGCGGATCGCAGGGGAACGCGCCGGGAGGCCCCTACGACGACGCGGAGTACTGCAGCGGAACCGGGTGCGAGTGCAACGACAACACGGATCCCGGCCCCAACGGAACCTTCTGCACATAGGCGGCAGGACAGCCTGATAGTTCGAACACCCGGGGGAAACCCCCCGGGTGTTCGCTTTTCCCGTGAGAGCGAGATCGATGGATTCCAAGAAGGCACCAGCATGGCCTGTCGTCTGGGTCTTTGACCGGAGCTACCATGCGGATTCATTCCGATTCCGATTCCGGACAACGGTCCCCAAGGCAGGCGAGTACCTCGACCGCATCCTGGCGCCGTTCCGAAACGGCGCGGAGGGGACGAACGAACGCGTCTACTCGCTCGTTCGCACCGACCGAGACCTCCCGTACTCACTGTTCGAGGATGATGCTCTGATCAAGGAGGTCGTTCACCCTGGCTCCCTGATCGACCGCCTGCTGTCCGAAATCACTGCCCAGGCGGTCGAGCGAACCGCGCATCTTGCCGTCCATGCCGGTGCGGCGTCCTGGAAGGGGAGGACGGTTCTTCTCCCCGCCCCCCCAGACTCCGGGAAGACCACCCTGACGGCGGCTCTGACGCAGGCCGGCTTCGACTTCTTGACCGACGAGGCGGCGCTCATCGACGCTCACACCTCGCTGGTGCACCCATTCCCCAGGCCGTTGATCCTGGACGAGGGCTCGGTCGACGCGCTTCCCGGCCTCCGAGCCCGGCTCCCCGTGGGCCGCGGGGACTTCAGCCTTCAGTACCGGTACCACCTCACCCCCGAAGATTTGCGCCCCGGGGCATTGGGCGGGCCAAGCCCGATCCGGTGGGTCCTCGCCCCTCGGTACGATTCGGGGCGTCCCACCGCCCTGGAGCCCATCACCTCGGCAGAGGGGCTGGTGCTCCTTGCGAGGAACTCCTTCAACTTCCCTCGACTGGGGAGTCCGGCCCTCGGCGTCTTGGAACGCGTGGTCAGGGGCGCCGAATGCTTCCGGCTTCATATCGGCGACCTTGAGGCCGCCGTCCGGCTGGTTCTCGATGTCGCTGCAGGAGATTCCCATGGACATGCGGCACGGGTCCGCTAGCAGGCCGACGGAGGCTCTTGGAGATCCTCTCGGGGAGTTCGTTTCGATCCCTGAATGGGTCGTTGTGGCACCACATTGGGGCCGGCTGAACGAGCAGATCGTGAAGTCCGGCGTCGAGGTCGAGCCCGGAGAGCTCCTCGGCCATCTCCGGGAGCGTGGGCTCGACACTCCCCTTGTGGCGCCCCTGCAAGCGGTGTTCATCGGATGGCTGGTGACGGATCGGCAGCGGGTGGCGCCGGGAACGCCGCTTGCCCTCCTGCGGAGGATCGACGGACAGAGTTAGGAGCTCAACGACTATCTGGGTGAAGAGGCGGGCGGGGAAACCCCGCCCGCATTCTTGTTGTCAGACCCCGGCTGAGGAATCGCTGAACGACTTAGACGATCCCGAGCCGCCCGACCGTAGGAAAGATGGCGCATCTCGCGGCAGGAAAACTCCCTCGAACGACGCAGGCCCCCATCCTCCAAGCGCCGTACGGTCGGGGATTGGAAGGTCGATGGGGAGGAGTGCCTATGGACGTCGGTGACAGCAGTGTCTCCAGGCGGGGGGCCCTCAAGCGCATCGGAGCCGGAACGGCCATCGCCTGGTCGGCTCCCATCCTGAGCAGCCTCAGGACCCCCGCGTACGCGCAGTACCCGCCAACCTGCGAACCGGGCCAGGACTCCTGCGCCGGGGGCGATTTCAACTGCAACGGCCTCGCCAGGTGCTTTTGTACCGGGACCGCGGAGGGTGGTCAGATCTGTGGCTGCTTCGACCGCGGTGGGTGCGAGGGGTACACGCTGTGCGACTCCACGTCGGATTGTCCGGCTGGTGAGTTCTGCACCACCACGGGCACGCTGGACTGCTGCAACGGTATCTGCGTGCCGCTCTGTCACGCGGGTTGCGGCGGTGGCCAGCCGGCCGGCGCGGGCGCGAGAGCGGGCGAGCCGCCAGCAGCGACCTAGTCGCTGGATCGCTGGATCGGCACCCGGAGCGGAAGAGGTAGGCGGGCGGGGGAAACCC
>JBOGVA010000015.1:0-44126 GCA_050692195.1 Actinomycetota bacterium | reverse complement strand
GGCGGGCGGGACTCCGCGGGGCATCCTGTACCCTGCCCGTCGTGGAGGTGCTGCGAGGGCTCGGGTCCCTTCCTCTGAAGGCGGAAGGCACAGCCGTAACCGTCGGGTTCTTCGACGGAGTGCACCGTGGACATCAGGCGGTCCTCCGCCGGACGGTGGAGGTGGCGGAGGGGCGCGGCCTGAACTCTGTCGCCGTGACCTTCGACCGGCACCCCCGGGAGATCCTCACTCCTGGGAGCGAACCGCTGCTCCTCACGAAGACCGAGCGAAAAGCGGGCCTGATCGGAGCGCTCGGCTTGGAAGCCCTGCTCATCCTGGCGTTCACCGAGGAGTTCTCCAGGTGGTCACCCGAAGAGTTCGTGGAGAGGGTCCTCGTCGAGGGTCTCCACGCCCGGCATGCCGTGGTCGGCGCGAACTTCACGTTCGGGCACAGGGCCATGGGTAACTTCGCCGTCCTGAACGGGCTCGGAGCGGCTCATGGGTTCTCCGTGGATGGCGTGGCCCTGGTGAAGATCGGGGAGAGGCCGGTGTCGTCCTCTTCCATCCGCGAGGCGCTGGCGGCCGGCGACATCGAGTGGCCGACCGAGGCGCTCGGCCGCCGTTACGTGGTGGACGGCGTCGTGACGCCCGGGGCGGGTCGCGGGGCCGGCCTGGGGTATCCGACGGCGAATCTCGACGTTCCCCCGCGGATGCTCCTGCCCGGCGAGGGGGTCTACGCGGGGAAGGCCCACGTGGGCGATGATGCATACGTGGCGGCGGTCAACGTAGGAACGAACCCCACGTTCGGGAACGAGCCTCTTCACCTGGAGGCCTTCCTCCTGGACTTCGAGGGAGACCTCCTCGGGCGAGCGATGGGCGTCGAACTCTGGGAGCGTCTGCGGGACGAGGCCAGATTCGAGTCCGCCGAGGACCTCGCACGCCAGATCAAGGAAGACGTGGAGCGGACCCGCGCCCTGGTGAGCTAGGCGAGCGACGTATGTCTCCCAGAGGAAGGCACCGCAGGCCGAGTCGCTTGACCGGCGCCGCACCCCTGGTGGTGGCCGCCCTCGTCCTCGTCGCTTCGGTGTCGGCCTGGGCCGTGATCAGGTCGGGCCGCGACGCCGAGAGCGACCGTGTGGGGCAATCGGTCACGACCCCCCCTGCGACCACGTTCTCCTCGCCGTCTCCGACCTCCCCCTCGCCGTCGCCCTCTCCGTCGCCCGGCCCGAGGCGGGGCAGGCTTGTCATCCGTGCCACCGGTGACGTGAACCTCGATGCCAACTACATCCCCAACCTCCGGAGCAATGGCTACGACTACGCCTGGTCGGGGCTGAACGGGCTGTTCCGGCGGGACGATCTGACGATCGTGAACCTCGAGTGCGCGGTGTCGGGGCTCGGAAGTCCCCTGCCCAAGGACTTTACCTTCCGAGGCGATCCGGCCGCCCTCCCGGCCATGCGGAAGGCTGGGATCGAGGTGGCGAATCTGGGGAACAACCACGCACGGGACTTCGGCGCAGAGGCGCTCATCGACACGCGGAGGAACTTGCTCGAGAACCGCATCCGGCCCGTGGGCGCCGGGCGCAACGCAGCCCAAGCTCACGAACCTGCCCTCTTCGAGATCAAAGGGTGGAAGGTGGCCGTGCTCGGCTTCGGGGGAGTGGTCCCCGGGGAGGACTGGATCGCCGGGCCGGATCATCCCGGGATGGCCGACGGGGACGACATCGCCAGCATGGTCGCCGCGGTGGAGGCGGCGGACCGGATCGCGGACCTGGTGATGGTGACCATCCACTGGGGAGTCGAGCTGGACACGAAGCCCAGACCCGAGGACGTCGAGCGCGCGTTCGCAATGATCGATGCCGGCGCGGACGCGATCTTCGGCCACCACTCCCACCGCCTCCAGCCGGTCAGCCGGTACATGGGCCGCCCCATCTTCTGGAGCTTGGGGAACTTCGTGTGGCCGAACTTCTCGGTGGCCGGCTCGACGACGGGGGTAGCAGAGGTAAGGGTGACGAGGAGCGGGAAGGTCACCGGGCGCCTGATCCCCGCCTTCATCGAGTCCAGCGGCCACCCCGTGCTGCACGGCTCGTAGCGGCTCGACGGCGTCGGCTCATCATCAGGAGGTGGAGCGAGCCTGTGGTAACCTTGCCGGCGACGCAATGGCACTACTCAAAGAGCAGAAGTCCGCGCTGATCAGCGAATATCGCCGGGGGGAGACCGATACCGGCTCGCCCGAGGTTCAGGTCGCCGTCCTCACAAGGCGCATCGAGGAATTGACCGAGCATCTGAAGACGCACGCCAAGGACCACCATTCCCGGCGCGGGCTCCTGCAGATGGTCGGCAAGCGCCGGAGGCTGCTCGACTACCTGAGGCGAGAGGACGTCGAACGCTACCGGGAGCTGATCACGCGCCTGAAGCTCAGGCGCTAGGCACGAAGATGGGCGGCCAGGGGCCGCCCCTCTTGTATGAGGGGAGGAGTGAACCAGGAGAAACGGAGGGACCGCTCCAGGAGCGAAGCGTCGATCCGGTGCGGTCAGTTATCAGTTGCGGATCCCGGAGGGACTCGCCGTTCAGGACCGAGTCACCAGCCGAGACCCACCACTGAGAACTGGCCGGAGCGCACCCGGCGCCCGCTCCTTGGACATTCAGCTCTCGGCCGCACCAGCGGCCTCGTTCAAGGAGGATCCACAATGATCAGTTCCAGCAAGAGAATCGGCGGGGCGGACCTCGTCGTCGAGACGGGTAAGCTCGCCAAGCTGGCCCACGGGTCGTGCGTGGTGACCCTGGGAGAGACCCAGGTCCTCGCCACGTGCACCAGCGGGCCGCCCCGCGAGGGCATCGACTTCTTCCCGCTCACGGTTGACGTGGAGGAGCGGATGTACGCGGCCGGAAAGATCCCCGGCGGGTTCTTTCGCCGGGAGGGCCGGCCGTCGGAGACGGCCATCCTTACCGCGCGGCTGATCGACCGGCCGCTCCGGCCGACGTTCAAGGAGGGCTTCCGCGACGAGGTGCATGTGGTGGTCACGGTGCTCTCCGCCGACCTCGCCAACCCCTACGACGTCCCGAGCATCAACGCGGCCGGCCTGGCCGTGTCCCTGGCCGGGCTGCCGTTCGACGGCCCGGTGGCGGCGGTCCGCCTGGGCCTGATCGGGGGCCAGTGGAAGATCACCCCGACCTATCAGGACCTCGATCTGGCCACGTTCGACGTGGTCGTGGCCGGCCGGGTGAACGATCAGGGGACCGTGGACATCCTGATGATCGAGGGCGAGGCTCCCGAGGGAGCCTGGGGACGGATCGCCGACGGTGAGGCCGCCCCGACCGAAGAGGTCGTCGCCGACGGCCTGGAGGCGGCGAAGGCAGCCTTGGCCGAAATCATCGAGTTCCAGCGAGCCCTCGTGGCGGAGGCCGGGACCCGCCAGAAGACCTTTCAGCCAACCCCGCTCTACACGGAGGAGGTCTTCGGCGCGGTCGAGCAGATCGCCGGGCCCCGGCTGACCGACGCGCTCGTGCCCGGCAAGGCCGAGCGAGAGGCGAATCTCGACGCGCTGAAGGCCGAGGTGAAGAGCCAGCTCGAGGCTCGGTGGGGCGAGGAGTTCGCCTCGCTCGCAGGCCAGGTCTCGCCGGCCTTCAAGGAACTCGAGAAGAGGGTCATGCGCAGGCGGATCCTGGAGGAGGGCGCCAGGCTGGACGGGAGGAAGCCCGACGAGATCCGTCAGCTCTACTGTGAGGTCGGCCTGATCCCGCGGGCCCACGGATCTGGGCTCTTCCAGCGGGGGGAGACCCAGGTCCTGAACGTTGCCACGCTGGGGATGCTCCGCATGACCCAGATGATCGATACGCTCGATCCCGAGGAGTCGAAGCGCTACATCCACCACTACAACTTCCCGCCGTTCTCTACAGGGGAGGTCGGGTTCCTGCGGGGCCCGAAACGGCGAGAGATCGGCCACGGGGCACTGGCGGAGCGGGCCCTCGTCCCGGTCATCCCCGACGAGGACGAGTTCCCCTACGCGCTCCGCCTGGTCTCCGATGTGCTCGAATCCAATGGCTCGACATCAATGGCCAGCGTGTGCGCCTCCACCCTCTCGCTAATGGACGCCGGCGTGCCGATCAAGTCTCCGGTGGCCGGCATCGCCATGGGACTGATCGCGGAGGGAGGTGAGTTCGCCACCCTCACCGACATCCTGGGGGCGGAGGACGCCCTGGGAGACATGGACTTCAAGGTGGCCGGGACCAAGGAATTCATCACCGCCCTCCAGCTCGATACGAAGGTCACGGGCCTCCCCACGGAGGTCCTGGCCGGAGCTCTGAAGCAGGCCCGTGAGGCCCGCCTGTTCATCCTGGAGACCATGGGGCGAACCATCGCGGAGCCCAGGGGCCAGCTCTCGTTGAAGGCGCCTCGGGTGATCCTGAAGCAGATCCCCGTGGACAAGATCGGCGAGGTCATCGGGCCGAAGGGCAAGCGGATCAACGAGATCATCGCCCTCACCGGGGCCGACATCGACATCGAGGACGATGGCCGGATCTTCATCGGGTCCCGGGACGGTGAGAGCGCCGAGAAGGCGGTGGAGATGATCGAAGCCATCGTCAACCCGCACCTGCCCGAAGTGGGTGAACGCTACGAGGGCACGGTGGTCAAAACGGCGACCTTCGGGGTCTTCGTCAACATCCTCCCCGGGCGCGACGGCATGATCCACATCTCGAAGCTGGGCCGTGGCAAGCGGCTCAGCAACGTCGAGGAGGCCATCAACGTCGGGGACAAGCTGACGGTCGAGATCGACAAGATCGAACAGGACCCCATGGGCCGTACCAAGGTCAGCCTGAAGCCCGTCGGCGAAGGGTGGGATCCGCCGGAGGGCGGATGGCCTCGGGCCGAGGGTGACGACGGCGACCGAGGCCGACCTCGTCGGGAGGGCGATCGGCCGCGCGGCGAAGGAGCCGGGCGAGGCCGCGATCGAGAGCGCGGGTTTCGTCCCCGCCGGGGGGAACGGGGAGATCGAGACCGCGGAGATCGGCCGGAGCGTTGAGCCCGCACAAGGCGCCCGAGGGTACCGAGCTAAGCCGGACCGAGTACGCGTCCGGCCTTCGGATCGTCACCGAGGCCATGCCGGGGATGCGCTCGGTGGCCCTGGGTGTGTGGGTCGACGTCGGCTCCCGAGATGAACGCCCCGGGGTCGCCGGTGCATCGCACTTCCTGGAGCACCTTCTGTTCAAGGGGACTCGGACACGCACCGCCCGCGACATCGCCGATGCCTTCGATGCGGTGGGGGGTGATCTCAACGCGTTCACGGCCAAGGAGTTCACCTGCTACTACTGCCGGGTCCGGGACCAGGACCTGCCGATGGCGGTCGAGTTCATGAGCGACATGCTGCAGAACTCGGCGATCGCGAAGGCCGACGTCGAGGCCGAACGCCAGGTGATCCTGGAAGAGATCAACATGCGCGACGACGACCCCGGCGACCTCATCCATGACCTGTACGCGGAGACGCTGTGGATGGGCCATCCCCTGGGCAGGCCGGTTCTCGGCACCCGCGAGACCATCGGCTCGGTCTCGCGAGACCAGATCAAGCGGTTCTACGACCGGCTGTACCGACCGCCTCACTTCGTCATCGCCGCAGCGGGAAACCTCGACCATCGACGGCTCGGCGCGCTGGTGGAGCAGCACATGGACACCGGGAAGAAGCTCGCCGCAGGTCAATCCCGAAAGGTGAGAATGGGAGGCGACGTCCCGACGTGCTCGGGGTCCACGGTGGTGCGCCGCCGTACGACCGAGCAGGCGCACATCTCCTATGGGACGAGCGCGTACTCGAGAAGGGATCCGCAGCGGTTCGCCTTCAGTGTGGTCAACTCTGCCCTGGGCGGAGGCATGTCTTCACGACTCTTCCAGGAGATCCGGGAGAAGCGTGGCCTGGTGTACTCGGTGTACAGCTATTACTCGATGTTCGCGGAGACGGGGGCCTTCGCGGTCTACGCTGGAACCACCCCATCGAAGGCGCAGGAGGTCCTGACGATCGTGCGACGGGAGATGCAGGACATCGCCGGCGGAGGCCTCACCCACGAGGAGCTGGAGCGGGCCAAGGGCCACCTCAAGGGATCCCTCGTTCTCTCCCTCGAGGACACCAGCGGGCGGATGTCCCGTATCGGCAAGTCGGAGATCAGCCACGGCGAGATCCTCTCCGTAGACGAGGTGCTCGAGCGAACAGACGCGGTGACCAGGGAGGATGCGGAGAAGGTGGCACAGGACGTGTTCCGGCGCCCGATGGCCCTGGCCGTGATCGGGCCATTCGAGGAGGGTGCGTTCCAGGAGGGCGACGGCCTGTCCGAGGCTCTGGGCGAGGTCGGGGTGGCCGCGCACGCGCCGAGCGGATAGCGTCCGCAGGGGGTTGCGGGCAGGAGCGGAGGTCCTCTGGTGATCCGAGTCGGGGTATTGGGAGCGGCCGGCCGGATGGGCCGGTTGGTGTGCCAGGCCGTCGCGCAGGACCCCGAGCTGGCCCTGGTTGCGGGGATCAATCCCTCGTTCGGAGGCGAGCACCTCGGCAGGATGATCGGGCATCCCGAGATCGACGTCCTGATCTCGGACGAGACGGAAACGCTGCTCCAGGCGGAGACCGAGGTCGCCGTCGACTTCACCCGGCCCGACGCGGTCATGGACAACGTCAGATGGGCCATCGAGCACGCGATGCACATGGTGGTGGGAACCACCGGGATCGGCGAGGAGGAGCTGGCGGAGATCGAGCGGCTCCTGCGGGACGAGGGCGAGGAGTCCAACGTCATCGTGGCTCCCAATTTCGCCATCGGGGCGGTCTTGCTCCAGCGGTTCGCGGCCCAAGCCGCTCGGATCTTCCCGGCCGCCGAGATCGTCGAGCTGCACCACGAGGGGAAGCTCGACGCACCTTCGGGCACTTCTCGGGCCACCGCCGAGCGGATGGCCAAAGCCCGTGATCAGTCGTGGGAGGGTCCGGAGGGCGAGACCCTGGAAGGCGTGCGCGGCGGCAACGTCCAGGGCATCCGCATCCACTCGGTCCGGCTTCCCGGCTTGGTTGCGCACCAGGAGGTCATCTTCGGCGGGCACGGGGAGACGCTGACCATCCGGCACGACTCATCGCAGCGGGTCTCCTTCATGCCCGGCGTGATCCTGGCCATCAAGTCGGTGTTCAACAGGCCCGGACTGACGGTTGGACTGGAGCCCCTGCTGGGCTTTCCGGAGGGCGACGGAGAGATCTAGGTGGCGCGTCGCCTGGCCGCCGTCTACGCCCATCCCGACGACGACACCTACAGCCTTGGCGGAACGCTGGCCCTCGGGCAGGGGAACGTCGAATACACCTTGATCGTCGCCACGAGCGGAGAGGCCGGCGTCATCAGCGATCCGTCGCTGGCGACTTCGGAGACCCTGGCCCAGGTCCGGGAGCAGGAGGAGCGCGACTCGCTGTCCGCTCTTGGCTCCGGCGAGGCCACCATCCACTTCCTTCGCTACCCGGACGGCGGCCTGACCGACGTCCCTCGAGGCGAGCTCGTGGGCAGGATCGCGGAGGTGCTGCGAGAGGCCGGCCCGCAGGTAGTGGCGACGTTCGGTCCGGAGGGAGTCACCAAGCACGAGGATCACGTGGCCATCCACCAGGCGGCCACGGAAGCGTTCCACGAGGCCCGAGCGACTTCGAAACAAGATGGGGCCTTTCAGCGGCTGCTCTACACCGCGTTGCCGCAGTCGCACCTCGACCGCTTCTGGCAGCAGCTCCGAGAGCGGGGTGTGGAATTGGGAGACCCGGAGGCGCCATTCATGCCAAGGGGGGTCCCCGATCACACGATCGCCGTGCAGGTCGACTGCCGGAGCGTCGTGTCGCGGAAGCTGGCCGCCATTCGGGCGCACCGGACCCAGCAGATGGAGCTGGAGTACCTTCCGGAGGACCTTCAGCCCGAGCTGCTCGGCAAGGAGTCCTTCGTGCAGGCGTGGCCTCCGGTGGCCGATCCCCGGGGCCCGACCGTGTCCGGCGTGTTCGAGGGCCTGGAGGACTGAGGC
Organism: Actinomycetota bacterium; assembly: GCA_050692195.1. Lineage (GTDB taxonomy): Bacteria > Actinomycetota > UBA4738 > UBA4738 > UBA4738 > JBOGVA01. Next base: position 36,136 of record JBOGVA010000015.1, on the reverse strand, counting down.
GGGCCTACCCCGAGCGCATGGAGACTCCCTGCTGTTGCTTGCTGTAGTCGCCTCGCCCGTAGTGCCAGGAGAGAAGGGTCGTCGGAACCAGCTTGAGGAGGATCCGGTCCGGCTCCTTCATCGCCCCGGCCACCCAGCGCCTGCCCTCGGCCTCTCCGTATCGCGTGGAGATGGCGAGGAGCAGTGCTCGATCCTTGTCGATCACCTCGGGACGTCCGTGCACGATCACCGCCCGATAGGGGCGGTCCTCGGATGCGATGGAGACGGCCACCCTGGGGTTCGCCCTCAGGTCGCGTCCGGTGTGGCGGGCCAGGAGACGGGTGGTGAACCAGAACGTCCCATCTCGCCACAGGTACCAGAGCGGCCGGACGCGAGGCCGGCCTCGATCGTCCACGGTAGCGAAGTGGCAGAGCCGGGGTTCGGCGAGGAACGCATCGATCTCTTCGGTGGTCATGCTCACGGAGCGGCCTCCTTGACGATGGTCTGGTCCACGAAGAGCAGGCCAGAGGCAGCCGTGAAGTTCGCCAGGTCCGCCGTGGCTCGCTTCGCCGCGTCGCGCTTCATGTCGACCGAGAACCCTTCGCGATCGTCCCAGGTCAGCTCGGCCACTCCGTCGTAGGGCGCCTCCTGCCCTTCGGGCACCCGCGTGACCAGGTTCACCACGTAGCCCCTGAGGTTCTCGTAGCCGTCCCGGGCGATCGGCGCGTGGTTGTTCAGCCAGTAGTCCCGGAAGGCGTCGGCCGACATGCCCTCCTTCTTCCGAAGCCAGATGTGAACGCGAACCATCCAGTCCTCCTCTCCACGTCTGCCGCATGGTACTGATGAAGCGGTGAGGCTGCGGGCCGTGCTCTTCGACGTGGGGGAGACCCTCCTTGACGAAACCACTCTGTGGCAAGGATGGGCAGACTGGCTGGGCATCCCGCGGTTCACCTTCGTCGCGCTGTTCGGTGCGTCCATCGAGCGAGGCGAGGACCGCCTCCGCGTCTTCGAGATGCTCCGGCCTGGGTTCGATCTCGAGGCGGAACGGCAGCGACGCATCGAGAGCGCCGATCGCTACGGGATCGCCCCGACCGACCTGTACCCGGATGCCGCACCCTGCCTGCAGGCGTTGAAGGACGAAGGATACGTGGTCGGGATCGCGGGGAACTCGACGGCCCTGGTGGAGCAGGCCGTCGCGGGAATGGGGCTTTCGGTCGACGTGGTCACCTCGTCGGAGTCGCTCGGCGTCGAGAAGCCATCCCGCGACTTCTTCACCCGGATGGCCGAGTTGGCTGGAGTGGGCCCAACAGAGGCTGCCTACGTTGGTGACCGACTGGACAACGATGTCCTGCCGGCGCGAGAAGCCGGGATGGTCGGGGTGTTCATCCGGCGAGGCCCATGGGGCTACCTCCACGCCCTGCGCCCGGAAGCAGAGATGGCGGACCTGCGCATCGACTCGCTCGACGAGCTTCCCGCGGCGCTCCGAAGCCTCTAGCTAATCCCCCCGGCTGGGCTCCTCGGGGCCGCCGGCCTGCCACCGGGCCAGCACGAACAGCAGGTCGGACAGGCGGTTCAGGTATTGCATCACCTCATCGCTCACCATCCCCCCGCGATCCCGGATCTCGACCGCGCGGCGCTCGGCCCCTCGGACCGCGGCCCGGGCCAGGTCGAGGGCCGCCGACACCGCGTTTGCCCCGGGGACGACGAAGTGGTCGGGGAGGGCCTGTTCGGCAACCCGCTCGTCGATGAGCGACTCCAGGGCCGTGACCATGTGAGGAGTGACCCGCGACACCCCGGGCTCCAGCCGATCGCGCTTGTCGGGGTTGGCCGCCAGGTCGGCCCCCACCACGAAGAGGTCGCGTTGCAGCCGAAGGATCAGCCCCTGGGCGGCAGGGGAGTCGGCCAGAGCCCTGGCCAGCCCCAGGGCGGCCACGGCCTCGTCCACGGTTCCATAGGCTTCGGTAGCCGGGTCGGCCTTGGATATCCGCCCGCCGTACAGCATCCCGGTCGTTCCGTCGTCGCCCTTTCGGGTATAGATGCGCACGGGGCAAGGATAGCCCCGGCTTTCCGCCGGACGCCGTGACCTCCGATGGTCGAACCGCTTCCACGCGTTCAACATGTGGCCCATGTGGCCCTTGTTAAATACTGTGCAACGGGGTAGAGTTGGAGCCAAGCTGCGGGCAAGGGGCCGGGCAAGGCAGGACGCCTGACCGGGGCTCGGCCCCGCCCGGAGTTCCGGCCATGACGTGACCCAGTGCCCTTCCGGGCGCCCCAGGGGGTACTCTGCCCAGGTAACGAAGGAAGGAGGAAGCGATGGCCGGGCGGTTGGGTTCGGTGATCACGGCGATGGTGACGCCGTTCAGGGACGACTTCTCTCTGGATCTGGACGGGGCACAGGAACTGGCCAGGTGGCTCTTCGACAACGGTTCGGACGCGCTGGTCCTGGCGGGGTCCACCGGAGAGTCGGCCACGTTGTCCCACGGGGAGAAGGTCGATCTCTTGAGGGCCGTCGTCGAGGCCGCCGAGGGGCGAGGCAAGGTCATCGCCGGGACCGGTACCTACAACACCGCGGAGACCATCGAGCTCACCCAGGAGGCGGAGAAAAGCGGCGCCGACGCAGTCCTCGTCGTCACCCCTTATTACAACAAGCCGCCCCAGCGCGGGCTCCTGGAGCATTTCACCAAGGTTGCCGGGTCCACGGGACTGCCCGTCATCCTCTACAACATCCCCGGCCGCACCGCATGCCTGATCGAGACGGACACGGTCCTCAGGCTGACGGAGGTGGAGAACATCGTCGCGCTGAAGGACTCGACGGGCGATCTCCAGACGGCCAGCCGCATCATCAAGGAGACCCCGGAGGACTTCGACGTGTACTCCGGGGACGACTGGGCAGCCTTCCTGTACGCCGTGATGGGAGGCGCCGGTGTCGTCTCCGTGGCCTCGCACCTGGTGGGGGACCGGATCAAGGAGATGCTCGAGCTCGCCACCGTGGACAGCGTGGCGGCTCGAAAGGTCCACGACGACCTGATGCCGCTGTTCAAGGCCCTGTTCATCACCTCGAACCCGATCCCGGTCAAGGCCGCCCTCCAGATCGCCGGACGGCCCGCGGGCCCTCCGCGCCTCCCCCTGGTCCCCGCGACCGAGGAAGAGCGGTCGCAGGTGGAGCAGGCCATGAGGGGCGTGGGGGTCATCTGACCGCGTCACCATCGTGTCCGGCATCCTGTCCGGACCCGTGAGGTACGAATGAGCGAACGCGACCCTCGTCTGGTGTTCCTGGGCGGGCTCGGGGAGGTCGGCCGGAACATGGCCGCCCTGGAGCTGAAGGGCCGCATCCTGCTGATCGATGCGGGGCTCTCCTTCCCGGAGGCGGAGATGCCGGGGATCGATCTGGTCCTCCCAGACTTCCAGTACCTGCGAGAGAACCGGGATCGGCTCCACGCCGTGCTCCTCACCCACGGGCACGAGGACCATGTCGGATCGCTGCCATACCTGCTGCGAGAGTTCTCACTGCCGGTCCACGGGACCAGGTTCACGCTGGCCCTGCTGGAGGAGAAGCTCGAGGAACACGGCGTTCGGGCCCATGCCCAGTTCAAGGAGGTCACTCCCGGCGGCGAGATCCGGACGGGCCCCTTCAGCATGCGCTTCCACAGGGTGACCCACTCCATTCCGGATGGGATGGCCGTCGCCATCGATCTCCCGGCGGGGACTCTGTTGCATTCCGGCGACTTCAAGCTCGATCCGACACCCATCGACGGCCGGGTGACCGATCTGCAGGGGATCGCGGAGGAGGCCCGGCGGGGAGTGCACCTCCTGCTCTCCGATTCGACGAACGCGGAGCACGCCGGATCGACGGAGAGCGAGCGATCGGTCGGCCCGGTCCTGAACGACATCGTCCGGGGCGCCCCGGGCCTGGTGGTGGTGGCGTGCTTCGCCAGCCACATCCATCGCATGCAGCAGGTGGTGAACGCCGCGCGTGGGGCCGGCCGGAAGGTGGCCTTCCTCGGCCGCAGCATGCACCAGAGCGTGAAGGCGGCGCGGACGTTCGGGTACCTGGACGTCCCCGACGAGGCGATCGTCCCGATCGAGGCGGTGGAAGGCATGGACCCGGCGGGCGTGGTGGTCTGCTGCACGGGCTCCCAGGGCGAGCCGCTGTCGGCGCTCTCGCTGATGGCCGCCAGGGAGCACAAGTGGGTGAAGCTTCAGGCGGGGGACACCGTGGTCCTCTCCTCCTCGGTCATCCCCGGGAACGAGACGGCCATCCACCGAACCCTGGACGGCCTGTACAGGACGGGCGCCGAGGTCTTTCACGTCCCGGTCTCCCCCGTGCACGTGTCGGGCCACGCGGCGGCCGAGGAGCTCAAGTTCCTGCTCACCCTGGTTCGCCCCCGGTGGTTCATCCCGGTGCACGGGGAGCTTCGCCATCTGGCCCACCACGCCCGGCTGGCGAAAGAGGTCGGAATTCCCGAGGATCGCGTGCTCATCGTGGAAGATGGCGACACCGTGGAGATCGGAGACACCGTTCGGAGGGGCGAAAGTGTCACGGCGGGGATGACGTTCGTCGACGGGCTCGGCATCGGCGACGTGGGCGAGGTTGTCCTTCGGGACCGGAGGAAACTCGCCGGCGACGGGATCGTGGTGGTGGTGGTCACGGTGGACCAGCACTCGGGCGAGGTCCTGGCGGGTCCGGACGTCATCAACCGCGGATTCGTGTTCGAGGAGGCCTCCGAGGCGATCCTGGCGGAGGCGCGGCACCGCACGCTGCTCTCGCTCAAGGAAGGCGCCGGGCAGGGAGTCAGCGACCCGACCGTCCTGAAGCAGCACATCAGGACGGCTCTCCGCAGGTACTTCACCGAGACCACTCAGCGAAAGCCGGTGATCGTGCCGGTGATCATGGAGGTCTAGGCCCCGGGGAGGGATGGAGGCGTGGCGACGAAGACCAGGAAGAAGCCGAAGCGCCTGCTGAGAGTGGGGTCGGGCCGCCGAAAGCGGGCAACCAAGCGAGCGCCCACGCGGGGCGAGGCGAAGGGCTTGCCCGCCATGAGGGCCGTTCGGCGGGCCGGCTCGAAGGTGGGCCGGCACCTGTCGCCCCGGGCTTCGGACGCCCTCGGGATCGGGCTGGCCGTCCTGGCCATCCTCTCGGCGCTGGGACTCTGGTTCGGGGCTGGCGGTCCGTTCGGCCGCCTCCTCCAGGTGGCCGCGAGGGGTTTGTTCGGCCCCCTGGGATTCGCCGTCCCGGTGATCGCGGCGTACTGGGCGCTGCTCCTGATCAGGGACACCGCCGGAGACGACCGCGGTCGGATGCTGGTCGGGCTGATCATCGGGTCTCTGGGGATCCTGGGGATCGCATCCATCACGCAGGGGAACCCGAGCCCGGCCGGAGGCTACGACCCGGTCAGCGGGGCGGGAGGCATCGCCGGCGCCGTCGTGGCCGCGCCCCTGGCCGCCGTCCTCTCCGTGTACGGGGCGGCGCTGGTGTGCACCGGTCTGGTCCTCCTGGGCGGCCTCGTCTTCACCGCCACCCCGCTGGCGGCGGTGGGCCGGACCCTTCGCCGGTTCTTCCTCGAGCCGGACGGCGAGCCGGAGGCCGAAGGCTCACGGGAGAGACTGAGCCGCCGGGGGAGGCGGCTTGACCAGGACGACATGGACCCTGTTCACATCGCCCCCGCCATGGCCCCGGAGATCGAGCCGGCGGGCATCGGGGAAGGCAAGCCGGTCCGCCCGTCAGTTTCGTCTCGGGGCGACAGCTACAAGCTCCCCGGGCTCCAGCTGCTGCGGCGAGCGCCGGCGACCACCCCCGACGGCCGCGACGCCGAGCACACGGTGGCCGCGCTGGAGAGCACGTTTCGGAACTTCGGCGTCCCGGCCCGGGTGAAGGCGGCGCACCGGGGTCCGACCGTGACGATGTACGAGGTCGAGGTGGAGGCGGGGACGAAGGTGAACCGGGTGTTGTCTTTGGGCGACGACATCGCCTACGCCCTTGCCACGCCCGACGTCCGGATCATCGCTCCGATCCCGGGCAAGTCCGCCATCGGCGTGGAGGTTCCGAACAAGGTCCGAGACTTCGTCATGCTGGGCGACGTCCTGTCCTCCAAGGCGGCCCGGGAGGTCACCAGGCCCCTGTTCGTCGGGCTGGGGAAGGACGTGCACGGCCGGGCCGTCCTGGTCAACCTGGCCGAGATGCCGCACCTGCTGATCGCCGGGGCCACCGGCGCCGGCAAGTCCTCGCTGATCAACACCTTCGTCACTTCCATCCTGATGCGCACGAACCCGGAGGAGGTGAAGCTCGTCCTGATCGATCCGAAGCGGGTGGAGCTGTCGCACTTCGCCGACATCCCCCACCTGCTGACGCCGGTGATCGTGCACCCGAAGAAGGCGGCCGAGGCCCTGGCCTGGGTGGTTCGGGAGATGGAGATGCGCTACGAGACGCTGGCCGCCGCAGGCATGCGCGACATCGAAGCGTTCAACGCGGGGCACAGGGAGGGGACGCTGCGGATCCCGCCGGGACAGGAAGCCGGGTTCGTCCGGCTCCCCCACATCCTCGTGGTGATCGACGAGCTTGCCGACCTGATGATGGTGGCGCCCCGGGACGTGGAAGACGCCATCTGCCGCATCGCCCAGATGGCTCGGGCGGTGGGCATCCACCTGGTCGTGGCCACCCAGAGGCCTTCCGTCGACGTGGTCACCGGCCTGATCAAGGCGAACATCCCCTCGCGGATCTCCTTCATGACCGCCTCCCAGGCCGACTCGCGGGTCATCCTCGACGTCGGGGGCGCCGAGAAGCTGGTCGGCCACGGCGACATGCTGTTCCAGCCGGCCAACGCGTCGAAGGCCGTCCGGATCCAGGGCGCGTGGGTGACGGAGAAGGAGATCGAAGCCGTCTCCGAGTGGTGCCGGGACCAGCGCAGGGCCGAGTTCGTGACGGAGGTCGAAGGCCTGGGGCGGCTCCCGGCAGAGAACGAGGGAACGCTGGAGGGAGATGACGAGCTCTTGGAGCAGGCCGCCGAGCTGGTCATCCGGTCACAGCTCGGGTCCACCTCCATGCTCCAGCGCAAGCTCAAGGTGGGGTTCGCTCGCGCCGGGCGACTCATGGACCTGCTCGAGGAGCGAGGGATCGTGGGCCCCAGCCAGGGATCGAGGGCCCGCGACGTCCTGATGACCTGGGAAGAGTGGGCCGACCGGGCCAAGCCGGGGTAGGAAGACACAGCCTGCGGCGTAGGTGGCGCGGCTGTCTGCGGGAGCCTTCGTCGCTACTATGGCCGCGTGCAGGGGATCGGTATCGGCCAGGCCCTCCGGAAGGCTCGGCTCCTTCGAGGGAAGTCCCTCGAGGAGGCCAGCCGGGAGACCCGGATCAGGACGGAGTACCTCCAGGCGCTCGAGAGGGAACGGTTCGAGGGCCTGCTCGGTGACGTGTACGTCCGGGGCTTTCTTCGCTCCTATTCGACCTATCTGGGCCTGGACGCGAACAGGGTCCTCACGGTGTACAACCGGCACTTCGGACGGCCCGGCCCCGCGCTTCCGTTCCCATCTCCCAGGCCGGCCCGAGGCCACCGGCTGGCCCAGCCCCACCTTCCCCAGGCGCTGCGCTATCACCCCAGCTGGGCCTTCCTGATCGGTGTGGCCCTGCTGGTCCTCGCCATCTTCGGCGCGCTGGGCCTCCTGTCCCGCTCCAGGTCCACGCCCGGCGCGGCCAGCCTGTCGCAGACGCAGGCCTCGATCCCGGCGCCGCTCCCCGTGGAGGTGGTCGTCCGAGCCATCGAGCCCGTGCACCTCACCGTGCGCACCGAGGATCGAGTGGAGTTCGACGACGTGCTCCGGGAGGGGGAGGGGCGCTCCTTCGTCGCGGACACCCGCATCGAGATCGAGCTCGACCGCGGCCGGGTCGCGGTGATCACCGTCAACGGGCATTCCATGGGGAGGCCGGGAAAGAGGGACGCTCCGTACTCGGCAATCTTCTTCCCACAGAGCTTCAGGGGGGAGCGATCAGGGAACAGCCCCTGACGCCGCTCGGCCTCGGCTGGCCCAACATCGTCTCGGTCCTGCGCGTGCTGGTGTCGCCCTCCCTGGCCGTGCTGCTCCTGGCCCAGGAGACGACCGCCTCCTACGTGGCGGCGGCCATCTTCGTGGCCGGCGCGGCGACAGACGGGCTGGACGGCTACCTGGCCCGCCGGTACTCGGCGAGCACCCGGACGGGGCAGTGGCTCGACCCGCTGGCGGACAAGATCCTGGTGTCCACGCCGGTGGTGATCATGACCGCCCTCGGTGACTTTCCCCTGTGGGCGGCCATCGTGCTCGTGGCCCGGGAGCTCGGCGTCTCGGTGCTCCGGGCCTACCTGGGGTTCCGGGGGCGGAGCATGCCCGCGTCGCGCGGAGCGAAGGTCAAGACCACCCTTCAGCTCCTGGCCGTGACCATGTACATCCTTCCGCTCGGGGCGGGTGCCGACGGGGTGAGGGTTGGGCTATTGCTCGCGGCGGTGGTCATGACCGTGCTGACGGGCCTCGCCTACGGGGTGGAGGCGGCGTCCTGGCTGAGGAGAGAGCGCTCCCGATCCTCCGTGAAGGAACCCCCCGAGTGAGAGCCGAGATCATCGGGGTCGGAACCGAGATCCTCCTCGGGCAGATCTGCAACGACAACGCCCAGTGGATCTCGCAGGCCCTGGCAGAGATCGGCGTCGACGTCCTGAACCACCAGGCGGTGGGGGACAACGAGGGACGGATCGCCGACGCGTTCCGGCTGGCCCTGTCGCGGGCAGACGTGGTCATCGCCACGGGAGGGCTCGGGCCCACCCAGGACGACGTCACCCGGGAGGGGCTGGCGGCGGCGCTCGGGGTCCGGCTGGTCCACATCCCGGAGATCGAAGAGCACCTTCGAGCCAAGTTCGATCAGTTCGGTCGGGAGATGCCGGAGTCGAACCTTCGGCAGGCCGACGTGCCCGAGGGAGCCCGATACGTCCTTCCCGATCGCGGCACGGCACCCGGGCTGATCGGCCGGACGGCGGAGGGCAAGCTCGTGTACGCCGTGCCGGGCGTCCCCGCCGAGATGCGGGAGATGATGATCGGGGCGGTCCTCCCCGAGCTCATCGGCCTGGCAGGCCCATCCGCTCTCGTCTCCCGGATCGTCAAGGTCACCGGGATGGCGGAGGCGAAGGTCGCCGAGACGCTGGACGACCTGTTTCGAGGATCGACGAATCCCACGGTGGCGTACCTGGCCTCCTCGGGGGAGGTCAGGGTCCGTCTGACCGCCAAGGCCTCCAGCCGGGCGGAGGCGGAGGAGCTCATCCGCCCCCTGGCCGATGAGGTGGCCAGTCGCCTGGGACGCCACGCGTTCAGCACCAGCGACGAGGAGCTGGAGCACGTGATCGGCCGGCTTCTCAAGGCGCGGGCCGCCACCGTGGCCTGTGCCGAGTCCCTGACGGGAGGAAGCCTCGCCGCCCGCCTCTCTCGGTCCCCCGGCGCCTCCATGTACTTCAAGGGATCGGCCGTCTGCTACTCGGCCGACGCGAAGAAGCGGATCCTCGGGGTGTCGGAGGAGACCCTACGGGGACCCGGCGTGGTCAGCGAGGAGTGCGCCCGGGAGATGGCCCGCGGCGCTCGCCGTATCTTCGCCGCGGACGTGGGGCTGGGCCTGACCGGAGTCGCCGGGCCCGACCCGCATGACGGGAAGCCTCCAGGGACCCTGTGCCTCGCCCTGTCGGCGAAGCACGCGGAGGACTCGAGGTCACTCCGGGCCCCTGGAGACCGAGATCAGATCCGACGCTGGGCCGAGCAGGCGGCGCTCGACCTTCTGCGGCGTTTCTTGGAGAGTGAGGCCTAGGCCTCTCCCCCGTTGTCCCCGCCACCGTCGTCCCCGCCACCGTCGTCCCCGCCACCGTCGCCGTCGCAGCTCACCCAGAACGTCTTGTGCTTCACGTCGGCGCCCTGGGAGCCATCCGCATGGACGGTGAGCTTGACGTGATGTCCCTGCTCCGGCTGAGGCGGGATGCCGGCAAGGGCTGCCGTCAGGTCCACCACCACCACGGCGTCGAGGTCGTTCGCGCCACCGGCCGGATCTCCTCCGATGAACACCATGCCCGCGTCCAGCGTGCCCCCTCCGGTGGGAGCATGTCCCTCCAGGACATAGGAGGCCAGGCCGGCGTCCTCGTCGTAGCCGTAGAACTCGATCTGGAACGTGCACCCCAGATGCGGTTCGTTTCCGGGATCGGCGAGGCCGACTCCGCCGACCATGACCGTGCCGTTGTTGCCGGCGGGATCGGCGAAGGTGGTTGTCGCGGCGACCCCGAGGACCAGCATGGCCACCAGGAGCGCTCGGGTCGCAAGGACCCTGACGCTGGGGATAGTGCCTACTCTCATCCGAACTCCTTCCTGTACGGCTGCCGGCCCTGAGGCGCGGCCGAGGCAGGCGATCGGGCAGACATCTCCACTATCGGCGCGACGGCGCCCCGTGACATCGGCCATTGGCCCACTGGTGTGCGTGCCGCCAGGGGATGGGGCCGAAGGGACGAAAGGTGGTAAGGAAGGGACGAAAGGTGGTGGTGAGGTGGCTCGGGACCGCGCCGCTCGGCCGGAGGCCAGGCCCCTGCGGCTGTTCGTTGCCGTCGACGTCCCCGAGGCCGTGAAGGCGGGGCTGGCCAAGGCGGCGGCGCCCTTCCGCGACCGCATCCCCGGAGCTCGATGGACGCGAACGGATGGCTGGCACGTGACCCTGAAGTTCCTCGGCAGCACGTGGCCGCGCCTGCTCGACGAGGTCGGCCTGGCCGTGGCTTCGGCGGCGGAGGCGACCGAGGCCTTCGAGAGCTCGCTCACCGAGATCGGCGTGTTCCCCAGCCTGCGCCGGGCGCGCGTGGTGTGGGCCGGCCTGGCGGATCCGGGCGATCGGTTCGCCGGATTGGTGAATCGCCTCGATGACCTGCTGGCCGAGCACTTCGTTCCGGAGAAGCGCGCGTTCACGCCTCACCTCACCTTGGCCCGCCTGAATCCGCCCCGCGATGTGCAGGAGTTTGCGGAGGGCCTGGTCGGCATGCCCATCGCATCGGAGCCGTTCCTCGTGGACCGCCTGGTCCTGTACCGCAGCCATCTCTCGCCGCGCGGCGCCACCTACGAGCCGCTCGTTTCGCGGGCCCTCGGGCTGAATCGATAGTTCGCGAGTCTGCTTGCGTTCGAACGTATGTTCGGCTAGGCTGCCACGCGGTTGCTCGGTGGAGTTACAGAGGTGTAATTTGTGTCAGACCCCGCCGGTAGGGTCTCGGCCGTCGAAGGGCTCGAGGAGGTTCGGGGATGGAGCGGGAGAAGATGCTCGACGTCACGCTGTCGCAGATCGAGCGGCAGTTCGGGAAGGGTGCGGTCATGCGGCTGGGCGAACATCCGGCCGGGCAAGGGATCTCGGTGATCCCGACCGGTTCGCTGGCTCTGGACGTCGCCTTGGGGATCGGGGGAATCCCCCGGGGGCGGATCGTGGAGGTATTCGGGCCGGAGGGATCCGGTAAGACGACGGTCTGCCTGCACATCATTGCCGAGGCTCAACGTGCGGGAGGCATCGCGGTCTTCATCGACGCCGAGCACGCCCTGGACCCCACGTACTCCCGCACGCTCGGAGTGAACATCGACGAGCTGCTGGTGTCGCAGCCCGACAACGGAGAGCAAGCCCTGGAGATCGCCGACATGATGGTCAGGTCGGGAGCCATCGACCTCGTGGTGATTGACTCCGTGGCCGCGCTGGTCCCCCGGGCCGAGATCGAAGGGGAAATGGGCGACTCCCACGTGGGGCTTCAGGCACGGCTGATGTCTCAGGCCATGCGGAAGCTGGCCGGCTCGCTGTCCCGATTCGAGACCACGGCCCTGTTCATCAACCAATTGCGCGAAAAAATAGGAATCATGTTCGGGAATCCGGAGACCACTCCAGGGGGGAGGGCCCTCAAGTTCTATTCCTCGGTCCGCCTCGACGTGCGGAAGATCGACAACCTGAAGGAGGGGACCGAGGTCATCGGATCCCGGGTCCGGGCCAAGGTGGTGAAGAACAAGCTGGCCCCGCCCTTCCGGCAGGCGGAGTTCGACATCGTGTACGGGAAGGGCATCTCACGGGAGGGAAGCCTTATCGACGTCGGGGTGGGGGCGGAGATCATCAAGAAGAGCGGAGCCTGGTTCACCTACGAGGGAGACCAGCTCGGACAGGGGCGGGAGAACGCCCGCCAGTTCCTCGTGGAGCACAAGGACGTTGCCCTCGAGATCGAACGGAGGGCTCGGGAGGCGGTCGGGCTCACGGCGTTCGGCGACGACGAGATCGTCCAGGTCCATGAGCCCGCGAAAGAGCCCGCCGGGGCGCCGGCCGGTTAAGGGGAAGGGGCCGGCCGGCCCCCGGAGGGCCACGGCGAAGGACCGGGCCCTGGGCCTTCTCGCGGTGAGGTGGCGGAGCCGCGTAGAGCTCGGCCGCCGTCTCGCGCGGGCGGGGTACGAGGCGGAGGAAATCGAACAGGCCCTGGGCGAACTGGAGGTGGCGGGCTTGGTGGAGGACGTCCGGTTCGCCCGCGAGCTCGTCCGCGACCAGGCAGCCCGCAAGCTGGCAGGAGACAGGGCCATCAAAGCCGCCCTCCGCGAGAAGGGCGTCGCTCCCGAGCTGGTGGAGGCTGCCCTGGAGGAGGCCGGAGACGAGGCGGAACGGGCAGGGGCCCTGGCGGAGAGACGAGCGAGGCGCCTCGGGCACCTTCCCCCGGAGGTGGCGTACCGGCGTGTGTACAGCCTGCTGGTCCGCCGAGGGTACGGCTCGGCGCTGGCCAGAGAGGCCTGCCGGCGGGCGCTGGCCGACGTCTTTCCCTCGGAGCCGCCGGCCTGAGGATCCTGGGGAGGGTATTGCAACCCCACCGCCCTCGCCGTACATTGTCATTCTGAGAGGCTGAATCGGATTACGCTGTTCGGACGAGACACGTGAGACGGACTCTTCGACGAACTCAATCGGAGATGCGAGCGAGGTGGCGAGCAGGCCCCTGATCTAGCCGCTCGTTCCTCCTCATATTTCGCCGAGCACGTGGGCCGAGGTGGCCTCCGGCTCGGCTTTTGCTTTTGTGACGAGGAGGAACGATGGAGACGGCATTGGTGGCGATGCTCGCCCTGCTGGCGGGGGTCGCCGGAGGGTACATCGCCAGGAAGATCATCATCTCGAGGCGGGTCGACAGCGCCGAGACGCGAGCGGCCAAGGTCGTGGCCGAGGCCGAGGTCGAGGCCGAGACCCGCGTCCGGCAGGCGCTGGTCGAGGTCAAGGAAGAGATCTCCTCCATTCGCCGGGAGGCCGAGGAGGACGTGCGCGTTCGCCGGGGCGAGGTGAGGAGGAACGAAGAACGCGTCCTCCGCCGGGAAGAGTCGGTCGAGGCCAAGCTCTCGGAGTTGCAGTCGCGGGAGCAGCGGCTGGAACGGGCCGACAAAGAGGTCGAGCGGCTTCGCACGGATCTGGAAAGGTCGGTGGCCGACCGGCAGCGAGAGCTGGAGCGAGTCAGCCGCCTGACCGCCCAGGAGGCCAAGGAAGCGCTCATCGCCCAGATCGTCGACGCCGCCAAGCGCGATGCCATGGCCACCGTCAGGGAGATCGAGCAACAAGCGCGGGAAGAGGGCGAGAAGCGTGCCCGGAAGATCGTCACCGTGGCGATCCAGCGGGTGGCGTCGGACCAGACCGCCGAATCCACGGTATCGGTCTTCCCCCTGCCCTCGGACGACATGAAGGGCCGGATCATCGGTCGTGAGGGGCGCAACATCAGAGCGTTCGAGAGCCTCACCGGCGTCAACCTCATCATCGACGACACGCCCGAGGCGGTCGTGCTGTCCTGCTTCGATCCGGTACGCCGGGAAGTGGCCCGGCTCACCTTGGAGAAGCTCGTCTCCGACGGCAGGATCCATCCCGCTCGGATCGAGGATATGTACGAGCGTTCCCTGGCGGACGTGGACGAGCAGATCAAGCGGTCGGGGGAGCTGGCCATTGCCGACGTGGGCATCACCAACATCCACCCGGAGATGATCAAGGTGCTCGGCCGGTTGCAGTACAGGACCTCCTACGGGCAGAACGTCCTCAAGCACTTGGTGGAGGCGGCGCACATCGGCGCGGCGATAGCCTCCGAGCTCGGGGTCGAGCCGACGCTCGTCAAGAGGTGCGCGCTCCTGCACGACATCGGGAAGGCCGTCACCCACGAGGTCGAGGGCTCTCACGCCCTGATCGGGGCGGAGCTGGCCAGACGGCTGAAGGAATCGCCGGAGGTCGTCCATGCCATCGAGTCACACCACGGAGAGGTGGAGCAACGCACGATCGAAGCGGTGCTGTCGCAGACGGCGGACGCGATCTCCGGCGGCCGGCCCGGGGCCAGGCGAGAGTCGCTGGAGACCTACGTCAAGCGCCTGGAGCGGCTCGAGGAGATCTGCACGTCCTACCCCGGCGTGGAGAAGACCTTCGCCATGCAGGCGGGGCGCGAGGTGAGGGTGATGGTCCAGCCCGAGGACGTGGACGACCTGTCCGCCCAGGTGCTGGCCCGAGATATCGCCAGGCAGGTCGAGGAGGAGCTCCAGTACCCCGGACAGATCAAGATCACTGTCGTGCGGGAGACCCGAGCCGTGGAGTTCGCCCGGTAAGACGGCGCTGGAACCGCCTTCCGGGCCCGGCGCGGACCTCCGGCCGGCGCTTCTCCGCCCCGTTTACCTGTCGTCGTGCTTGGGCAAACCTGGGGGGGAGAAAGGGGGCTTCAATGATTGACCCTCGTTATCCGACCGAAAGGCAGGATGCCGACCGGGACGGCGTTGACGACAGGGCCGAGGGGCGCGTGGATGCCGACCGCGACGGTGTGGACGATCGGGTCGAGCACCGCCACTACGCGGACCGCCCGGCGGTCCGGGAAGAGCGCGTCGTCAGGCCCGGGTTCGACTGGGCCGGGATGGCCGTTCGCGTTCTGCTCACGCTGCTGGGAGCGGCCGGCCTGATCGTCAGCGCGTTCATGGACTGGATCGACGGGACGACCGCGGTCAACCTGGACATCCGGGCGCTCTGGGAGGCGACCTTCGATCAGGAGAGCGCGACCTTCATCGCCACGGTCGGGTTCGTGATGATCGTCCTGGGGCTCCTGGCCATCGTCGGCATGGCCCCCAGATCGGGGTGGCTCACCGGCCTGGCCGGCGCCCTTGCCATCGCCGCGTTCGTCCTGTTCGCGATCCAGGTGTACCGGGCCGATCGGACCGTCCAGGACATCGACCCGGGCGCGTGGGTGGCGCTGGCCGGTGGCGCCCTGGCGCTGATCGGCGGGTTCTTCGGTAGCCGCCGCGTCGTGGTTGCCGGGGAGCCACCCGTGGTCGAAGTACCGTAAGGAGGGTCATCCATTCGGGGCCGGGCCTGCGAGAGGGGGCCCCGGGACCCGATCCCCTCGGCGGCCGGTCGAGCCTCTGATAGATTCGCAGGCGTGACCGGCCGCTATCTCATTCGAACGTTCGGCTGCCAGATGAACGAGCACGACTCGGAACGCATCGCCGGAGTGCTCGAGACGGGGGGCTTCACAGCTGCGTCGGAGGCGGCGGACGCTGAGGTGGTGGTGTTGAACACCTGCGCGGTCCGGGAGAACGCGGACAACCGTCTCTACGGCGCGCTGGGCCACCTCAAGCCCCTCAAGGAGAAGAACCAGCGGATGCGGATCGTCGTGGCCGGCTGCCTGGCTCAGAAGGACCGTGGAAACATCCAGCGCAAGGCCCCGTGGGTGGACGTGGTGATCGGAACGCATGCCCTTCCCGGGCTCCTCGATCTGATCAGAGCCGCGGAGCGCGACGGTCCCGTGATGGACGTCCGGGAGTTCACCGAGGTGTTCCCAAGCGCCCTCCCGGCCCGCCGGGAGTCCCGGCACCACGCGTGGGTGGCGGTCAGCGTGGGGTGCGACAACAGATGCACGTTCTGCATCGTGCCGCTGGTCCGTGGGCCGCAGCGGTCCCGTTCACTCGGCGACGTCCTGGCGGAGGTGCAGGGTCTGGCCCAGGCAGGCGTGGTGGAGGTCACGCTTCTGGGGCAGAACGTGAACACGTACGGGCGGGACCTCACGGTCCCCGGCTCCAGCCGGCGAGCGAGGTTCGGGGAGCTGCTGCGGGCGGTCGACCAGGTCGAGGGGATCAGCCGGATTCGATTCACCAGCCCGCACCCGCACGACTTCACCGAGGACGTCGTCGATGCGATGGCCGCGTGTGACGCCGTCTGCGAGCACATCCACTTCCCGCTGCAGTCGGGATCCGACCGAGTCCTTAGGCTGATGCGGCGGTCCTACCGATCCGAACGCTACCTGAGGTGGCTCGAGCGCATCCGTGGAGCCATCCCCGGCGTGGCGGTGACGACCGACATCATCGTCGGTTTCCCCGGAGAGACCGACGAGGACTTCGAGGAGACGCTGCGCGTGACCTCCGCTGCCGGGTTCGACGCCGCGTTTACCTTCCAGTATTCACCCCGGCCGGGCACGCCGGCGGCGACCTTCGACTCCCAGGTTCCCAAGGAGGTCGTCCAGGAGCGGTTCGATCGGCTGGTGGCGCTCCAGGATCGGATCTCCGAGGAGAAGAACCGGGCCATGGTCGGTCGGGTCGTCGAGGTCCTGATCGAAGGCGAGGGCCGCAAGGCCAACCTCAAGGGAAGGACCCGGACGAACAAGCTGATCCATGTGGAGGGAGAGGTGCCGCCGGGCACGTTCGTCGACGCACTCGTCACGGAAGCCCACCCGCACTACCTCAGCGGCACGCTGGCGGCGTGACTCGCAAGCCTCCTCTGGCTCTGGTCGGTCCCACCGCCGCAGGAAAGACCCAGGCGGCCCTCTCCATCGCCGAGGCCCTCGATGCCGAGATCGTGTGCGTGGACTCGATGCTCGTCTATCGGGGCATGGACGTGGGGACGGCCAAGCCCACGCGGGAGGAGCGGGCCCGGGTGCCACACCACCTGCTGGATCTGGTGGACCCGGGCGAGCCTTTTTCGGTGGCGAGATTCCAGCGGCTGGCCGACCGGGCTCTGTCAGAACTGGCGGCTCGGAGGCGGTCGGCGCTGCTGGTGGGCGGCGGCGGCCTGTACTGGAGGGCGGTGGCAGACGCCCTCGAGTTTCCCGGAACCATCCCCCGCGTGCGGCTTCTGCTCGAGGCCGAAGCGGCGGTGCTCGGGCCCGAGAAGATGCATCGACGGCTCGCCGAGGTCGACCCTCCTGCCGCCCATCGAATCGAGCCTTCGAACATCCGAAGGACGGTGCGAGCTCTGGAAGTGGCGGCCGTCACCGGCCGGTCGTTCTCCAGCTACGCCGAAGCCTGGGACCGCTATCCACCGCAAGCGGTCCGAGTGTGCGGGGTGGAGCTGCCCCGGGCCGTGCTCTACCGCAGGATCGAGGAGCGGGTTGCCACGATGATGCCCGGGCTTCTCGACGAGACCACAGCGCTTCTGGAGCGGGGTTTCGGCCCCTTCCTCATCGCCTCGCAGGTCATCGGGTACGCTGAGGCTGTCGCGTGTTTGGAGGGCGCCGTCGACCAAGGGGAGGCTGCCGCCCGGACGGTGCGCAGGACCAAGGCCCTGGCCCGGCGGCAGATGGCGTGGCTCCGGCGAGACCCGCGCATCCGGTGGTTCGAGGCCGGTAAGCAGGGGGCTCCGGGCATCGTCGATCGGCTCATCGAGTACCTCCGAGGCTCGGGCCGAGAGCGGGCAGGTACGACCATGGCGCTGGCGGAGGGATAGATGCGGTTCGCGAAGTACCACGGCACCGGGAACGACTTCGTGATGGTCGAGGACCTCGACGACGAGGTCCGGCTCACCTGGTCGTTGGTGGTGGCGGCGTGCGACCGTCGTCGGGGGATCGGAGCCGACGGAGTGATCCGCATCGCTCGGGCCGATGAGGCGGACTTCTTCATGGACTATTACAACGCCGACGGCGAGGCCGTGGAGATGTGCGGGAACGGCATTCGCTGCCTGGCGAAGTACGTGTACGACCGGGGGCTGACCTCATCACTGGAGATCGCCGTCCTGACCCGGGCGGGCGTGAAGCGGCTTGCCATCCAGGCGGACGACGGCGTGGCATCCTCCATCACGGTGAACATGGGGCCGCCCTCGTTCGAGCGGAAGGCGATCCCTATGACCGGTGAGCCCCAAGCTCGGTTCGTGCGCCAGCCGCTCGACGTGGGAGAACGGGCGTTCACCGCGACGGCACTGTCCATGGGCAATCCACATTGCGTCCTGTTCCTGGATCCCTCGGACGACCTCTCTGCACTGGCGGTCGACCGATTGGGGCCGATGGTCGAGGAACGACCAGAGTTTCCCAGCCGCACGAACGTCGAGTTCATCCAGGTGGTCGACGGCGAGATCCAGGTCCGGGTGTGGGAACGCGGGTCGGGAGAGACCATGGCCTGCGGGACCGGCGCATGCGCGGCGTTGGTGGCGAGCTCGGCGGCGGGGCTCACCGGCCGGGAGGCGGACGTGCGTTTCCCGGGGGGCCTGCTGAGGGTGGCCTGGCGGGAGGACGGCGACGTCTTCCTGACAGGACCGGCCGTGTGCGTGTTCGAAGGAGAGCTGGACAAAGCGTGGTTGCGCCTGGTCCAGGAGGAAGGCTCGCCTTGAGAGTGGCCCGGCGAATCGAGACGCTGCCCCCGTATCTGTTCGCCGAGCTCGATCGGAAGGTGGCCGCGAAACGGGAGTCGGGAGCGGACGTCATCGCCCTTGGCATCGGCGACCCGGACCTTCCCACTCCGCGCCACGTGGTGGAGGCTCTGCAGGAGGCGGCGGAAGACCCGGCGACGCACCAATACCCGTCGTACTACGGCCTGCCGGCATTCAGGATGGCCATCGCGGACTGGTATGCGCAGCGGTTCGGGGTGACGCTCGACCCCGAGACGGAGGTGCTGCCGCTCCTCGGCTCGAAGGAAGGGCTGGCGCACCTTTCCTTCGCCTTCATCGATCCCGGCGACGAGGCGCTGGTTCCGGATCCCGGATATCCCGTTTTCGGGATCGGGACCATGCTGGCCGGCGGGCGCCCCGTGCCGGTTCCTCTCAGCGCGGCTAATGGCTTCTTGGCGGAGCTTTCGGAGCTCCGGCCGACGGATCGAACCAAGGTCCTGTGGCTGAACTACCCGAGCAATCCCACGGCGGCGGTCGCCGACCTTCCTTTCTTCGAGCGGGCCGTCGAGTTCGCCGCCCGTCATGGCCTGTTGCTGTGCCATGACGCCGCCTATGCGGAGATCACCTTCGACGGCTACGTGGCGCCCAGCGTGCTCCAGGTCCCCGGAGCCAAGGATGTCGCGGTGGAGTTCGGGTCGCTTTCGAAGACGTACAACATGACTGGGTGGCGTGTCGGGTACGCGGTCGGGAACGGGGAGGCGATCATGGCGCTGGCCACGCTCAAGACGAACCTGGACTCCGGGATCTTCAACGCCGTCCAGCGTGCCGGCGTGGCCGCTCTCACGGGGCCACAGGATCACGTCGAGACCATGAAGGCCGTGTATCAGAAGCGCCGAGACGCGGTGGTCTCGGCCTTCCAGGAGATCGGGATCGAGCTGGAGCCCCCCCTGGGGTCGATCTACGTGTGGGTCCCGACCCCCGAGGGTCGCACCGCTGTCGCGTTCGCGGATGAGCTGTTGGAAGCTGCAGGTGTCGTCGTGGCCCCGGGGACCGGATATGGACGTCACGGCGAGGGCTACGTTCGCATCTCCTTGACCGTACCGGACTCCCGTCTCCAGGAGGCCCTGGAGCGGATTCGGGGGCGAATTAGGTGATCTCGCGACCTTGGACGGCTCTTGACCCGGCCATTCTCGGCAACGGCGCGTTTCGCGATACCGCGGAGGGGAATCATCGAGACGCCAGAGACGCCGGACATCTCTTCGGGGAAAGGGGCGCTTCCCGGAGCTTCGGTCGGCGTCTCTTGCGTTTCGGACCGCTGGTTCCCACCACATGCTCGTTCGCTCGCGCGCCCCTCTCCTTCCAATGAGTGATCGGATCGGCTCCGAGTCGCCTCTGTCCGCCACCTGGCGTCCGTCCGTCCAGGAGCGTGCGGTGCTGGTGGGGATTGGACCAGGATCGGATGAGGAGTCCCTGGAGGAGCTGGCCGGATTGGCCCGCGCCGCGGGGGCCGAGCCGGTGGGAAGGATCGTTCAGTCGAGGACCAAAGCCGACCCGGCCACCTTCGTCGGCAAGGGCAAGGTGACCGAGATCCACGATCTGGTGCACGCCACCGGTGCGGACGCGGTCATCCTGGATGACGAGCTGTCGCCCGGACAGCTCCGGAACCTGGAGGAGCGGCTGCGGGTCAAGGTCCTGGACCGAACGGCCCTGATCCTGGACATCTTCGCCCTCCATGCCCGCTCCGGTGAGGGGAAGGCGCAGGTGGAGCTGGCTCAGCTCAACTATCTGTTGCCCCGCCTTCGAGGTTGGGGCGAGGCGATGTCCAGGCTGGGAGGTGGCATCGGCACCCGCGGTCCCGGGGAGACCAAGATGGAAGTGGACCGCCAGCACATCCGCCGGCGGATCGCCAAGCTGCGCAAGGACATCGCCGGACTGGCGAAGAGCCGTGGGGTGAAGCGGGCCGGCCGCGAGCGATCAGGGATGCCGCAGGTGGCCCTGGCCGGTTACACCAACGCCGGTAAGTCGACCCTGATGAACGCGATGACCGGGGCCGGGGCGCTCGTCGCGGACCAGCCGTTCGCCACCCTGGACCCCAAGGCGCGGCGCCTTGCCCTTCCCGGGGGAAGGCGTGCCATCCTCAGCGACACCGTCGGCTTCGTGCGGAAGCTTCCCCACGACCTGGTGGAGGCGTTCAAGTCGACGTTGGAGGAGGTGGCCCGGGCGGACCTCATCCTTCACGTCGCGGACGCCTCGGCGCCCGATCTCGCGGAGCAGATGGCGGCGGTGCGCGAGGTCCTGGGCGAGATCGGGGCGGCCCTGCTTCCGGAGGTGCTCGCGCTCAACAAGTGGGATCTCCTGGACGACGTTGCCCGGGCCCGAGTGCTTCGAAGACACGCCGACGGAGTCGCGGTCTCGGCCCTGACGGGCGAGGGAGTGCAGGCGGTCATCGACCGGGTGGCCCACGCCGTGCCCCGGCCGCCCCTTCGGATCACGCTGATGGTCCCCTACGACCGGGCGGAGGTTGTGCCCTGGCTGTATCGGACGGCTCAGGTGCTGGAGGCGCAGGACGGACCTCGAGGCACCGCGGTGGTTGTCCGGATATCCGAGGCGGAGTTACCCCTGGTCCAAGAGTTCGTGGTGACGGAGTCGGCGGGCCAGGCGGCCCGGCCCTAGACCTTCCTGAGGACCGCGACCACCTTCCCCAGGATCCGTCCGGCCTGCAGCGGCGTGGGCTCGAACGCAGGGTTCGCCGGAACCAGCACCACCCGGCCATCCTGGCGGTGGAACCGCTTGATCGTTGCCTCGTCCTCGGCCGGGCCGGACAGCAGGGCCGCCACGATCGCCCCCTCTTCGGCCACGTCTTGGCGCCTCACCACCACGACGTCGCCGTCGAGGATGCCGGCATCCCTCATGGATTCCCCACTCACGCGCAGGGCGAAATGGTCATCGTCACCCGCGTACCCCGCCGGCAGGAGCAGGTGATCCTCCACGTTCTGGTCCGCCAGCACGGGGGTTCCCGCCGCGATCCTTCCGACCAGGGGAACACTCACCCCCTTGGGCCTCTGGGTGCCCGGCAGGCGCAGCTCCATGGCCCGCGGCTTGGTGGCGTCCCGCCTGACCAGTCCCAGGCGCTCGAGGTTCGCCAGCTGGGCGTGGACGCTCGAGCTGGAGGCGAGGCCCACGGCCTCGCCGATCTCGCGGACGGTCGGGGGGTATCCCCTTTCCTGGACGGTCCGCCGGATGTACTCCAGGATGCGTCGCTGCCGCGCCGTGATGCTGTCCATACGTTCCTCCGGCACAGAACCTAGCACGGCCTTTCGGGACAATCAAACATGTGTTCGATCTTGACAAGCGAACACATGTTCGGGATACTCCTGCCATGGCTCGAGCGCGCGTTCGGTGGGGCCGCCTGGGGCGGGCCTTGGTCGTGGGAGCGATCCTGGGCGGCGCCTTTGCGGGCGTTGCGCGGGGCTCGCCGGATGCCGGGAGGACCTACACGGTCCAGCCCGGCGACACGGTGTGGAGCATCGCCCGCAGGCTCGTGGGCGCCACGGGAGACCCACGCCCCGCCGTGGACGACCTGATCAGGCGAAATCGCCTGGTGAACGCCCTGGTCCGGCCCGGACAGCTGATCGTGCTGCCCGACTGAAGCCGAACGGGGCGTCTCGCTGGCCTAGCGGGACCACTCCACGTTGCGCACGTGTTCCAGACCCGCGATCAGCGCGACGGCATGGGTGCATCATCCACGAGCCCCTGTTGCATCACGTCAAGATGTCCTCGAAGCATCCACCGGTTGCATCACCAAAGATGTCCTCGAAGCCTGCCTCCAGGACATGGTCCTCCTGTAGGGGTGATCCGGCGGACGACTCACCTCCTTTCGGGTCTCGGACTTGGACTTGGCCATGGCGATCAGCCGGTCCTGGCACCGACCGATGGCCCGTTTGAGCTCGGCGGGGTTCAACGAACGGTAGGTCTCGCTGAGGGCGTCCTTTGTCTCCTGGGGGATCTCCGGCAGGTCCAGCACCCTCCGGTAGGGCGTGCGGGCGGTGTCGTAGTGCTTGGTCACCTTCGAGCCGTCTCGAACCTTGGACACGAGCTTCATCTGGGGCTGGAAGAAGTTGATGTACAGGCGCAGGTACGAGTACAGCTCGCGGAGGCACTCGAGCTCCTCGGGGGTGTCGTAGCGCAGGTAGCCGACCTGCTGGCGGACCACCGGCCAGTTCTTCTGCTCGATGAAGCAGTTGTCGTTCTTGCGGTTGGGCCGCGACCGAGTGAAGGTGATCTCGCGGGCCTCGCACCATCCGAACAGCTCCACGTTGATGAACTCGCTGCCGTTGTCGCAGTCGATGCCGAGCAGGGGGAACGGAAGGTCCCTCTCGATGTCGGCCATGGCCTCCCGGACCCACCGCTGGGCCTTTGTCCTGATGGCTCGGGGCTCGGTCCACCCGGTCTTCACGCAGGTCCAGGTCCAGGGTGTGGCAGAACTCCCCGGCCGGGTTCCCGCCGTCGTGGCCGACCAGATCGACTTCGCAGAACCCGGCCCGGTCCTCGTTCCACTCGGCGAAGGTCCGGATGGGGATCTGGCGCTTGAGCATGGACCCGGGCTTGGTCCCCGAGCGGCCCTTGACCCTCAGCCTGGCCCGCTCCGGGGCGAGCATCCGATCGATCGTGGCCGAGGAGATCGCCAGGAGCTTGGATCGGACCTCCGGGGTCACCTCGAGCTCGCCGCAGCGCTCCAGGGCCTGGACGATCTCGGCCATGAACGGGGCCAGGCGCTTGCCGGCGGGGCCATCCAGCACCGCCCAGATGCGGCGCAGATGGACCAGGACCTGCGGTCCGTAGACCCGTTCCCTGGGGCGCCTGGGGCGATCGATCCTGCCCTGGGCGGCCGTGGCCAAGGCCCGCCGGGCGTGCCGGCGGGTCCAGCCCGTGAGGGCGCACAGCTCCTCCAGGACCCGACCCTTTTCGGTCTTGGATCCCCTCGCGTAGCGCTTGAGCATCTCCTTCGTCACCGCCTTGCGTTCTGCCATCGAAAGGCCCACGGCACCCCTCCTCCTGCAGGGCCGGTTGGCCCGCCAGGAGAGTGGCGCTTCGAGGACATCTCAGATGAGGCGCAGGGTGGTCCGTCGAGGACATTTCCGGTGATGCAACTCGCAGCCTTGACCGTCCATATGGAGGCGGCTAGGCTGGGGAACCACAACATCTTGTGGCAACACTCTTCCTTCCCGGGGGTCTTTCGTGCGTTGCCCATCTTGCGGCGATCCAAGCGACAAGGTCGTGGACTCTCGCGCGGCCGAGGGTGGGGCCTCGGTCCGGAGACGGCGGGAGTGTCTCGGGTGCGGCCGGCGCTTCACCACGTTCGAGAGGGTGGAAGAGGTGAGCCTCACCGTGGTGAAGCGAGACGGTGCCAAGGAGCCCTTCGATCGGGCCAAGGTGGTCGGTGGCGTGATGAAGGCGATCAAGAATCGCCCGGTCACCAGCGAGCAGGTGACGCACTTGGTGGACCGGGTCGAGGAGAAGCTGCGCCGCAAGGGCCCGGTGATCACCACACAGGAAGTCGGGCTGGAGGTTCTCGCCCTCCTGGGGCGGATCGACGACGTGGCGTACCTCCGCTTCGCCAGCGTGTACAAGGACTTCCAGGAGATCACGGACTTCGAGCGAGAGCTCGGGCTCCTGTTGCAGAAGAGGGAGCCAACCGGGTCGAAGGGTCGCCACTAAGACCCACAACATCTTGTGGTTCAGGGCCTTCAGCCCGCACCTTTCTACAAGATGTGGGAGAATATTGTCACTGACCGCCTTGACAGCCGGCAGGTCCGTGGGGCACAATCCGGCCTGAATCACACCGATGTGATTTTCCACCGTCCATCCCCAGGGAAATCCACCGGTCAGGGCCTTTCGCAGTTGGTTCTCGGTCAGGAGGGCGACGTGGCGACCAAGGAAAGGGACGTGGCGGTCAGGCGGGAGGGGCTCGCGTTCAAGCGTCACTTCTCGAAAGAAGGCGTGCACCCGTTCGACGAAGTGGAATGGGAGGTCCGCGACGCCGTCATCCCCAACTACAAGGAGGGGGGGAACGCCTTCGAGCAGCGAGAGGTGGAGTTCCCCAAGCCGTGGTCCCAGAACGCCACGAACATCGTCGCCCAGAAGTACTTCAGAGGCCCGCTCGGGACTCCGCAGAGGGAGTCCTCCGTCCGTCAGATGGTGGGACGGGTCGTCGACACGATCACCGGCTGGGGCCAGAAAGAGGGTTACTTCGCCAGCGACGCGGATGCCCGGACGTTCTCGGACGAGCTCACCCACCTGCTCGTGAAGCAGAAGGCCGCCTTCAACTCCCCCGTGTGGTTCAACGTGGGCGTGGAGGAGAGCCCGCAATGCTCGGCATGCCAACCATGGCAAGCGCTGGTTTCCACGCCTGCCGGCTTCATGCCGATCGGCGACATCGTTGACCGAGAACTAATCGGTCTGGAAGTCCACAGTTCGAATGGAATCACCAGGGTTGTTGCGGTCAAGAACAACGGGGTCAAGCGGGTCTATCGAGTCTTGCTTCGGAACGGGATGTTCATCGAGGCAACGGCGGACCACTTGGTTGAGGCTGTTGAGCAGAGGCGCACAAGCTCCAGTTGGCTCCGAGTGGATGAGCTTCGCCCGGGTTTGCGTCTGCATGTCCAGCCCCGTCGCCCCAGTGGCTCGAATCAAGTCGCGGACGAAATGTCCGTCTCAGAGGCTGCCCTGGCTGGGTGGCTCCAGGCCGATGGCTTTGTTGGGCAATACAAGCGTGGAACGAACCGCTCGCTCACCATTGAGTTCCAACTCGCGAACACCGAGGAGTACGTTTGGATCAAGGAACACCTTGACGTGGTCTTTCCAGATGTTCACCGGAAGATTCGGCCGGTTGACGGTATCCCAGAGTACCGAAGGATCCGCCTCTACGGTGAGCGACTACGGGACTTCGTGGAGAGGCACGGCCTCGCCTCTCGCCGGCATGACATACGAGTTCCGGAATCGCTGTGGACGGTTCCGCTAGAAGTCGTGACCGCCTACCTTCGAAGCGTCTTTCAAAGTGAAGGCTTCGTCTCGACCCAGGGAGGAAGCACTCGCATCGGCCTGGCTGTGATAAGCGAGAAATGGACGGAGGATCTCCAGCTGCTGCTCCTTCGCCTGGGTATCTACTCGCGGCGCTTCCGCAAGCTTGAGAAGCGCGAGAACAGAAGCGACCTCTGGGAGATCGATATCTCCTACCGGAGCGAGCGCCGTCGCTTTGCTGAGACCGTTGGCTTCATCGGATGGAGTAAGGACGCCAAGCTCGAAGAGTCCCTTAGCCTGAACGGGAAGGACTGCCCCGATCTTCGCGAGGAAGAGATCGTAGAGATCCTGGATCTGGGAGAGCAGAAGGTCTACGACATCCAGACCCAGAGCGGACACTATCTCTCGAACAATGTCGTTGTGCACAACTGCTTCATCCTCTCGATCGACGACACCATGAGGTCCATCCTCAACTGGTACGGCGAGGAGGGCATCATCTTCAAGGGCGGCTCGGGCTCGGGGATCAACCTCTCGCCCCTTCGCTCATCCAAGGAGCAGCTTGCGGGTGGAGGCCTGGCCAGCGGCCCGGTCTCCTTCATGCGGGGGGCAGACGCCTCGGCGGGCACGATCAAGTCGGGGGGGAAGACCCGCCGCGCCGCGAAGATGGTCGTACTGAACGTCGATCACCCCGACGTCCGGGACTTCATCTGGTGCAAGGCCGTCGAGGAGCGCAAGGCCCGGGTGCTGCGGGACGCGGGATTCGACATGGACGTCGACGGCAAGGACGCCTATTCGATGCAGTACCAGAACGCGAACAACTCCGTACGGGTCACCGACGAGTTCATGCGGGCCTACCTGGACGACCGCGACTGGAAGCTCAAGGCGGTCGTCTCTGAGAAGACGCTGGAGACGGTGCGAGCCCGAGACCTCATGCGGGAGATCGCCCAGGCGGCCTGGGAATGCGCGGATCCCGGGATGCAGTACGACACCACCACCAACGACTGGCACACCTGCCCCGCGTCCGGCCGGATCAACGCGTCCAACCCCTGCTCCGAGTATGTTCACCTCGACAACAGCGCGTGCAATCTGGCGTCGCTGAACCTGCTCAAGTTCCTGGACGAGGACGGCACATTCGACATTCCCAGCTTCAAGCAGGCCGTGGAGATCGTGTTCACCGCCCAGGAGATCATCGTCGGCAACTCCAGCTACCCCACCGAGAAGATCGAGCGGAACGCCAAGGCCTTCCGCCAGCTCGGCCTGGGCTACGCGAACCTCGGGGCGCTCCTCATGGCCCGGGGACTTCCGTACGACTCCGAAGGTGGGTGGGCCTGGGCGGCCGTCATCACCGCGCTCATGACCGGGCATGCCTACCGAACCAGCACGAAGGTCGCCGAGGTGATGGGGCCGTTCGCGGGCTACGCGCCGAACCGCGACGCAATGCTCCGGGTGGTGCGCAAGCATCGCGCCGCGGCGGACGAGATCGACGCCGAGCTGGTACCGGAGGGGCTCCTCCAGGCGGCCAAGACGGCGTGGGACGAGGCGATCGCCCTGGGGGAGGAGCACGGATACCGCAACGCACAGGCCACCGTGCTCGCGCCGACCGGGACCATCTCGTTCCTCCTCGACTGTGACACCACCGGGATCGAGCCCGACCTGGCGCTGGTCAAGACCAAGAAGCTCGTGGGCGGAGGCTCGATGCAGATCGTCAACCAGACGGTGCCCCGGGCGCTCAGGCGCCTCGGATACGGGGAGGACCAGGTCCAGGGCGTCGTGGCCTACATCTCCGAGCACAACACGGTGGTGGGCGCTCCCATGCTCAAGGAGGAGCACTACCCCGTGTTCGACTGCTCCATGGGTGAGCGGGCGATCCACTACACCGGCCACGTGAAGATGATGGCCGCGGCGCAGCCGTTCATCTCCGGGGCCATCTCCAAGACGGTCAACATGCCCGAGCAGGCCACCGTGGAGGAGGTCGAGCAGCTGTTCGTGGACGGCTGGAAGCTCGGCCTGAAGGCCATCGCCATCTACCGGGACAACTGCAAGGTCGCCCAGCCGCTCTCGGCGGAGAGGAAGAGGGTGCCCGGGGCGAAGGTCGGCGAGCCCACGGTGGAGCTGCCGGGCCAGCCCATCCGCCGGCGTCTTCCCGCCCGGCGACCGGCCAAGACCTTCTCGTTCGCGGTGGGGGAGGCCGAGGGCTACATCACCGCCGGCGAGTACGAGAGCGACGGCGTCGGGGAGGTCTTCCTGAAGGTCGCCAAGCAAGGGTCCACGCTCTCCGGCGTCATGGACGCCTTCGCCATCGCCGTGTCGATCGGGCTCCAGTACGGCGTGCCGCTCGAGGCGTTCGTGTCGAAGTTCGTCAACATGCGCTTCGAGCCCTCGGGCATCACGAACGACCCCGACATCAGGTTCGCCTCGTCCCTGGTCGACTACGTGTTCAGGCGGCTGGCCCTGGAGTACCTCACCCCCGAGAAGCGGGCGGGCATGGGCATCCAGACGGTCGACGAGCGCAAGGAGTACGCGAACGCTCAGGTGAACGGGGCGTCGAACGGGGCCGAGGTCACCGGAGGCCGGGGGCCCGAGCAGGCCAGGCTGATCCAGCTATCGGATGTGCCAGAAGCCGAGGCGCCGAGCGCCCGGGAGCTGGATGCGCCCCTGTGCTACGCATGCGGGTCGAAGATGCAGCCGGCCGGATCGTGCTATGTCTGCACGTCCTGCGGCTCCACCAGCGGCTGCTCGTAGAGCCTCGACCGTGAGGCTACAGTTCCTGAAGCTCGACGCGACCGTCCCTCTCCCCGAGTACGCGCGGCCGGGCGACGCCGGTCTGGACCTCAGGTCGAACGTGGACCTGGTGGTCGGTCCGGGGGAGCGGGCTCTGGTTCCGACCGGCCTTGCCGTGGCCATCCCTGAGGGCCATGCCGGACTGGTCCTTCCTCGGTCTGGGCTTGCCTCGCGTCACGGCTTGACCCTGGCCAACGCCCCTGGGCTGATCGACCCGGGCTACCGCGGAGAGCTGACGTGCGCGGTGGTGAACCTGGACCGAGAAGCTCCCGTGAAGATCGCCCGGGGCGACCGGATCGCCCAACTGGTGGTCGTTCCGCTCGCCGCCGTGGAGCCCACGTGGGTGGAGGAGCTTCCGCCGTCCGAGCGAGGAAAGGGGGGCTTCGGCTCGACCGGCGCCTAGCGCCCGCCCGAATGCCCGCTGATAGAATCGCCTTCGCGCGGACGTGGCTCAGTTGGTAGAGCACCACCTTGCCAAGGTGGGGGTCGCGGGTTCGAATCCCGTCGTCCGCTCAAGCGAAATCGTGTCCTGACCTGCAGCTTCCCACCGCCCGCCCACCTCTTTCGTTCCTGACTTGCCCATGACTTGCCCATGGCTTGCCCATGACCGGGAGCGTACAGTCGGTCCGCCGTGGGTCAGGGCTCGCTGCGCCAAAGGGGCAAGGACTCGTGGGCCTCAGATGCGCGGATGACTCTTCGTGAGAACCCTGTGAACGCCCGAACCTAGCTGGCTCCCCTCGAGAAAGGTCGGCTTGGCATCCTTGGAGCTATCTGTTAGATATATCTTCCAGAGACACGATGGGACGAAGGAATCAGACGGAGACCGCGGTACTCGGGGCCCTGAGCGTCATGCCCATGACCGGCTATGCAGTCCGCGAGGCGATCAGGGACGTGCTGGGGCACTTCTGGAGCGAGAGCTTCGGCCAGATCTACCCCACCCTCGGAGAGCTCGAGCGGCAGGGGTACGTGGAGCGGCGGGGCTCGACCCGCACCCGCTGGTCGACGTTTTCGATCACCGCCTCGGGGAGAGCCCGCCTGAAGGAACTCCTCGCGCAGCCCATCCAGCCCCAGCCGCCCCGCAACGGGCTGATGCTTCGGCTGTTCTTCGGGCGGCAGCTCGGGCCGGAAGCCTGCCGGTCACTTGTCGTCGAAGCCAAGGCTGATGCCCAGCGTCGCCTCGCCGAGTACGAGGCCATCCGAAAGGAGCTCCTGGAGGAACAGGACTATGCCGAGGACCGGCCCTATTGGCTCCTCACGGTCTTGGCCGGAGAGCACTCGGCCCGAGCGGCCATCGCCTGGGCGGACGAGTCCCTCGCCGACCTCGACCAGATCGATCCACCGCACCACCAGGGGAGTGATCGCAAATGAGAAGGAAGGAGACAACGATGAACCCTTTGGGCGCCGAACACGCCGTGCGAACCGAGCGACCGCCCCACGGACGGGCGGCTGTGGCGGCCGCGACCGGCTTTCTCGCCATCGCGGTCTTCCAGGCCGCATTGGCGATGGGGGCCCCCTCGGCCGTGCCGCCTGGGGCGGGACCTACGATCAGCTCCCGGCGGGCCTTCGCATCGCAAGTGCGTTCGCTGTCGCAGTGTGGGTCCTTGCCGCAGTGGTCGTCCTGCGACGGGTCGGGTTCAGGATCTCGCCGCTGCGCTCCGCGATCGCCCGATGGGGAACGTGGATCCTGGTCGGCCTGCTCCCTCTCGGTGCACTGATGAACTTCGCCTCACCGAGCAGCTGGGAGCGCTTCTTCTGGGGACCGTTGGCGCTGATCCTGGCAGTCCTGTGCCTCAAGATCGCCCGCGGGGGAGGGACTCACTCTCGCAGCCCGAGCGGCGGAGCGTGAATCGGAGGACGGGTCGCCCCCTGCGCCGGGCGGCCTACGGAGCGCTCGGGGTTGGCCTCGCCGCCTTCGTCATATCGGAGGTGGTGCGGGGAAGGACGGGCCTCTGGCACCTGGTCGCCTTCGCCCTGGCCCCGGATCTCCCGCTCATCTTCGGCGCGACGAGGGAGAGAGGCCGGATTAGGCGGTGGGCGGTCCGGCCGTACAACGCGACGCACCGATTCGTAGGACCGGTCGTGGTGGCTGCCATCTCCCTTGGGCTCGGAGCCGCCTGGCTGGTCGGGGCGGCGGCTTGGGGCGCGCACATCGCCATCGACCGGAGTCTGGGGTTCGACCTTCGAGCCCCCGATGGGTTTCCAAGGGTCGAGCCCCATCCGCCCCGGCTGGTGCTTCGAGCTCTGGCCGGCCTCGTCGCGGCGACGGTCGTCGCCGGGGCGGTCTACGAAGCCCTGGCCGCGAGAGGTGACCCTGAGCGGTACCCCTCGCCGGGCCGGCTAGTGGCGGTAGGAGATAACCGGCTTCACCTCCGCTGCCATGGCACCGGAGAACCCACGGTGGTGCTTGAGGCCGGGCTGGGCGAAGCATCGCCCACCTGGTCTCTGGTCCAGAGGGAACTGGCAGCGGCCGCCCGCGCGTGTGCCTACGACAGGGCAGGGTACGGCTGGAGCGAGCCGGGGCCCTCGCCCCGCACGCCCGTACGAGAGGCCGCCGAACTCCACGACCTGCTGGAGGCGGCAGGGGAGTGTGGCCCCTACCTCCTGGTGGCCCACTCCATCGGGGCCAACGTGACCAGGCTGTTCGTCGACCGGTACCGGGAGGAGGTGGCCGGGGTGGTGTTGGTGGAGCCCACCGATGAGGGGGCCGTGGTCCGAGTGGGAAGGCCTTTCGCCCCGATCGCCCAGTACCGAGCTTTCTCGCTCCTGGCCCGCTTAGGAGCGGTCCGCCTCTTCGGCCGGTCCCTGGTGCCGTGGATGGTGGGCACCGAGCCTCCCCCGGAGGTCCTGGCCGCCGCGCCCGTCGTCTACGGTGCCCACAGCCTGGACACAGCGGCGGAGGAGCTCGAGGCGTCGGTGGAGGGAGCCCGGGCCGTGACCGATGTGAGCCAGCCGGGCGCGTGGGGAGATCTTCCCCTCGTCGTGGTCACCGCTGAGGAGGGAGGCGACCCCCGCTTCGGGGAGAGGGTCGCTGCGCTCTCCAGGGTGGGGCGCCATGTGGTGGCGGAGGGGAGTGGGCATTACGTGCAGTACGACCGACCCCAGCTAATCGTCGATGCGATCCTGGAGGTCGTCGAGCAGGTGCGGTTATGACATCGTGAGACGCACCAAAGAGGAACGGATGAACCAGCAGAGCAGCCCCCACGTCGTTCTTGGGACAGGGCCACTGGGCCTGGCCGTGGCTCGCCACCTCGCCGGGCGAGGAGAGCGCGTGCGGGTCGTGAATCGAAGCGGTCGGGCCGATGTTCCGGGAGGGGTAGAGGTCTTCGCCGCCAACGTGGGGGAGGCCTCCGAGGCCAAGCGGGCCTGCGACGGGGCCGCCGTCGTGTACCACTGCGCCAATCCGCCGTACGCCAGATGGCCTGAGCTGCATCCGCCGCTCATGGACGCCATCATCGAGGGGGCTTCCTCGGCAGGGGCGAAGTTGAACTTCGGAGACAACCTGTACGCCTATGGGCCGGTGGAGGGCCAGATCACCGAGGATCTTCCCCAGTGGGCTCAGGGTCCCAACGGCAGGACGCGAGCGCTGATTTCAGAGGCCCTGACGGCGGCGCACCAGGCCGGCCGGGTCCGGGCGGCCATTGGGAGGGGGTCCGACTTCTTCGGCCCCCACGCCCGTCAAGTCCACCGTGGGCGATCGGGTCTTCGCCCGGGCCCTCGCGGGAAATCCCGCCCAGGTACTGGGCGACCCCGATGCCCCCCACACAGTCACCTACATCGACGACTTCGCCCGGGCATTGGTAGCTCTGGGGGAGGGGCAGGAGGCGCTCGGCGGTGTGTGGCACGTCCCGAACGACGAGACGGTGACCATGCGCCGATTCGTGGAAATGGTCTCCGCGGAGGTCGGCGGTCCGCCGCGACTGCGGGCGGCACCCCGGTGGGGCCTCGCCGTGGCGGGCCTGTTCAATCCCACGCTCCGGGCGGTACGAGAGCAGCTCTACCAGTCCGAGCGCGCGTGGGTCGTCGACAGCAGCAAGTTCGAGCGGACCTTCGGGTGGAGAGCAACGCCGCTCTCGGAGGGGATCCGCGCCACCGTGTCCTGGTTCCGGGAGCACTCCCCGGGCGGTAGCAACTGAGGAGGGGTGTCTCGAGAGAAGGCGGGATAAAGGGCCCGTTCCGCTGCCTGAAGCGGCCCGATCTGTGGCTGAATTGCACCTCGCCCCCGGAGCTGAGCTCAACCTCTCTCGTCCGTCCTACCCCGTCCGGGGTCTCGCAGCCTCCGCCGGCCCCGGGTTGGATCGAAACCCGCCAGCCGAGCAAGCAAAAAGGAAGCGCCACCTTTGCCAGCGGGCTACGAGAGGCGCACGGCTATTCTTGATCTTCCTGCTCTGCCAAGAATCCAGATGGAGCAGGGAGGCCGGAGCATGGAAGTAGCCGCGAGCTTCGGAGCGAAACGCCCTAATTCCACCGCCGGCCCCGTTCCATACGTGGCCATCCACCGGCAGTTCTTCGAGCCCGCTTTCCTGCTCGATTCCCCCCGGGATCCTCCTACCGCGCTTCGGTAAGCGGACCCGACCGTAGCGGGCTTTGCGATCACGGGATGACTCAGCGGGGCGGAAGGTCCTGATCAATGGAGCGTCGAGTGGCGTGGGTACGTGCGCCGTGCAGCTCGCTAGGGCGTTCGGGGCGGAAGTGACCGGGGTGTGCAGCACGAAGAACGTTGACCTAGTCTGCTCGATCAGGGCCGACCACGTCATCGACTACACCAACGACGACTTCAAAGGAGAGACCATGACCACCACGAAAAAGACAGCCCGCCTGGCAGGTATCCCCTATCTTGGGCTCGCCATCTCCGGTGTCCTCGGGTTCCTGCTGATCCGTTCGCAGCTATTCGAGCCGGGCGACGCCGCCGCCACCGCCATGAACCTCATCGAGCGCGAGGGCCTGGCGCGTCTAGGCATCGCGGCCGACCTCACCGTCGTTCTCACTCAGTCCCTGGCCGCCTTGTACTTCTTCAAGTTGTTCCGGGACGTGGACACGTTCGCCGCCGGCTCATTGGCGGCCTTCGGGTTCATGAACGCGGCTGCGGTCCTCGTCGCCACAGCTTTCTCTGCCACTGCGCTGGAGGTGGCGCTCGACGGTGTTGCCCCGAGCGCGGCCGCCACCGCGCTCCTGCTGTACGACCTCAACACCGCTGCATGGGGCCTCGGCGGTCTCTTCTTCGGACTGTGGCTCATTCCCATGGGATGGCTCGTACTGCGCTCCGGTTTCATGCCGCGTCCCCTCGGGTGGATCCTCATCGCCGGGGGCTTGGGATACATCCTCAGCGCCTACACCAGTCACCTCATCCCGGATGCCGACGTCTTGGCGGGAGGACTCACAGTCCCTGCAACTGTGGGCGAGTTCTGGATGATCGCCTACCTGCTCATCATCGGTGTGCGTCCCGCCAGAGTCGCTCCTTCGCGCACGCCGACCGCCGATTCGTCGGTGTCCGCGTAAAGCGGTCCTTCCGAGGATCGTACGGCTCCCGAGCGGGCCGCACGAGGGCCATCGTGAGCCAGCCTGCCCTCAAGGCACCTGTTTTCTCAACCTTCTATGGAGGATCAGCGAGGAGGCCCCCCTAACCTCTGGAGGCGGTGGAGCGATGCGCGTAGTCCTCGATGATGTGGCAGTACCCCTCGACTCCACGTCTATGGTGGGGCCGGACACTTCCTCCACTGGGAGGAGCCCGAGCGTTTTGCGTCTGATCTCAGGTCCTTCATCGAAGAACTGAACGCCTGACGGTGACCTCGTCGAGATCTGGTGGCACCCGCCCGGGGAGGTCGATGGCCGGGGCGAGCGAGGAGAGCTTTCGATCCCCTTGCAGCTCTGACGAACAAGCCGTGGCCCCATCGGGTTGCTGCCAAGGCGCAAGGGGTTCGGAGTCCTCTAAGCCATGAGCGTGGTCCGAAGCCAAAGGTCGGAAATCGAAAAGGTGATCGAGGAACTCTTCGGACAGTCTGTTCCACCCGGGAAGTTCCAGCGTCGGATCAGCCACGTGCATGCGCGTGACCTGCCCGAGATTGGCGCGGTGCGCCATGGGGACTCCCGCTGGGCTCTCGCATGGGGAGAACTCCCGATTCCCCGCGCTCCCTACGGTGCTACGGTGGAAGAAGCAACGTGCTCGCTGGAAACCGGTCGGGAGAAAGGAGTGACACCATGACCCAGACCGAGAGCAGCGCGCGATGGGGAGCGGCGCTCGTCGCCGTGGCT
Source organism: Actinomycetota bacterium (assembly GCA_050692195.1). Lineage (GTDB taxonomy): Bacteria > Actinomycetota > UBA4738 > UBA4738 > UBA4738 > JBOGVA01. Next base: position 1,536 of record JBOGVA010000015.1, on the reverse strand, counting down.
CCATTGGTGGCGGCAGCAGGGCTCGTCATGCATCCGTTCCTCCCCTTCGTGCCGGATGCGGAGGCGATCGCAGATGCCGTGGTCGCCCAGCCGACCCGCTGGGCCGTCGCACACTTCGTGTTCGCCGTGGGAGCCACGCTCCTCGCCACCGCGTTCGTCCCGATCCGGAGCTACCTGCGCGACGCGGGAGAGCACCGTTGGAGCGGATGGGCGCTGCCCTTCGCCGTGCTCGGCAGCGCCATCTTCGCGATCCTCCCGGGGTTGGAGTTCGCCCCCTACGCCGCCGCCGAGACTGGGGGCGACGTCGCTGCGACCCAGGAGGCCCTGTTCCCCTACTTCATCCCTCTGCTGGTGAGCGGTGGGGTGTTCTTCGCCGTCGGGGCCATCGGCTTCGCCCGCGCCATCCTGGCGAGCGGCGTGATGAGCAGGGGGACGGCCTGGGTGGTGGTGACCTCGCTCATCGTCCTGGCGATCGCGAGGTTCGTGCCTCTCGGCGTGGTGCAGTTCTACGTCCACGGCGCAGCGGCCCTCGTGGCGCTGTGGCCGATCGCCGCGACGATGTGGGGCCGGCGGGAGCCGGAGATGGTTCGTCAGCCCGGCACCGCGTAGCCGCTCGCACTCGAGCCGAGCGAGGCCTGAGACGGAGAGGTTTTGAACGAAGCCAGCCCTGCCTTCGTTGGAGGAGTTCGCCGCCAGCGTGCCTCAACCAGATGGTCGAAACCGTTCCAGTGGAAGCTGCCGTCGATCTGTTCTGTGGACGTCCGGTAGGGCCGCCGATACGGAGTCTCGTGAAGGTCGAAAACCACCGTCGGAAGCCTGCTTGGGGTCTAGGTTCACCGGACACGACCCCACGAACGCGGAGCCACCCAGATGCTGCTGCCCTATTGTTCAGGTTCGTACGCCCATCGGTCCGCCTCCGCGGTTCGGAATTCGAACAACGTGATGGCCTATTGGATCGGCCTGCCCAGATCTGTGTGGTCTCCCCCACCCAGGACAAACCCCTCCTGCGCATCGGGGAGCATCAATTGTTCTTCCGCCTCGGCCCGGGGACCGAGTACGTTGCCCTGACCTCGACGAATGCACCGGCCGCAGCGTCTCCCCCTTCATTCGGTTCGCCCCGGGGGCACCGATCTATACGGTGGTCGAAAAATTGGTACCCGGAAGACCGGCTTGATGTGCGTGCGGTCCCGGACCCTAATCTCGGCCACAACAGCCTGCATCGCTGTGCGCTGGGGAAGACGCCGAATCAGGCAGCCTCCGCTCATGACGTCATCCTGAACGCCGGCCCTCCGCGATGGCTCCCCAATCTCTCCCCGGCGCCCTGGGGCTCTTCCGGACGGCGAGTGCCACCGCCTTATCTGCTCCGCGAGCGTCTCGACGTTCGTGCCGAGGTCAAAGGGGGTCATGCCGGGTGTCCGCGTCCAGCAGCACGGCGCAACTCTATTGGAGGGTTACGTCGAGCGTGGTCTCGTGGCGGTGAAGTTCGCGGTCGATCCAACCACGTCGACCTCGACCTTCTCGAACGACTCCTCCAGG
>JBOGVA010000014.1:0-21419 GCA_050692195.1 Actinomycetota bacterium | reverse complement strand
GGGGGTAGCACTCCGCGAAGCGGATGCGCACCCCCTGGCGGCGAGCGGTCCGCCGAAGGCGGATCGCCGACGGACCAAAGTGGGGTCCAGGGGGGTAGCAGCCTGGCTAGAATCGGGCTCCGTGCGGGAAGACTTGGTCGTCCGGCTCACAGACTCGGTCTTGGACTCAGCAGAGGCCCTGGCCTACGTGCAGGATCCGGGAGCGGGCGCCGCCGTGCTGTTCGTGGGGACCGTTCGCGACCACTCAGCAGGAGGCGAGGTCACCGGGCTTGACTACGAGGCGTGGGACCAGCGGGCGATCGCCCGGATGGAAGCCATTGGGCAGGAAGTGTTCGAACGGTGGCCGGTTTGTAAGGTGGCCATCCTGCACCGCACGGGGCACCTGGACGTCGGCGAGATCTCGGTGTTGGTGTGCTGCTCGGCCCCCCACCGGACCGAAGCGTTCGAGGCCGCCCGTCATGGGATCGACCGGCTCAAGCAGGAGGTGCCGATCTGGAAGAAGGAGAGCCTGAGGAGCGGGGCGGCTCACTGGGTGATGGGCCCGTAGGGCTCGGGGCTGTGGGGAGGAGGAGACCCGTCATGAGACGAAGGAGGCGATGAGCAGCCGCGATCTGGCCATCGACCTTGGATCGGCCAACACCCTCGTGTATCAGCAGGGTAGGGGCATCGTCTTCGACGAGCCCACCGTCGTGGCTCTGAACTCCCGGACCGGGCAGGTCATGGCCATCGGGCGCGAGGCGTGGGAGATCGTCGCCCGGACGCCGTCCGAAGTCGTGGCCGTCCGTCCGCTCCAGCGGGGAGCCATAACGGACTTCGACGTCACACGGCAGATGATCCGCAGGATCCTGCGAGCGGCCGGGGTCGGGCGGTTCCCCAAGCCCAGGATCCTCGTGAGCGTCGCGTCCTCCCTCACCCCCGTGGAGCGCCGGGCCGTGGAGGAGGCGCTCACCACGGGCGGCGCTCGCTCGGTGGCGCTGGTGGACGAGCCGCTGGCCGCGGCGATCGGAGCCGGCCTCCCCATCCAGGATCCCATCGGGAACTTCGTGGTGGACGTGGGCGGTGGGACGTCCGAGATGGCGATGGTCGCCCTGGGCGGCGTGGTGACGGGCAAGGCTCTCCGGCTCGGAGGATTCGACATGGATGCGGCCATCCAGCACCACGTTCGACGCCGCCACGGAGTGGCCATCGGGGAGATGGCGGCGGAGCGAATCAAGGTCGAGCTGGGATCCGCGTACCCGGCGGCGAGTGCGGAGCGCACCGAGGTCCGGGGCCGGGAGCTCTCCTCCGGCCTCCCCAGGACGGTCACGATATCCCCGGACGAGATCAGAGAGGTGCTGGGCGAGACCGTTCGAACGGTCGTCGAGGCCACCCGGCTTTGCTTGTCCGAGAGCCCGCCCGAGCTGGCCCATGACGTGCTCGACACGGGGTTGTTCCTTGTCGGGGGAGGGGCCATGCTCCGCGGACTCGACATGCGACTGGCCCAGGAGTGCGAAGTGCCCGTGCACCTCACGGAGCAGCCGCTCGCCACGGTGGTCCTGGGCGCGGGCCGGCTGCTTGACCATCTGCCGGACTACCGGTCTGCGTTCGTGAGGAGCGGCCGTCATGGTTGAGCGCCCCTCCGAGCTTGAAGGCCCTTTCCCCGTCGAGCGGCCCCGCCGGCGCCATCTCGCCAAGCTCGCGTTCCTCATCCCCGTCGGAGTCCTGGCCCTCATTCTGTATATGGTTCGGATCCCCTACTACGTGATCAGCCCCGGACCGGCGCGGGACATCCAGCCACTCATACAAATCGAAGACCGGAGAGTGTATCCGTTCGAGGGCCGCTTGCTCCTGACCGCGGTGAACCTCCGGCAGGCCAACGTGTACGACGCGCTGGACGCATGGATCGATCCAGCGAAGTCCGTGGTGCCCGAACGGGACGTGCTGGCCCCCGGGGAGACGCGCGAGGAAGAGGCGCAGAGAGCGCGCTCGCAGATGGACACGAGCAAGATCGACGCGGCGGTGGCGGCGCTAACCGAGTATGCGGGATACCCCGAGAGCCACGGGAGGGGCGTCCTGGTAGAGAGCGTTGTGGAGGGTGCGCCGGCAGACGGGAAGCTCTTCGCTGGAGACGTCATCCTTGCAGTGAACGGCGAGAGCGTCGACGAACCGGATGACCTTGGCGCCAGGATCCGGGCGGCCGGGGTGAGTCGCACGCTGACTTTCCGGGTCGAGGCCGGGGGCGAGGTTCACCGCGTGCAGATCCGCCCGGCCCGGGTCTCGGGGATCGACTACCCTGTGATCGGGATCACGTCGGTGCATAATTTTCCCTTCCCGGTTACGATCGACAGCGGTGACATCGGTGGTCCCTCCGCGGGTCTCATGTGGACGCTCGCCATCGTCGAGCTGCTCACGCCGGGAGACCTGACCGGCGGAAGGGTGATCGCGGGCACCGGGGGGATCACCATAGACGGGCGGGTCAGGCCCATCGGGGGGGTACAGGAGAAGGTGGTGGCTGCGGAGCGGGCCGGGGCGATCGTCTTCTTCGTGCCGGTGGCCAATGCGCAGAGTGCACGTTCGGTCGCCGAAGAGATGATCGTCGTCCCGGTCTCGACGTTCATCCAGGCGGTGGAATACCTCGAGAGTCATCCCTAGCCTCGTGTCCTCGTCGCGGAAGTCGAGGTAGATGTCGCAGGCAGGAGTAAGCGTGCGACGGCGATGGCTGTTCTTCGTCGTCGGCGCCATCGTCTTCCTGAGTATCGTGCTCTCCGGTCTCGCCGGCTTCTACATCGACCTGCTGTGGTTCCGCGAGGTCCGCTTCTCCAGAGTGTTCTGGAGCGTCTTCTGGTCCCGGGTGTTCCTGGGGCTGGTGTTCGGGTTCCTGTTCTTCCTCCTGCTGACGGCGAACCTGTTCATCGTGCGGCGGCTGACCCCCCGGTACCGCCCGTTCTCTCCTGAACAGGAGATGATCGAGCGCTACCGGGTGGCGCTCGACCCGTACCTCCGGTTCCTGATCCCGGCCTTCGCCGCGTTCATCGCCATCCTCGTGGGGATCGCGGCCTCCGCCCAGTGGGAGCCGTTCCTGCTGTGGCGTGCCGCAGGGACGGATGGGAACTTCGGGACCGAGTTCCTCGATCCCCAGTTCGGAAGGGATCCTTCCTTCTACATCTTCATCCTTCCCTTCCAACAGTTCGTTCAGGGGTGGCTGTTCTCCGCCCTCGTCGGGATCACGCTGCTCACGGCCGGCGCCCACTACGCCACTGGGGGCATCAGGCTCCAGGCAGTCGGAGAGAAGGTGACGCCACAGGTCAAGGCGCACCTCTCGGTGTTGCTGGGACTGATCGTGCTGGTGAAGGCGTGGGGCTACTGGCTCGGCAGGTTCGACCTCATGGTGTCACCCCGCGGAGTGGTGACGGGGGCCTCGTACACGGACGTCGCGGCGCAGCTTCCGGCGCTGACCCTGCTGGTGTTCATCGCCATCGCCTGCGCGTTGCTCTTCCTGGTCAACATCCGGTTCCGAGGATGGGCGCTCCCGGTCATCGGCATCGGCCTGCTGGCTCTCACCTCGATCGTGGCCGGAGCGATCGTGCCGGCAGTCGTCCAGCGGTTCTCGGTGGACCCGCAGGAGTTCCAGCGGGAGGAGGAATACATCGAGCGAAACATCACGGCCACGCGGCAAGCCCATGGGCTGGACCGGATCGAGGTGAGCAACACCTCGGTGGCAAGCGAGGTAACCGCGGAAGACGTGTCCGCGAACCAGCCCACGATCGACAACGTCCGGCTGTGGGACCCAGCGATCCTCCAGGTGACCTACGATACCCTCCAGCGGATCCAGCCCTATTACGAGTTTGAAGATGTCGACGTCGACCGGTACGAGATAGACGGCGAGCGCCGGGTGGTCATGATCTCCGCCCGAGAGGTGAGCCAGGACGGCATCCCAGGGGGAGGGTCCACCTGGCAGAATCGCCACCTCTTCTATACGCACGGGTACGGCGCGGTGGCCAGCCCCGTCAACATCGTTACACCCGAAGGCCAGCCGGTTTTCGAGCTGGCGGACATCCCTCCCCCGGCCGATGCGGGGATCGACCTCGACCCCGACAAGGGTGCCCAGGTCTATTACGGCGAGCTCTCCGACGTACCCTACGTGGTGGTGGGGACCGGGATGAACGAGCTGAACTACCCGGCCTCGGGCGGGCAGGATGTGGTGGAGACGACGTACTCGGGCGAGGGAGGCATCCCCATGGGGGGGTATTTCCGGCGGCTCGTGTTCGCGTACCGCTACCGCGACGTCAACCTGTTGATCTCTGGGCTGATCAACGGCGAGAGCAAGATCCTGATCAACCGGGACGTCGTGGAAAGGGTCAGGAAGGCCGCACCGTTCCTCACGTACGACCACGATCCGTACGCGGCCATCATCGATGGTCGTCTTGTGTTCATCCTGGATGCATATACGACCACGGATCTGTATCCCTACTCAGAGCGCGTTGATCTTGATGAGGCCACGAACGGGGACCTCAACGGCCGGGTCAACTACATGCGGAACTCCGTGAAGGCCGTGGTTGATGCCTACGACGGCACCGTCCGTTTCTACGTCGTCGATCCCGGGGACCCCTTGATCCGGGTCTGGAGGACCGCCTTTCCCGATCTCTTCGCCACCGAGCCCCCTCCGGCGTCGCTCGTGGAACACTTCCGCTATCCGGAGAACCTCCTTCAGGTCCAGGCCATGCAGTTCGCCAACTACCACGTCACGCTGCCGCGGACTTTCTATAGCAAGGAGAACTTCTGGGCGATCCCGAACGACCCCACCACCGGAGCCACGCCCGAGAAGCTCCGCCCCTACTACGTGCTGATCAAGCTCCCCGGGGAGACCGAGGAGGAGTTCGTCCTGTTCCTCCCGTTCACCCCCTTCGACCGGCCCAACATGATCGCCTATGTCGCGGCCAGGTCCGACCCGGACACCTATGGTGAGCTGGCGGCCTTCGAATTTCCGAGCGGAGACCCCCCGGACGGCCCGCAGCAGGTCTTCGCCCGAGTCAACCAGGACCCGGACTTCGCCCGGGAACGAACGCTCCTGGGCCAGCGGGGGTCACGGGTGCAGTTCGGCAATCTCTTCATCGTGCCGATAGAAGATGCCTTCCTGTACGTCCAGCCGGTCTTCGTGATCTCCGATCAGGAGAACGCGATCCCGGAGCTGAAGCTAGTGGTGATCGTCAACGGAGCCACGGTGGCGTTGGGGACCACACTCGAAGAGGCGCTGGCCGCATCCCTCGGCGAGGAGCCTCCTCCGGATGAGGACGGCGAACCGCCTCCCCCCGGCGACGTCGCCGAACTGATCGCCGAGGCCTTGGAGCACTTCGAGGCGGCGGAGAACCTGCTGCGGCAGGGGGATCTGGCCGGCTATCAGCGTGAGATCGAGGCTGCTCAGGCGCTCATCCAGCAGGCGAACGAGCTGGCCGGGGGCTCACCTCAACCCTCGCCGTCGCCGTCGCCCTAGGCGTACGTCCAGTCGGGCTGCTTCCGCCGGTACCGCTCGTCGTAGACGAACCCGCCTGCCGCCTCGTCGAAATCGACGATCTTCGGGATCGCGATGTCCCGTGGCCGGGGACAGCCCTTCCCGAAGTGCTCGACAAACTCATGGCCGAAGACCTGGACCGCGCTTTGCACGAGGAGCGTCTCGCCCGTTGGGAGGGCGCACCGCTGCCCGTCGGTGACCGTGAGGCACCGGGCCAGGATGGTCTCGACATCCAGGTCGGAGCCTTTGCCCTTGTCGATCCGCTCCAGGAACTCGGTGATCTGGCCGGTCCCATGCTTGCAGGCAGGGCACTGGGCGCACGACTCGACGTACAGGAACCGGGAGAAGGCGTGGGTGACTCGCACGATGCAGGCCGACTCGTCGTAGACGACGAACCCACCGGATCCCAGCCCGGAGCCCACCGCCTTCATGGCGTCGAAGTCGAGCGGGGTATCGAGCTGTTCCGGCAGGAGCACCGTGCTGGACGCCCCCGGGAAGATCGCCTTCAGCTTTCGGTCCGGAGGCGGACCTCCCCCCACCGCGTACACGAGGTCGCGCAGGGAGTAACCGAGCGGGAGCTCGTACAGGCCGGGATGGCGGACGTCACCGGACAGGGTGAACACCATAGTCCCGGGCGATCCGTCGGTGCCCAGCGAGCGAAACCAGTCGGCGCCTTTGCCGACGATGTGGGGAACGTTGGCCAGGGTCTCCACGTTGTTCACCACGGTCGGGTTGGGGGATCCCGGCTCTCGAAAAAGCCCTTCCATGAACGGCGGGACGATCCTCGGGAGGGGAGGGTTCCCCTCGATGACCTCGAGGAGGGCCTTCTCCTCCCCGAACAGGTACTCGTCCGGTCCCGTCACCAATTCCATGGGGATCGTGCCGAGCAGGTCCCGGGCGGCCATTTCCTCCATGGCCCCTCCCAGACCGACGGTCTCCCTTTCGAACTCTGCCTTGATTCCGATGAAAGCCTTGCCGGCGCCCACCGCGTGCGCCGCGATCGCCAACCCCTCGAGCACCTGGTACGGGTTCATCCGTAGGAGCCACCGGTCCTTGAACGTGCCGGGCTCCCCCTCGGCCGCGTTGCACACCACGTACTTGGTGGGACAGGGATCCTCCCGGACGGTTCGCCACTTGATGCCTGTGGGAAACCCCGCTCCGCCCCGTCCCCGAAGTCCCGATCGGCGGATCTCCTCCACGACCTCTTCTGGCTGGCGCTTCATGGCGACGGCCAACGCTCCGCCACCTCCGGCGTCCAGGTAGTCGTCGAGGGTGGCGACCGGCTGATCGGTCGAGAGGAAGGAACTGGGGTCCCGGCTCACGGCGGATGACAGATGGGGCTAGGCAGGGGATGTCGCTGGACTGGCGTGGTCGTGGATGTGTGCCTCTCGCTCGTGCTCCTTCTCAGGGTCCTCGTGGGGCTCGTGGGCGTGAGAGACGGCCGGATGGTTGTGCTCGTGGCCGTGAGTCGCGACGAGGTGGGTGACCTCCTCCTCTGGCCGGTGGTAGTGGGTCACATGGACGTGCCCATGGGCATGCACCAGGGAATCGTGATCGTGGGACTCGGCCATCTCTTCCTCCTTCGCCGGCGAAGTCACCTGCCAGGGGCTGAAGTCGAGTCTATTCCTGCGGGGCGATGGAAGAGAATCCGTGGTCGGAGGATTACGCTCGTGCGCTCGGAACCATCGAACAGGTGGCGGAAGAAGTTGACGCGTGACCCGTTGAGCGGTCTCCCGGACGGAGCGAGGGCCCGGCTGAAAGCCGGGCGCCAACGGGAGTGGCTCAACCGATGCTGGCGACGCTCACGGACCGGCATTTCTCCGACCCTGGATGGATCTTCGAGCGCAAGCTCGACGGGGAGCGTTGCCTGGCCTTCCGCCTCGGGAATGCCGTCCCGGATCGGGCTCGCCGGACCGGGGTGGCCCGTCTTCTACTACTTCGGGACGGGCAGCTCCGCCACCCTCGATTCCTGGGGTCTCAGGGGAGACAAGCGGCCTCGGGACGTGGTCAGGGAGCGGCCAGATTGGCGGCTCTCGGGTTCCGCTGGTAGCATCGATCTGCGGGGTGGAGCAGTCCGGTAGCTCGCTGGGCTCATAACCCAGAGGTCACAGGTTCAAATCCTGTCCCCGCGACGAACGGAACCCGCAGGTCATGTGCCTGCGGGTTCTCTCGTTGAGACGATCGCCACCAGCTATCCCGTGAGGCCGGGCATCACCTTCTGTACGAACTCGTCGAGGCGCTCCCTACCCTCGTTGGGCCACCGGACCACGAGATACGTGAACCCGAGTTGGCGAAGGGCCTCGGCACGCTCGGCCACCTCGTCCCACGGCTCCGAGATCGACAGGTTCGTCGCCCTGGCGATGCCGGACGGGTCTCGCCCAGCCCTCGCCGCATGCTCCTCCAGGATGCGGGTCTTCCCAGGGAGTTCCTCGAACGAGCCAAAGCAGTGCCACGCGTCCGCCTGCCGCGCGACGATGGGGATGGTCAGCCGATCACCGCTCGCGCCGATCCAGATGGGCGGATGAGGCTGCTGCACTGGCCGGGGACGGTACGTAGCCTGGTCGAGCCGGTAGTGCCGGCCATCGAAGCTCGCAGCATCCTTGGTCATGAGCAAGCGCATGAGCTGTACGGCCTCCTCCAACCGCTCGGTCCGCTCCCGGGCCCCCGGGAAGGCGATTCCCAGCTCCCGATGCTCTTCCTCGAACGAGGCTGCACCGATGGCGAGCTCCACGCGGCCGGAGGAGACGTGATCGACGGTCACGGCCTCCACCGCGAGGATCGATGGATGCCGGAACGTGACCCCGGTGACCATCACTCCCAGGCGTATCCGCTCGGTGGACGCAGCGAGGGCGGCCAGGAGCGTCCACCCCTCCATGCAGGGGCCAGCGGGATCACCCTCCTGCGGCTTTAAGTGGTCGAAGAGCCAGGCGCCGTCGAAGCCGTGCTCCTCCGCATAGCGAACGCGAGACAACAGCTCCGGCCAGTCCAGTTGGTGCTGATTGACCTTCAGTCCGAGGCGCATGCGAGTTCCTCTCTCCGTCCATGGGCGAATCGCCCGCGAGAGAAGACCGGAATCGTGAGGTGGACGATCGGACCGATGCCCACGGCGTAGAGCAGGGTGCCGATGCCCACCGTGCCGCCCAGAAGGAATCCCGTGCCAAGCACCGCCAGCTCGATGGCCGTGCGTACCACGCGCAGGGAGTGGCCACGGTTGGCCAGCCCGACCATCAGTCCGTCCCGCGGCCCCGGTCCGAGCGCCGCCCCGATGTACGCGCCCGTCGCCATGCCGCAGAGGACGATCCCGCTGAGAAGGTAGACCCACCGAATGGCGATGTCGTGGGTTACCGGGACGATCTCCAGCACCGCATTGAGCGAAACGCCGACCAGCACGACGTTGCACACGGTCCCGATCCCGGGCCTCTGGCGCAGAGGCACCCAGAGGAGCAGCACGACTGCGCCGACGAGGATGGACCACGTGCCGATCGCCAGGTTGGTCTGCCGGGACAGGCCCTGATGGAACACGTCCCATGGATCCAGTCCGAGGTCGCTTCGGACGAGCAGCGCTAGGCTGGTTCCGTAGAGGAACAACCCACCCAGGAGCTGCAGGAATCTGGCCCAAAGTGGCCACGGGGAGGCGGCCTCGGCCCGTGAAAGCCGGGGCACCTTCGTTCTCGCTGGCGTGGCCTGCTCCATCCGAACCGCCTCTCGATCGCGCAACGGGCCAAGCTATTTGTGCGCACAAACAATAGCACCTGATACTTGCGCATGCAACTTTCCATCTGCTACGCTTCCGGCATGATTCGCAGCAGGCTCAGCGACATGGAGATGCGCGCCTGGCAGGCGCTTCTCCATGCCCATCACCAGGTCATCCGAACGCTCGATCGGGAGCTCCGCGACGAGCACGACCTCCCGCTTGCGGCATATGACGTCCTGCTCCGTCTGGCCCGCGCCCCCAGCCGGTCGCTGCGCATGACCGACCTGGCCCAGAGGGTGATGTTGTCACCCAGCGGTGTGACGCGGCTCGTCGACCGGCTGGTCGCCAAGCGATTCGTCCAACGGCGGCCCCATCCCGACGACGCTCGGGTGGCGCTTGCGCGCCTCACCGAGGACGGATTGAGGGAGCTGAGGAGGGCGGCGCGAACGCACCTGCGGGGCATCAGAGAGCACTTCACCGGCCGGCTCAGCGAGACGCAGCTTCGCAACGTCGCCTCCGGCCTGGAGACCATTACCGGTCCTCACATTCCGCATTAGCTCTTGGCTCGATCCCGGTGGTTGTCCGGCCTGGGATAGTCGGGTGGTCATCGATGCGGAGGGTGCGATGCAGAGGAATCAGGCGTTCCTGTTCGATCTCGACGGCACACTGGTCGATAGCGTCTACGAGCACGTCTTGGCATGGCGGGACGCACTTGACCAGATGGGCATCGAGATCTCCGTGTGGAGGATCCATCGGAAGATAGGCATGAGCGGCGGGCTGCTCGCCAATGCTCTCGTGCGCGAGACCGGACGCGTGCTCACCGCCGAGGAAGCCGGCCGCCTCCGCGAGTTGCATGGGGCCGCGTACCGGCTCCGGGCGGCTCATCTGCGGCCTCTCCCCGGAGCGCGTGATCTCCTCGCGTATCTCTCAGAGCGCAGCGTGCCGTGGACCATCGCCACCAGCGGCTATCAGGAGAGCGCTGGCACCGCCCTCGACCTCCTGGGAGTTCCCGAGGGCGTCCCGATCGTGACTCGCGACCAGGTCGACCACGCCAAGCCAGACCCTGACCTGTTCCTGGTCGCGGCGGAACGCCTGGGCGTGGACATCACCGAGTCGGTGGTGGTGGGGGACAGCGTGTGGGACCTCCTGGCGGCGCGTCGCGCCCGGGCTCTCGGAGTCGGTCTGTTGTCCGGCGGATACGGCCAGGACGAGCTGGAGCGGGCCGGCGCGTACCGGGTGTACGAAGACCCGGCCGACCTCCTCCTCCATCTGGACGAAGTCGGGATCCGGGCCATACCGTGATCCGGATACGACTCAGGGTGGACGGCGCTCGGGCGGAGGAGTGCGCGGGGACTCTCTGTCGCGGTGATCGCCCGCGGAGGCCTCTCGGCGGACCGTCGCATCAAGCGTGACAAACTCTCCGGAGTCCACGGGGCCATCGCTGTTTCCCGGGCCCGGCCAGGGTGCCGTGAAGAGCTCCCCCGCTGGAAGAAGCGGGATGGACACCCTGTGCCGAAGGGTTGGATGCGACCGGTCCGTTACGATGCCCCGATGAGCTGGCGAACGTTCGGCCAGTCGTTCGTGACGCTCCTCGTGATCCTGGACCCGCTCGGGAACATCCCGCTGTTCCTGGCTCTCACCCATGACCACGAGCCCAGGGCCCGGAGCCGCGCTGCCTACACGGCCATTCTGGTCGCGGGGGCCATCCTGGCCGGCTTCGCCGCCTTCGGCGACGCGTTGATCCGATACCTGTCGATCAGCCTGGAGAGCCTGATGGTGGCGGGGGGCGTGCTGTTGTTCCTGGTCGCGCTCGACATGATGCGCGGCGCCGACACTCTGGTCAAGGTGCCCGAGGACGCGAGCATCGCCCTCGTGCCCCTCGGAACGCCGTTCCTGGCGGGGCCCGGAGCCATCGTCGCCACCATCGTTCTCACGCGCCAGCATCCAGACGTCCCGGAGCGACTGGCCGTCGTGGCAGGAGCCGCGCTCGCGCTCCTCGTCGTGCTGGCGGGGCTGCGATTCGCCGCCACCCTGTCTCGGCTCCTTCGCCCGAGCGCCATCCATTTCCTCACCCGGATCATGGGGCTTCTGCTCACCGCCATCGCCGTGCAACTCGTTGCCGACGCCGTGGCGCGATGGCTGCGCTCGGGTGTCAGCTGAGGGCGTCACGTCGTGAAGTCCCAAAGCCTCACCCTGGCACCGCTCTCTTGCGATGGCAAACGGAGGCCACGGGCCGGGCGGATGATCGAGCCCGTAGTGTGTGGGTGGCCGTGGGGCCTGCCGGGATAGAATCCCCGGCGAAAGCCGCCTGAGGGAAAGGACGCGAGGTGGCCAGCAGAGATCGGACCAAGCTTCTGTCCCAGGTACCCATCTTCCAGGACCTGAGCAAGAAGGAGCTGGAAGCCATCGCTCGGGCGGCGAAGGAGGTCAGCCATCGGGAGGGGGCCGTGCTCGCCCGCGAGGGCGACTCCGGCCTGGGGTTCTTTCTCATCGTGGACGGGACCGCCCGGGTGACCGTGGGCGATCGAGCGCGGGCCAGGCTCGGCCCCGGAGACTTCTTCGGCGAGATCTCGCTGCTGGATCAGGGCCCGAGGACGGCCACGGTGAGGGCCGAGACCCCTATCACCACGCTGGGGATCACCGCGTGGGTCTTCAAGCGGCTGATCGAACAGAATCCCTCGATCGCCGCGAAGATGCTCAAGGTGATGGCCCGCCGACTTCGGGCAGCGTCCAGGGACCTCACGCACTAGCCCCCCGCGCTCTCCCGACCCCTTTCGGGTGCGCCGGTGTAGCCTTCCGGCGTCATGGAGCTCGGGGTCGCCCTCGGCGGGGACCTGCGCCGGTTGAGCGCGCTGGCCCGCGAGGTTGAGGACGCAGGCTTCGAGAGCGTGTGGTGCGCGGAGACCGCACGCTCCGCGTTCGTCCAGGCGGCGGTGGCCTGCATGTCGACCTCGCGGGTGCAGGTGGGCACCAACATCGCGCTGGCCTTTCCCCGGAGCCCCACGATCATCGCCATGACGGCCCGGGACCTGGCCGAGCTGTCGGGGGGACGGTTCATCCTCGGCCTCGGCACCCAGGTGAAACGGGTCAACGAGCAGCGCTTCGGGATCGGGTTCGAGCACCCGGCTCCCAAGATCGCCGAAGCCGTCGCGGTGATCCGGGAGGTCCTGGCGACGTTCGACGGAAAGCCCATCGAACACAGGGGACGGTTCTACTCGATAACCATGCCGCCTTTCCCAGGTGCCGGCCCAGCTCCGGGGCAGCTTCCGATCTACCTCGCAGCGGTCAATCCCGTGATGGCCGAGACCGCTGGTAGGTGTGCCGAAGGGGTGCTCGGGCACCCCATGACCAGCCCGGGGTATATCCGGGACGTTCTGCGGCCGGCCGTTCAGCGGGGGGCCGTCGAGGCGGGGCGATCGCCGGGAGACGTGAACGTCTCCACCTCGGTCATTCTCCAGATATCGGAGGATCGAGAGGCCGCTCGACGGGAGGCCGCGTTACAGGTCGGGTTCTACGCGACCACCAGGACCTATCGTTCGGTTCTGGCCTTCCACGGCTTCGAGGAGCGACTGGAACCTATCCGCGGGGCGTTCGTCCAGGGAGACCTCGCGGCGCTCGCCGACCTGGCCCTCCCCATGGTGGACACCCTCGCCGTCGCCGGGACCGCCGCGGAGTGCCGGGAGATGATCTTCGCCTTCGAGGACATCGTCGACCGTGTGATCCTGGGGGGAGCTTGGGTCGGCGCGACACCGGAGAGGCTCGAACGGAATCATCGAGCGATCGTGGAGGCGTTCGCGCCCCGGTCCTGATGCCGTTCCTCGAGCGTTCAGACGGCTGCCGGATCTACTACGAGCTGCACGGCTCCGGGGACGGCCCTGCTCTCGTGTTGCTCGAAGGGATGGGGGGCGACATCCCCGGCTGGCGCAGGAACATCCCGCATCTCGCCCGGCGGTACCGCGTGGTGGCTTACGACTTCCGCGGAAATGGCCTGTCCGACAAGCCCAATGAGAAGGTTTCGATGGCAACTTTCGTGGACGACACCATCGCGCTCCTCGATCATCTCGGAATTCAGGCCGCCCACCTGTACGGCCAGTCCTTCGGCGGGATGGTGGCTCTGGAGCTCGCGCTTTCGCACCCCGACCGCGTACGGTCACTCGTCCTGGCGGCTAGCCACGCCGGCCCGTCACAGCTCGTCCCCGTGGGCGCCCGCGCCAAGGTCCCCAAGGACAAGCCCTACCTTGCCCTGTACTCGACGGAGTTCGCTGAGGAGCACCCCGACCACGTGGCCGAGGACATCCTGGTGGGGAGCCAGAACCCTCAGCCTGGCCATGCCGGACGGCGGCAGTGGGAGGCTGTGCAGGCCTGGGATGCCTGGGACCGGCTCGGCCTCATCGGCCGGCCCACCCTGGTGCTGCACGGCACGGAGGATCGGCTGATCTCTGTGGAGAACGCCCGGCTTCTCTCCGAGGGCATCCCAGGTGCCGAACTCGTCCTGCTCGAGGGGGCCGGCCACGTCTACCATTCGGAGCAGGCGGAGGCAGCCGACCAAGCGGTCCTGGTGTTCCTCGATCGGGTCGAGGCGTCCCGATGAGCGAAGTCCCCGAGGAGATCAGAAGGCTCGCCGAGCGCCGGGAACAGGCCCGCCGGGCACGGGACTTCTCCACCGCCGACTCGCTGAGGGATCGGATCCGCGATGCCGGCTTCGACGTGACCGACACGCCCCGCGGCCCGGAGTTGAAATCACGTGCGCCTCCGGCCTCCGTGGGGGCGGCGCCGCCAACGCCCCCCCTCGTGCGCCGGTCCGATGAGGTGGCGAGTCTGCTGGACCGGCCGGTGGCGTTCGATGCGAGCGTCCAGTGGCTGGAGGAGGGGTGGGCGCCGGACGTGGTGCGGGGAATCGATTCGTTCCGGCGGCACCAGGGAGACCGCTCAGTGCAGCACGTGGTGGTGGACGCCGCCGGGATGACGAACGCGACCTGGCCCCGGGACGCCGACGTCGTCCACGTCGTCCCCGAGGCGGGCTGGGCGACCGCCCGCAACGCCGGGTTGCGCCGGTCGGCCGGTGCGGTGGTTCTGGTGGTCGATGGTTCGATCGAGGCCACCGGGGACGTCCTTGATCCCCTGGTCGAGGCGCTCCACGATCCCACGGTGGGGCTGGCCGGTCCGTTCGGGGTCGTGACGGGTGATCTTCGGGAGTTCCAGGACTCGAAGGGGCCGGACGTCGATGCCGTGGAGGGATACCTCATGGCTTTCCGCCGAGAACTTCTTCTGGCCGGGCGGCTGTTCGACGAGAAGTTCAAGTTCTACCGGATGGCCGACGTCGAGCTGTCCTTTCAGGTGAAGGCGATGGGCTTGCGGGCCATCGTCACCCCGGTCCCGGTGGCCCGCCACGAGCACCGGATGTGGTCGAACACGCCCGAGGAGGAACGGGACCGGCTATCGAAGCGGAACTTCTATCACTTCCTGGATAGATGGCGGGGCCGCACCGACCTCCTGGTGCGACACAGCCCGGGAACCAGCGGGGCCGAAGTATCGTCTCAATGACCATGCGCAAAGTCTTGTTCCCTAGCGTCCTCGTCCTCGCGCTGGTGGTGTCCGCCTGCGCCGAGCGATCACTTGGTCAGAAGCCGCGCGGAGCCGACCCCGGGATCGGTAGCTCGCCGCCACCCCCCAACGAGCAGCGGTACGAGGCGACGGCCATGGTCCTCCAGGCCAGCGATGGCCCGGCGATGCTCTGCCTCGGAGGGATCGCCGAGTCCCTGCCACCGCAGTGCGGGACGATGCGGATCACCAACTGGGAGTGGGACCAAGTGCAGGGAGAGGAGCGCCTGTCCGGCGTTACGTGGGGGGAGTACCACGTCGTGGGCACATATGACGGAGAATCGTTCACGATTCTGCAAGTCGGACCGCCTCGGCAGTTCGAAGACCCCCTTCGGGAACCGGTTGAGATCCCCTGCCCAGAGCCGGAGGGCGGGTGGGTGGCCACGGACCCCAGCCGGGCCAGTGAGGATGACCTCGATGCGGCGGGATCGCTCGCCACCAGCCAGCCGGACTCAGCGGGGTGGTGGATGAAGGTCGTGAGTCCACCTGTCGGCGAGGATGTCTACGGACCGAACGACGTGGTCCTCAACGCTGCGTTCACCGGAGACATCGGACGCCACCAGGAGCAGCTCGCCGAGGTGTGGGGAGGGCCGCTGTGCGTCGTCCGGTACGAACGCACGGAGTCCGAGCTCCTCCGGATCCAGGACGAGCTCACTGCAACGGGACCCGAAGAGTTCGGCATAGAAGTGCTGTTCTCGGGTGTCGACGTGGTACGAAATCGGGTCGAGGTCGGGGTCGTCGTGCTCGATGAGGAGACTCGGACGGCCATCGACGACCGCTACGGCGAAGGGACCGTGCGAGTGTCCGTCGCGCTCCAACCCGTCGACTGAACGTGGTCGTCACTGGCCGAGGAAGTACATCGGCCGTCACGAGGGAGACCACCCGAAGAAGTCCTCTGACTGCGCAAGAACGGGCCCCACGGAGGTCTCATCAAGTCCTTAGTCTCCCTGACTGAGGTTTGCGCACGATGCGCAGGCCACCCAGTAACGCCAGGAGGCCGAGGAGAGCCCACAGCCCCATCTCGGATGCTGCTTGCCAGTCGCCCTCAACGAACCCGACCATACCGGCCATGGATGCCCGAGCAAGGAAGTCGAAAGCCCCGACGACGATGAGCGTCCAGCCGAGCCCGAGGCGTGCCCGCCGTCGCATAACCGAATGTTAGGGCTTCAGCGCGGACTCCGCCCGTCGCCGCATGGGAACCGTCAACTGAGCGTCGCTCCGCGGAGGGCCGCGCCGACCTATCCAGGACCGATCTCAGTCGGGGCGGGCCGGGATCTCCTGGGTCGGGCGCCGCTCGGGCGGGGCGGAGGCGATGATGTCGGGGCTAGCGGGCACCTTGTCCTCTTGCTCCTGGCCGTCCTCCGACGCCTTACGCTCGGCTTCCCGGCGCAGGTCCTCAACGGTTGGTATCGGCAAATCGCCGTCCACGTACTTCCGAAGGTCGCCGCCCTCGATGACCTCACGTTCGATGAGGACCCGCGAGAGCTTGTCGAGGAGTGCCCGATCCTTCTGGAGGATCTCGCGAGCTCTGTCTCGGGCCTCATTGACCAGGCGAGCGACTTCTTCGTCCACGAGCCGCGCGGTCTGATCGGACATCTCGGGGCGTTCACCAGGGAAGAGCGGCCGGCCCTCCGCGGTCCGGAACCCGTTCCGGCCGAACGACAGCGGCCCGATCTTCGGGCTCATCCCGAACTCCACCACCATGGCTCGGGAGATCTCCGTGGCTTGCTGGAGGTCGTTCTGGGCGCCGGTGGAGATCTCTCCGAACACGATCTCCTCTGCCGCCCGGCCGCCCAGGGCGAAGGCCAGCCGGTCGCGCAGCTCCGGCTCGGTGAGCAGGTATCGGTCCTCGAGCGGTCGCACCATGGTGATGCCGAGCGCGGCCGCACCGCGGGGAACGATCGTGACTCGGTGCACGGGATCGATGTTCTTCACGCGGAGGGCGACCAGAGCGTGCCCCATCTCGTGGCTGGCCACGCGGACCTTCTCCTTCGGGGTGATCACGCGGCTCTTGCGCTCGAGCCCGGCTACCACGCGATCGATCGCTTCCTCGAGCTCCTCCATGCCGACGGCGTTCTTCTCCCGCCTCGCCGCGAGCAGGGCCGCTTCGTTGATCACGTTGGCCAGGTCGGCGCCGGTGAATCCGGGGGTACGAGCCGCCAGGACCCGGAGGTCGACGTTGCTGTCGATCGCGACCCCGCGTGCGTGCACCTTGAGGATGGCCTCGCGGCCTCGAAGGTCCGGCCGGTCCACGACGACCTGGCGGTCGAATCGTCCTGGACGAAGCAGCGCCGGGTCGAGGACGTCGGCCCGGTTCGTCGCCGCCATGATGATGACCCCTTTGGAGGTGTCGAAGCCGTCCATCTCCACCAGGAGCTGGTTGAGCGTCTGCTCGCGCTCGTCGTGGGATCCGAACGAGCCGCCCAGCGCGCCGGCCCGAGACTTTCCGATCGTGTCCAGCTCATCGAGGAACACCAAGCACGGAGCCTTCTCCTTGGCCTGGTTGAAGAGCTCGCGGACCCGCGCCGCGCCGAGCCCCACGAACATCTCGACGAATTCCGAGCCCGACATGTAGAAGAAGGGGACGGCCGCCTCGCCCGCCACGGCCCGGGCCAGCAGAGTCTTGCCGCACCCCGGAGGACCGAGCAACAGGACGCCCTTCGGGATCCGGCCCCCCAACCGCTGGTACTTCTTGGGGGTCCTCAGGAATTCGACGATCTCCTTCAGCTCCTCGACGGCCTCGTCCAGCCCGGCGACGTCGGAGAAGGTCGTCTTCATCTCCTTGCGGTCGTAGATCTTCACCCGGTTCCGGCCGAGGTTGAGGGCGTTGGCCGCTCCGCCCCCGGCCATCCGGCGGAACAGGAAGACCCAGAGAAGCCCAAGCAGCAGGAAGGGCAGGATCCACTGGAACAAGAACGAGGTGAGCGCGCTGGGTTGCTCGCCCCGCACCTCGACGCCCTGATCGGTGAGCTGAGTCACCAGGTCTGTCGGGTCGTAGTTGGGAGGAAGGACGGCGGTGAACTGGCGGCCGTCCTGCGTCGCCCAGGAGATGCGATCGGTGGAGATGGCCACCTCCTCGATGCGCCCGTTCCTGAGTTGGCCGAAGAATGTGTTCAGATCCGAAGTCTGTGACTCCTGGGCGAAAAGGCTCTGCACCAAGAACAGCAAGACCAAGGCTCCGATCACGTACAGAAGCGAGAACCTCCAGGGGCTGCGGCCCGTCTGGCCTCCGCTGCCGCCGAGGTCGAAGCCCTGCCAGCGACCGCGCCGCTGGTTTCCGTCGCCGTTGGCCATGTTGTGGTCCCTCTCGTTATCGATCGAAGCCCATCAGCCTACTAACCTATATCTTCCCACCGACCTGCCCGAAGGGCGTTGCCCAGCCGGAGGCGTGGCGCCCGGAGCCTGCCTTGCCGACAAGCCAGTACCATGCCCTTCGAGGTGAACCTTGAAGGCTGAGACGAGCGAGCGCGATCTTCGGAGACGCTTCGAGGCCGATGCCCTCCCGATGCTCTCGGGGCTTTACTCGGCCGCCTACCGCCTCACCCGCAACGCCGCCGATGCCGAGGACCTGGTTCAGGAGACCTTCCTTCGCGCGTATCGTGCGTTCCATCAGTTCACGGAGGGGACCAACCTCAAAGCCTGGCTGTACAGGATCCTGATGAACACCTTCATAAACAGCTATCGGAAGAAGCAGCGCCAGCCCCAAACGATCTCCGACGAGGAGATCGAGGACTGGTACCTGTACTCGAGGATGGCAGCGGACGGCTCCGAGCCGTCGGCCGAGACATCCGTGATCGAGTCGCTGCCGGACGAGGACGTTCAGGAAGCCCTGTCGTCGCTGCCGGAGCAGTTCAGGATCTCGGTGCTCCTGGCCGACGTGGAAGGGTTCAGCTACAAGGAGATCGCCGAGATCACGGGGGTGCCGATCGGGACGGTGATGTCCCGCCTCCATCGCGGAAGAAAGGCCCTCGAGAAGGGGTTGTGGGAAGTGGTACGGGAGCGTGGCCTTGTCCGAGATTAACTGCGACGAAGTCTTGAGCGAGATCGAGCACTACCTGCACGGGGAGCTCCATCCGCACCGTTCCGCGCGCCTGGCGGACCACCTGGCGTCCTGCAGCCCGTGCCTCGACCGCGCCGAGTTCCAGCACAAGCTGAAGGAGATCGTGAGGGCGAAGTGCCACTCCAAGACGCCGGCGGACCTGCTGGAGCGGATTCGTGAGGCCATCAGGGCCGAGCCAGGGTCCGAGGCGCGAAGTTAAGGCATTCTCCACAAAACTTTGGCCTAAAGCCCGAAGCCGCAGGCTCTCACGGCGCGAATACTTTAGTTGGAGGAGGCGCACCCCCCCGGGCGCCGTTGCCGTTTATGAAGGGAAGCCGTCCCGGTAAGATTCCACCCCCGTCACCCACGACCATCGAGGGGCGAGTCTGTTCGGTTCCCGGATGCAACACACGGCTCTCGATCTACAACCTGGGCTTCACCTGCTGGCAACATGCGGACCTGACCTTCCCGAACTACCGGGGGAAGCGCCTCGCGGAGAGAAAGACCTGATCAAGGTGCCGGCCCCGCCAAGGCCGGCCTGTTCAACCTGCTGACGTCACCATCAACTTTGCTGTTCGTCGAATTGACCAGCCTGCGTGTGGGTGGGCTATATTTCGGGATTGGTCAGTCTGGGCCAGGCCGAGGACATCAAGGCGACCTACGAGAATGGGATCCTCGAGGTCGTCATCCCGAAGGCCGGTGAGCTCTCGGCGGCCAGGAAGATCCCGGTCACCGTCGGCGCGCACCGCAAGGCGCTCACGGCCACGGGACGCAAGAAGTAAGGAGCGGTCTTCGACGACCGGAGGAGGTGGCCTGAAGGCCGCCGCTCGCTCCGCAAGGACTCCGATCTCGGCGGTGCAGATGGCCAAGAGGACGAAGGCCCGCCTCACCCGGACGAGCCCGCTGGAGGAGCGGGCGCCGGAGATCATCAGAAGGCTGAAGAGGGCCTATCCGAACGCCAAGGTTGCGCTGCGCTTCACTAATCCGCTCGAGATGCTCGTGGCCACGATCCTTTCGGCCCAGTGTACGGACGAGCGGGTGAACCAGGTCACCGAGACGCTATTTCGCAAGTATCGGCGGCCCGAGGACTATCTGCGGGTGCCCGAGGAAGAGCTGGCCGCCGACATCAAGCCCACGGGCTTCTTCAACCAGAAGGCGAAGGCCATCCGGGGTGCCTGCCAGAAGATCGTGGGGGAGTTCGGGGGAGAGGCGCCACAGACCATGGCCGAACTGATCACCCTTCCCGGTGTGGCCCGGAAGACGGCGAACATCCTCCAGGGCAACGCTTACCCAGAACGGCATCGCAATGATCCCGACGCGGGCGTCGCCGTGGACACCCATGTTCGGCGGGTCAGCCAGCGCCTGGGGTTCACCCCGAATAGAGCGCCGGACAAGATCGAGCGGGATCTGATGGAGATCCTCCCGCGCACGGACTGGTTCGACTTGACGTACGTCTTGATCGAGCACGGGCGGAAGGTGTGTAAGGCGCCCACACCGAGATGCGAGGTCTGCCCCGTGAACGACCTGTGCCCCTCGAGCAGGGTTTGACGACTGGTTTGGTCAGGCGCCTAACGGCAATGCCGGTTTGCGAGAGTGTGGTCGGTAGCTGTTCGAGCTCCCGGCTTACCCCGCCGCAACCAGCCGGCTGAGGTCTCCTCGCCGCCGAGCCCGGCGAAGCGCCTTTCGCTCCTCCTCCGAGAGGCCTCCCCAGACCCCGGCCTCCTGGGCGGTGGCCATTGCCCATTCGAGACAAGCGGAACGTACCTCGCATTGCATGCAGATGGCCTTCGCCGCTGCGATCTGCGCGGCTGCGGGCCCCGTGATGCCGACGGGGAAGAAGAGCTCCGGGTCCTCATCCTTGCACCGTGCTCGATGCACCCAGTCCATTGGCCGCCCCCCTCCGCGACACCCGGGTACCAGTCAGGTGAGCCGGATGGCTCCGCCCCCCGTCACCTTGCCGGCCAGGTCCAGGAACAAGCCGAGCAAGGGGCGGATTATACTGACGCCCCCGCGACACGCACAATGCCTTCCGCCAAGATAGACAGACAAAATCGACCCCTCATCGTTGCCCATCGCGGGGCGTCCGCCGACTACCCCGAGAACACCCTGGAGGCCTTCATGGGTGCCGTGGAAGCCGGCGCCGACCTCGTGGAGCTGGACGTCCGGCTGACGGCGGACGGTGCCGCCGTGGTCCTGCACGACCTCGACGTATCGGCCACCACGGACGGGTCGGGAATGGTCCATCAGCTCACCCTGGCGGAGGTCAAACGGCTCGACGCCTCTGGAGGCCGGGGGCCACGGGTGGAGGTCCCCACGTTGCGAGAGGCCCTCCATGCACTCTCCGGGCTGGTCGGTGTGAATGTGGAGGTGAAGAATCTTCCTGGTGAACCCGCCTTCGACTCTCCCCGTGAGGCCGCGGCCGAGGAGGTCCTCCGGCTCCTCGACGAGGTCGGCTTCTCCGGCCCGGTGCTCGTGTCTTCGTTCAACTGGCTGTCGATCGAGCGCGTTCAGCAGATGGATGGCGCCGTTCCCACGGGCTTCCTCACGACGGCCACGATCGATCCTCGGGCCGCCTTGCTCTACGTGAGATCCAGAGA
>JBOGVA010000013.1:0-35510 GCA_050692195.1 Actinomycetota bacterium | reverse complement strand
GTCTCACGACCTCAGCGAAGTCGACGAAAGCGCAGGGTTCATCACCAACGACCCATGCATCGTGCCCGGGGTCGATCACTCCGATCTCCCCTGGGCCAAACTCAATCTCCGTTCCGTCCTTCATGCGCACACCGAACCGGCCGTGCAGAAAGAACTTGACGTGAAAGACCTCACAAAGGTCGGTTCCCACGACGGGGCGCGTGTGCTCGGTCCATCTCCACCCGGGCTCGAGGTTGACCCGCTTGACGGGCCATTCCGCCGTGTTCACGACGTCCACTCGCCCCTTCTCGTATGGGGTTCGAACCTCATCCGGAGCTTCGAAGCTCTTCCTCTCCAAGCCAGTCATCGTCCCCTGCACCTCCTGCTAGATCGGCATCCGCGAGTCTAGGATCTCCGCCCTTTGCGCCTCAACCGCGATGAACGGCTCGGCGTTCGGGGAGGCGACAGACGGCAGCAGAGGCGTGCTGTTCGATGAAACGCCCCGGGAATTACGGGGTTGTGAGCTCGTGGTCCTGACTGATAGGTGCGCGAACCCCAAGGCCGGAAGTGGGCCGGCCCCCCTCCGGATCTAGGGTCAGCAGAAGACTTGCTCTACCCTGCTCCTATAGTCACGAGTTCCGGACGGCCGAGAGGTCGATACGGGGAGGAGACGAAGAGGACGGCCGCTGAGGGAGAGAGAGCCACGAGGTCCACGGCTGTCCTCTTGGTCCTCGCCGTGACTCTGGCGTTCCTCCTCGTGGCCTGCGATGGGGGAACCGGCCGGACCGGGGAGTCGGCGGCCCTGACCCCGGCATCGTCTCGGGGCGACGCGAGTCCAGAGGCTTTCCCGGAGGGGAGCGTCCCCGCCGCCCTCGCCGCCGACGGTCGCTTCGAAACCCTCTTGGGGCTCCTGGGAGACGACGCTCCCGCCCTTCTGCGCTTCATGACGGACGAGCGGTTCAACGGCACGGTATTCGCGCCCACGGACGATGCGTTCGAAGCCCTCACCCGCCAGGCCGTGCAGAGCTTTCGCGCCCGGAAGATTTCTCCGGGCAGATCGGCCCTGGTCGTTCTCCTCCAGCACCACAGTGTCGCCGGCCAGTGGCCGTCGTCGGAGCTGAAGGCGCTCGACGCAGTGGGACCAGGAAAGACCGAGCCCGCTGGAGGGCACGGTTACCCGGTGAGAATCCGCGTGGAGGAGGGGAAGATCAAGGCCGATGGGGCCACTGTGATCGAGGCGGACATCCGGGCATCGAACGGCCTGATCCACGTCATCGACGGCGTCATGATTCCTGACGAACTGAAGCTTCCCTGAACCGCGACTTACCTCTGCGGCCGTCCGGCAGGGATGGGACCCGGCCTCCGGAGGTCAGATCTCCTCCGGGCGCTCAGCTTTCTAAGAACTCGACGACCACTCGACTGCAACGTCCCTTCACGTGTTGTCGAGCGCCATTTCTAGGGCACCAACGGGCGTCTGAAACCCTTCTCGGGAGCCAAAGGTAGCCGCTGGCCTGGACAAACCTGGCTTCTACCGCGGTGGTCTTGAAGGATCGGTGCGCGAACCCCTAAACACGTGCTCCCAGCTCCGCTCGTTCGTCCCATCTGATTCGGGCATCGTACGGGTGACTCGGCCCCAGGCGTTCCGCGCCTGGACAGGCGGAGAATACGCGCCTACAGTTCCGGGCAAGCAACTTGGCGACGGAGGGTGATGGTTGTGGAAAGGACACTGTTCGAGCGGCTGGGAGGCCAAAGCGCCATCGAGTCGGTGGTCGAGGCCTTCGTGGCTCGCTGTGCGGGGGACGATCGCATCAACAAGAAGTTCGCCCGTACCGACGTCCCTCGGCTCAAGAAGATGCTCGTCGATCAAGTGTGCGAGGCAACCGGCGGGCCATGCACCTACGCCGGCCGCGACATGAGGGACACGCACGTCGGGATGGGCGTCACCGCGGGTGAGTTCGACGCGTTGGTGGAAGACCTTGTCGCCACGCTCGGCCAGTTCCAGGTCCCTCAGCCCGAGCAGGACGAGCTCCTGGGCCTACTGGCGCCGATGCGGGGGGACATCGTGGAGGTGGAGTCACCGGAGACCGGCACACCTCTCCCTGATGCCTACCAACCGGCGCCAGCGCTCGGCTAGTACACCACCGGGCCACACCCGGCGCCGGACACGAATACGAGGAGCCGTTCGCCTCGTTGCTCGGTTCACACAACGCTCAAATTGTGGAGGTGGCGCGAGGATGTGTGAACCGTTTCTCGCTTCTTGACGCACTGAAACCCCAGTCCATCTAAAACGTTTCGGGGTCAGGAAATCGTAGGCACAGCCTTGGCGAGCGGCTCGGGTGGTTTCGAAAGCACCCACGCCCCCACGAGCATCGCGGCTACGACGGCGACGCCGGCGATGGCTTCCCCGGTCGCGATCGAGTCGCTCGAACATCCGGACTCAGTCGCACCTGGCGGAAGGTCACGGCTGTTCATCGAGATTGACCCTCCATGGACGAACCTGTTTGGGTTCAGACGGAATGATTCGCCCGTGGTTGGGTTCCTTGCCCAGCAGACCGGGTCCTCTCGTGCGAACAAGACGAAGAACGCCGCCGTGCCCAGTAGCACGGCGGTCAGAACGGCGAGGGTCGACCTCCACAGCTTTCCTCCAGGCCCGCGCATCTGCCCCGCGGCAACGAAGAACATCACTGCGGGGGCCATGAAGACGAGTCCGATGAGCGAGATTAGCGTTAGGTACGCGAGCGCCAGGTCGAGACTACCCGCAGCAACCAGGAGCGACGGTCGATCCCTGAGGCCAAAGAGCGCGAGAAGCCCAGGCGCGGCGAACACCACCGCGAACGCGACGTTGCCAGCGACCTCTGCGACCCGTTCGACCGGTTCGGCGTTGACCGTGCGGAGAATTCCCACGGCGACCGCCAGCGCGAAGGAGAGAACGATTCCGACGACGGCGATCCGAGGAGTGGAGCGGACGGTCACGGCCACAGAAACATCTTAAGCGGCATCGAAACGCGGAGGTTGTGGAGGCGGGGGGAGTCGAACCCCCGACCTCTGCCGTGCGAAGGCAGCGCTCTACCACTGAGCTACGCCCCCGGGAGTCCGGCTAAGGGTAACACCCAGCGCCCTTGTCCTCCGCCGCCGAGTGGCCGATAGTTCGCCCGTGAAAGTCCGGACCCCCGTCGCCCGGCTGCTCGCGGCCGCCGCCCTGGCGGCCCTGGCGGCCCTGGTGAGCCTCCCCGGGGCGGCCCGCGCCCAGGGCGGGGAGCGGATCCGCGACTACGCGGTCCGGATCGAGATCGAGGCGAGCGGTGACATCCTCGTCTCCGAGCGGATCGTGTACGATTTCGGGCCGGCCGAGCGCCACGGCATCTTCCGGTACATCCCCGTCCGGCTGCCCTACGACGACCGCTACGACCGTGTCTACGAGGTTGACGACATCGACGTGGTGGGCTCGGCGGGGACCCCCGACGACTTCGAGGTCGAGGAGGTGAGCGGGGTCCTCAACATCCGGATCGGCGACCCCGACCTCACCATTCACGACCGCCACACCTACACGATCCGGTACCGGATGGCCGGGGCTTTGAACGCCTTCCCCACCCACGACGAGCTCTACTGGAACGCCGTGGGGACCGAATGGGCTGTTCCCATCGCCCGGGCCACCGTCGAGGTGACCGCTCCTGTCCCCATCGCTCAGGTGACCTGTTTCGCCGGCGCGTTCGGATCCAATCTGCCCTGCTCGGGGAGCAGCGCCGGGGGACGGAGGGCCACCTTCTCTCACCGGGACCTCCCGTCGGGAGGCGGCCTGACCATCGTGGTGGGCTTCCCCACCGGCGCGGTGGTCTCCAGTGACCCGATCCTGGTCGAGCGATGGAGCTTCGCCCGGGCCTTCTCGGCGACCCCGCTGACGCTGAGCCTCGCCGGTCTCCTGTTGCTCTCGCTCGTCGGGGCCATCGCCCGGATGCTGTGGGTCCACGGACGGGACCGCCGGGCGATCGGATCGCAGATGGACATCGCCTTCGCCACCGCCTCGGAGGGAGAGCAGGCCGTGCCGCTCGGCGAGGAGAGCGTGTATCCGGTGGAGTTCGCGCCCCCGGAGGACATCAGACCCGGGCAGGTCGGCGTGCTCGTCGACGAGGAAACCAACCCCGTGGACATCACGGCGACGATGGTGGATCTCGCGGTGCGCGGGTACCTCCGGATCGAGGAGATCCCCAAGCGGTGGCTCCTCGGGAAGCCAGACTGGCGCCTGGTCCAGCTCCGCGAGGCCGACGGCGGTCTCCTCAAGTACGAGCAGACATTGCTCGAGGGCCTGTTCCGGGACTCGGACGAAGCGCTGGAAGACGACGACGACGACGAGGATGACGAGCCGCCGGAGGAGCTCCGGGCCTCCGCCGCGGCGACCGCGGTGGATCCCCCAACCCCGCCCGACGGCCTGGCCAACGTGAAGCTCTCAAAGCTGCGCCGGTCGTTCTCCGCCCGGTACGTCCGGGTCCAGCGGGCCCTGTACTCCGATGCGTTCCGGCGGCGGTGGTTCGCCGGTCGCCCCGACAAAGTCCGGCAGTCCTGGGTCCTCCGGGGATTCCTGGTCCTGCTGGCCGGCGGAGGGCTCACCGCGCTGGCCGCGGCGCGAACGCACTACGGGCTGGTGCCGCTTCCGATCGCCCTCGCCGGGGTCATCCTCATGATCGGGGCCCGGTGGATGCCCCGCCGCACTCCCAAGGGGACCGGCCTGGTGCGCAGGGTCCTGGGGTTCCGGACCTACATGGCCACCGCCGAGGCCCACATGGCCCGGTGGATGGAGCAGGAGAACCTGTTCTCCAGGTACCTCCCCTACGCCATCGTGTTCGGGCTCACCAAGAAGTGGGCCCAGGCCTTCGCCCGGCTGGGCGAGCAACCGACCACGACCTGGTACGTGGGGAGCCGGCCGTTCACCGCGAGCGCCCTCGCGTCGTCGATCGACAACTTCGCCATCACCTCGGCGGGAACGCTGGCGTCCCGTCCCGCCGCATCCGGTTCCAGCGGCCTCGGCGGAGGCGGCTTCTCCGGCGGCGGTGGAGGCGGGGGCGGAGGCGGCTCCTGGTAGACGGCGACCCCGCCCGCGGGCTGGGCGGGGCCGCCGCCGATCCTCGCTCCGTCAGATGGCGGAGCTCACCGCTACGGCCCGAACGCTTGCAGCTCGCCGATATGGACCTCGTTGTTGCGCGGAGGCAGGACCCCCACCACTCCGGTCCGGCAATCGGTGGTGTTGAGCGGGTCGGCGTCCTGCTCGCCCTGGAAGGCGGCGTTTCCGGTGCACTGGTTGTGGAGGACCACGATCCGCAGATGCGTCGCGTTGACCGTCGGGAACTGGAACGTCCGGAGGATGATGTCCGGCGCTGCCGGCCGCGGATTGACGCCAGGGAACGCGTTGGCCAGGCTGGTGTGGACCGGGGTGAACGTCACGCCGTTCGTGGACGTCTCGATCCGGAACCGCCGCAGAGCGGTGAACCGGTTCTGTCCCGGACCGAGCATCGCGCTCACGTTGACCCGGTTCACGGCGACCGGCGCGTCCCCGGCCAGGTCCACGGTGACCTGCGGGTTGGCCACGTCCACCGCAGGACCGCCGGCCGGATCGTCCCAGTTGGTCTCCTCGGTGTCGTCGATCAGGTCGGCGTGGTCCATCCCGTCCCCGGAGGCGGTGGCCCCCTGGGCGGCCGAGGCCACGTTCAGCGGCAGGACGAAGGTGACGTTGCTCGGCCCCGCGGCGAAGGTCCGGCGGAACCGCTGTGCCCCGTACCCGTCGGCCTGAACGATGAACTCGTACGTGTTCGGGGCGAACTCGGCCTGGTTGTCCAGGTTGCTGTCACCCGGAGCCCCACCGTCGGGCGGGCCGGTGGCAGGGTCGGTGTCGGCGATCGGGGAGACCCGGGCCTCGTAGTGACCCACGAAGATGCGGGCCGCCACGGGGTTCCCGCCCGGGTCGGTGGCACCGAAGGTGACCAGGGCGTCACCTGCGTCCGGCAAGCTGAAGTCGGGCTTGGGATCGGTGTCGCTGGTCGAAGGGGTGTTCGTGCTGGTCGAGTTCACCCCGAAGCCGCGGGTGGCGAAGGCCCTCCACAGCTCGGCCTGGTTGGCTCCGCCGAACCTCATCACGTCGGCCGCGAGGTAGGCGTCCCTCGCGTCGAGCATGGAGGGCGCGACCGGCATGATCAGCATGGCGTCGTAGACCAGCTGGATCCACCGGCGGTTACCCGGACAGAAGTTCGCCGGGAGCTTGCCGTCGGCGCAGTCCGTCTGGAGCTGCTGGTTCCCTGCAGGGAACTGGGCGTTGTACTTCTGCACCAAGGCCTGCCGTATGTCGAAGTTGGTGGCGCTCCAGATCTCGCCGTCCGCGTGGACCTGGGGCCCGGTGATGTCGTAGCCCATGGCGCTGAAGTTGAGCGGGTTGATCAAGGGATTGGCGGTCGTGGGCCCTCCCGGCATGGGGAACCCACCCTGCCGCGGGAAGTTCATCCCGTAGTTTCGGATCGCCCGCTGCTTGTTGGCGGTGACGTAGGCGCCGACCGCGAACGGGTTCTCCCCCGAGACGGGCACGAAGCCGTACTCGTTCAGGTACTCGGCCGCGTCGAAGTCGCCGAAGCTCTCTCCCATGGCCCCGGCGTGGTGCCCGGATCGGCTGCCTCCCTTCCCGATCATCCGGCTCTCGATGAGGTGCCCGTACTCGTGGCCGATGACCGCCATGTCGAAGTCGCCGTCAACGCACGGCGCGTAGAACGCCCCCGCCAGGGGCTGCCACAGGTACATGTTCGTGATCGGAGGCACCCCGTCCGGAAGCGGGATCATGTTGGCGTTATCCCGGCCCACGTAGCTCGGGTATCCGCCGTTGACCCCTCCCGCCTGGACGTCGCCGAGGAGCGGGTCCCGCTCGGCGGTGCCTCCCGTCCCGAAGTTGGAGTCCTGGGCGTTCCAGTGCTTCTCGGTGAACCCCAGGAAGTACGACCAGTCGTGCATCCGGTTGTGCATGGCGAACAGGTTGACCGTCGCCGCGGAGACGTCCTGGGTCACGCCCGGCGTGAATACGGGGGCGCACTGCGTTTGGAACCACTGGTTCTCCCACGGGTAGTCGTAGTCCCTGGTCGGACTGACCGGCCGGAATCCGGTCGGACCCGGGGTGAGGGGACTGAACCAGGCCTCCGCCGAAACCGCGTTGTTTCCCCGCGTGGTGAACGTGGGGAAGTTGAGACGCGTGTCGTAGTCCCAGGGCGCTCGGGAGGCCAGGTTGGCCACCTCGCGGTCGCAACCGGCGATGGGTGTCCCTTCCGGCGTGGTGGACTCCCAGCACCACACCTCCCTGGTGTCGGTGCTCGGGTAGTTCCACGGGTAGGTCTGGCCGCCCAGCCGCGGATTGGCCGGGAACACCTTCCACTTGGGCGGGTACGGGGCCGCCGTCCCCCCGCCCACCGGGCTGAACACGACCTGTCCGGAGTAGTCGCGCGGGTCGTCCCACGCGGCGCCGTCGACGAAGTCGCACACCCGGACGTTGTAGACGCCCGCGCCGGCGTCGGGCGGGTCGTACACCACGGTCTCCGGGCTGAACAGGGTGTCGTTCGAGGCCACGATGACCCCGTCCCGGACGATGTGGATGACGATGTCGTTGGTGGTGAGGATGGCGGACGCGGACGCCTGGACCTCCTCCACCGACTCACCGGGGGAGACCGTCCATGGTCCGTTGTCGGGGGCGCACGCGCCGTCCACGGCGGGCACCTGCCCGGTGAAGAAGTCGCCCGGCGGATGAGAGTGGTGAACCATGTTCTTGCGGACCAACACCGCTCCGTTGGCCGCGTCGACGAAGGAATGGAAGGCGAACGACCGGCGCCCATCTACCAGGAGGACTTCCCACGCCGGGCGGACCCCGTCGAGGGGAGTGGGCAGGGCCACCAGCCGGGCCCGCTGGGGGTGAGAGAAGCCCTTCACGGCGAATACGGACCACTCCCGATCCGCCTTGACCGCACCGATGGCCGCGGGATCGATGGCCCGGCCGACCTCCTGGGCCGCCCGGGACCAGGCGTCGGTTGCGGAGATGGCTCGTTCGGCCGCCAGTGAGGTATCGGCGGTCGTGGCGGCGGAAGCATACGCGACGTTCCATCCACTCTCGGCGGAGCCCTCCAGGGCCACGCTCAGGAGACCGCCCTCGGCGGAACCCAGGCCCCCGAACTCCTGGCGGAACAGCACGGCCCGGCCGTCGCTCCCCGCCAGGGGGGCGTTGTTCACCAGGGCCAGGTTGTCCATCGAGCTCAGGCGGAACACCGTGGCGTTCGCCGCGATGAAGCTCCTGGCGGCCTCCACCGCGGTGGCTCCGGCGATCCCGGTGGCCAGGTGGCCCCCGTAGCGGATCAGCGAGTTGGGCGTCCCGAAGTCATTCCAGATGGCGTGGGCGCCCAGGGCCTCGACCGCGGCCTCCTGTGCGGCGGTGGGTTGGAGCCGCCCCTGCCGAGCGTCGACGTCCTCCTGCCCACGCCCCTCGGAGATCGACACCAGACCCCCTCCGGTGGGAACCACGGCCGCGGGGCCGGAGCCCGTCGGGGCGACCAAGAGCAGCAAGACGAAGATGCTTGCCAGGACCAGCTTCCTCCGCGACATGCGGAACCCCCCCTGTGCCGTCGGCCGCCTGACGCGTGCGGCCAGTCCTACTTCTGTGGGTTTCGCAAGTAGGCTTCGCCGCTGGGAAGCGTGAATCCTGCCCCGACATCCGACGGGGGCGGGAGAGCGGCGCTAGTAGAGCGACCTCAGCGCCAGCACGTCGCCCCGGCCCAACGAGGCCTCGGACTTCTGACACGGCCCGTTGATCCGGGGGCTCATGGTCAGGTTGCCGTGCAGCGTCTCGTCGACGTGTCCCAGCCCGAAGGTGTGCCCCCGCTCGTGCGTGGCGACGGCCTCGATGCTCCATCGGTCGATGCAGGGATCCGGCACCTTCACCGTCCAGCTTTGAGCCTTGTTCAGGCGGACGTCGGATTCGGTGGCCGCTCCCTTCCGGTACCAGATGCAGGCGATGCCCAGCGACGTCGACGGCAACCGTCCGAAGGCGGTCACGCTTCGCCCGTCGCCCGAGCCCTTGCACACGCCGTCGGGTGTGATCTGGAGCTTCCGGCGCAGCCGGCCCCGATAGCTCGCCGACGCGGTGACCTGATCCGCGAGGTCGCACGCATTCAGCGAATGCGTGTTGTTCCGGATGGCGTTGCGCAGTGCCCCCTCGACGGCCTTCTTGTTCAACCCGGAGGGGGTGTTCCTGGCATTGAAGTACCACTTGAACGTGGTGTCCCAGGTGAACGCCAGGGTCGAGTGGGCGTCGTCGTCACAGTCCGGCGGCGCGGTGGGCAGGGCCATGAGGCCCACCTCGTCGGCGCCGCCCCACGACGAGACGGTGACCGATCCGTCGGCGCCCGTCTCGACGCCGAGGACGGCCGTCCGGCCATCGTCGAGGATCGCTTCCCCCCACACCCCGTATCCCGGCGGTGGGACGACCACCGCGATGGCCCCGTTCACCAGGCGGTCCCCCGGGCCCACTTCGAGCACGGTGCCCGTTCCGGAGACCGGCGATTCGGTGCCGGTGACCGGGACCGCTCCGAACATGACGCTTGAGGTGATCAGGAAAAGGCTGATGAGCACCCGGACCACATCGGACCACTCCCTTCCGGGTGCCTCCGGGTCCCCCTCGCTCTACTTACATTCGACTCCCACCCGGGAGAATCCTTCCCTAGCCTCCCTAGCCGCCGGTGGCCGAGAAGTGCTGATAGTCCTTGATCGACCGGTAGTGGCCGCCCCACTCCCAGCCGATGGCGGCGAACGCCCGCACCACGACGTCGCCGTCGTGGATCATCCCTTGCACGTTCTGGGTCCGTTCCACCCACTCCACACCGGCGGGGGGAAGAACGGTGCCGTCGCTCGCGATGTACGGGTTCTGGATGGGGTTGATGTCGATGGCCCAGCCGTAGGAATGCTGGGACCAACCCGAGCCTCCGGTCACCGCTCGGCAGTTGAACGCCGACGTGTTGTTGGCGGCCATCGAACGGTTGTCGTCGGCCCCGTACTCGTCGACCAACTTCATGCGCTGGATGGTGAACCGGGCCCGGAACAACCTCCGGAACACCCGGACCACCGAGCGGGCGTGGTCCTCGTGGATGAGGAGCTTCCCGGTGCGAACCCGGCCGTCGTATCCCCAGTGGTTCAGCGTGAGCAGACGCAGATCCTCGATCGTCACCGGGCAACCGGGGCGCCACGACAGGCCCGTCATGAGGTCGCGGGTCTCGGCGTCGATGGCGGAGATCTCGCTTCGGAACCTCGGCTTCTTCGGGGACGGCGATGGGTCCTCCGTCGGGATCGATCCGACGACCGGGCTCCGAGTAGCCTGGACGGGGGCGCCCGGCCCCGCGGGCCGGCAGGCGACCGCGACCGAGGCCACCAGCGCCACGAGGACGAGGATCCTTCTCAACGCAGGCGGGAGCGTACCAAGGCCGGGCGAACCCCTCGTCTCAAGCGTCACCGAGCGCGAGACGATGACTCCTCCAGGAGGACCAGAGCAGGATGACCATGTCCTCGCAGCTGTGGCGAGCGGTACTGGCCGGCTCGTCACTGTCCGCAGATCAGGAGGACGCCGCTCCCGACGAGAAGGGGAGCTACGGCGACCTCGCGGACGCCATCGACGAGATCCTCGCCGCCGAGCCTGGGGACGAGCCGACCGACGAGGCCGTCTAGCCTGCGGCCCTGCCTATGATCCGGGTCATCTCCTCCGCTTCGAAGGCGCGGAGGGTGGTGGTCCGAACGTTCCCCTGGGCCCCGACCGACAGGAGGAAGGCCTCTCCGGTCTCGTCGTCCGGGAACTCTGAGATGGCGACGACGTCGTAGGGCCCGATCGTCCAGAAGATGTCGGTCATCTTGCCGCCCAGCTTCTCGGCGAGCTGGCCGACGGCGCCGGCCCGATCCACGCTCTCCTTGAAGTTCCGGACCCCCTGATCGGTCCAGTTGACCAGGCTGATGAACTTGGGCATGGCGTCCTCCTTCTCCCGGCCTGCGGCCCTGGACTCATCAAAGCACCGACGATTCCGTCCCGCTAATCGAGCTGGCCGGCCCTCGGTCGCCTTGCTGGATCACGGCTAGTGTTGACTCGGCCGGTCCGGGTGCGCTATAACCCGCGACCTATCGGAGGCGGAGGGCGTCTGGATGAAGAAGGCAGTGTTCGTTGCGGTGGTATCCGTTGGGCTCGTCGTCCTTCTGGGGAGTCAGGCCCTGGCGACCGTGTGCATCAACGTCAGCAAGAAGAACGGCGCGGGGAACGTCGGCGACGTGATCATCTCCGCCGTCGACGGATCCGTGCTTCAGGAACCCACGAATCCCGGCGGGCAGGTCTCGGGGGGCTTCGCGGACGTGTACATCGATTTCGACGGCAGTCTCGCCACCACGGACGACCGGATCCAGGTCCTGGACGAGGCGTTCAACCTCAGCATCAAGCACGCGCTGGAAGCGGGCCTGCCGCTCCCAGAGCTGCCCGATGGGGCGCACGCCGCCGCGGGCTGCGGGAAGGCTGTGGACGACGCCTTCGAGTGCCCCTAGGCATCTCGCACACTCGGTTGATGGAGGGTCCCGGCCAGTCCGGGACCCTCCTGTCTTTCCGTGCTCTTTCTTCAGCTTCCTACTGAGGGCAGGTGAGGCCCGGTGATGGCTGGTCGATGCGAAGCCCCACCGCTGGTGTCTTCAGCGGCACGAAGTACGACGCGTAGACCACCAGATCGGTGGTCCCGTTGTTCTTGGCGAGATGGAACTCCCAGGGCAGGTTGGAGAAGGACTTGCCTGCCGCGTAGTCGATCCCGTGCGCGCAATCCTCGTAGTGGTACAGCGTCAGGGTTCCCTGGAAGACGGTGACGATCGTCGGGCCGGGATGGCTGTGCCACCCAAAGGTCGCTCCCGGCACGGCAACGATCCTTTGAACCGCCACTTCGACCGGTCCCTTGGACTTGAGGTGGACCTTCCCCCCGTTGTCGAACTTCATGTTCACATCGAGTGGTCGGTCGACCAGCGGTCCGCGGGCTGTTTCGGCGCTGACCCCGCTGGACGGTGTTGCCAGAGCGCCCCCGACCAGGGCCGATCCCACCAATACGCTCAGCCCGACGACGATCAGAGCGGTTTTCCGAAGCATGGGTCTCCTCTCCTATTACCTGGGGCAGGCAGGAACTGCGGGGTGACGGCAACACCTCCCTCTTCCTGGCAGCGTTTTGGGGCCGCTGCGGTTGGAAACCTCCGGCGAGGCTAGGCGCACGGCACCCCGGGGTCTGTGCCGCTCGTCACATTCCGAGTCCTTGCTCCACCGAGATGAAGCCGCAGGCCAGGGCGGGGCTTGGCGCAGGTGGGTACCATGGAAGCAGAGATGGCGAAGCTCAGTCGTGAGGAGTTCGGCCCGAACGTCTGGCTCGTCGAGGAGATGTACCGGAAGTACCTCGAGGATCCCGACTCGGTCAGTGCGACCTGGAAGGAGTTCTTCGCCGACTACCAGTCAGGGGATGGGGCCGAGCAGCGAGTTCCCCAGGAGCCCGAGAAGCCCCCGGGGCAGCCCGGGGAGCCCGACGAGGAGCCCGAAGAGGAGGAGGAGGAGGAGCCCGCCGAGCCCGAACGCCCCCGGGAGCCCGTCCCGGCCAAGGCGGAGACCCCAGAGTCCGAGCCCCTGAAGGGCGTCCTCGGGGTCATCGCCCAGCGGATGGAGGAGTCCCTCGGCGTCCCCACGGCAACCTCCTTCCGGACCATCCCCGCCAAGCTCCTGGAGATCAACCGGACCATCCTCAACCGCCACCTGGCCCGGCACCAGGGCGGCCGGATCTCCTTCACCCACCTGATCGGCTACGCCATCACCAAGGCCCTCAAGGACTTCCCCGGCATGAACGTCACCTTCACCACGACCAGTGACAGCAAGCCCGCCATGCGGCGCCACGAGCACGTCAACCTCGGGCTGGCCGTGGATGTGAAGCGCGACGACGGCACCCGGGCCCTGCTCGTCCCCAACATCAAGGAAGCCGACACCCTCGACTTCCGCACGTTCCACCGCATCTACGAGGAGCTCATCAAGAAGACCGTCGCAGGCAAGCTCTCCCCCGACGACTTCGCCGGCACCACCGTCACCGTGACCAACCCCGGGATGATCGGCACCGTCCAGTCGGTCCCCCGCCTGATGGCCAACCAGGCCGCCATCATCGGCGTGGGGGCCCTGGACATCCCCGCGGAGTGGAAGGGCGCCGACCCGGGCACCCTGGCGGAGATCGGGATCGGCAAGGTCCTCACCCTGACCTCCACCTACGACCACCGGGTGATCCAGGGGGCCGAAAGCGGCGAGTTCCTCCGCCGCATCGAGCAGCTCCTCCTGGGCGAGGACGGCTTCTACGAGGACGTGTGCCGGTCCATGGGCGTCCCCTACGTCCCCGTGGAGTGGCGGGCCGACGCCAAGCCCAAGCCCGAGAGCATCGAGCGCGACGAGCAGCTCATGCGGCTCCGCCACCTGATCCAGATGTACCGGGTCCGCGGGCACCTCATCGCCGACCTCGACCCGCTCGCCCAAGAGCCGCCCACTCTCCACCCCGAGCTCGACCCGGCCACCTACGGCTTCACCCTGTGGGACCTGGACCGGACCTTCGTGTGCGACGGTCTCGCGGGCCAGAAGGAGATGAAGCTTCGGGACATCCTGGGGGTCCTCCGGGACGCCTACTGCCGCACCACCACCGCGGAGTACATGCACATCGAGGAGTCCGACCAGAAGAAGTGGATCCAGGAGCAGCTGGAGGGTGTCGACACCGACCTCCCCCACGAGGATCGCCTCCACGTCCTCTCCAAGCTCGGCGAGGTGGAGGCCCTGGAGCAGTTCCTCCACACCAAGTACATCGGGCACAAGCGGTTCTCCCTCGAAGGGGGGGAGAGCCTGATCCCCATCCTCGACGCGGTCCTCTCTGGCGCGGCCGACGAGGGCCTGTCCGAGTCGGTGATCGGGATGGCCCACCGGGGCCGCCTCGACGTGCTGACCTCCGTGGTGGGGAAGTCCTACGCCGACATCTTTCGGGAGTTCGAGGGCTACGTCCCCCCCGACATGCCCCAGGGCTCCGGTGACGTGAAGTACCACATCGGCGCGGAGGGCAAGTTCACCTCGCCGGCGGGGGGCGAGATCCGGGTGTCCGTGGCCTCCAACCCCTCCCACCTCGAGGCGGTGGACCCGGTGGTCGAGGGGATGGCCCGGGCCAAGCTCGACCTCCTGGGCCAGGAGGAGAACGGGGAGGCCGCCCGGGTCCTGTCCATCCTCATCCACGGCGAGGCCGCCTTCGCCGGACAGGGCGTGGTGGCCGAGACCCTGAACATGTCCAAGCTCCACGGGTACCGCACGGGCGGGACCGTCCACGTCGTGGTGAACAACCAGCTCGGGTTCACCACCGGGTCGGACTACGGGCGGTCCTCCACCTACGCCACCGACGTCGCCAAGATGGTCCAGGCCCCCATCTGGCACGTGAATGGGGACGACCCCGAGGCCTGCGTCCGGGCGGCCCGCCTGGCCTTCGCCTTCCGCATGCGGTTCAACAAGGACGTGGTCATCGACATGTGGTGCTACCGGAAGTGGGGGCACAACGAGGGCGACGACCCCTCGTTCACCCAGCCCCTCATGTACCGGAAGATCAAGGACCGCCGGAGCGTGCGGAAGCGGTACCTGGAGCTCCTGGTGAACCGGGGCGACCTGTCGGTGGAGGAGGCCGAGGAGTCGCTGAAGGAGTTCAAGGAGCGGCTGGACCGGGCGTTCGACGAGACCCCGCGGGAGCCGAAGGACGAGCCGCCGGCGAAGGTCGAGCGGAAGCGGGTGTCGGAGCCGTCGGAGGAACCGAAGCCGGTGGAGACCGGCGTGCCGCGGGAGAAGCTCGATCGGGTGGTGGAGGCCATCACCACCGTGCCCGAGGGCTTCCACCTCCACAAGAAGCTGGCCAAGTGGCTGGAGGACCGGAAGACCGCCCTCGACCGCGATCAGGTGGACTGGCCGTTCGCCGAGCAGCTGGCGTGGGGGTCGCTGGTGCTGGAGGGCCGGACGGTGCGGCTGTCGGGGCAGGACTCTCGGCGGGGGACATTCAGCCAGCGCCACTCGGTGCTCGTGGATCAGGAGAACGGCGAGGAGTACACGCCGCTGCGGGCCCTGGAGAACGCCAACGGCGACGGCCGGGGGCGGTTCATCACCCTGGACAGCCTGCTGAGCGAGTTCGCCGTGGTGGGGTTCGAATACGGGTATTCGGTGGCGTCGCCGGATGCGCTGGTGCAGTGGGAGGGGCAGTTCGGGGACTTCATCAACGAGGCCCAGGTGATCGTGGACCAGTTCATCGTGTCCGGCGAGAGCAAGTGGGCCCAGCCGTCGAGCCTGGTGCTGCTGCTACCCCACGGGCAGGAGGGGCAGGGCCCGGAGCACTCCAGCGCGCGGCTGGAACGGTTCCTGGAGTTGTGCGCCGAGGACAACATGGTGGTGGCGGTGCCGAGCACGCCGGCGCAGTACTTTCACCTGCTCCGGCGCCAGGCGTTGCGGGAGCGAAAGAAGCCGCTGGTGGTGGCGACCCCGAAGAGTCCTCTGCGGGCGAAGGAAGTGCGAAGCCCCGCCTCCGCCTTCACCGACGGCCGCTGGCAGTCGGTAATCGACGATGTGGCGCGCCCGTCAGAGGTGAAGCGGGTGGTGCTGTGCCAGGGCAAGTTCTTCTGGGACCTGTGGCGGGCCCGAGAAGAGAAGGAAGCGCCGGTGGCCTTAGTTCGGGTGGAGCAGCTGTACCCGTTCCCCGAGAAGCAGCTGAAGGAAGTCCTGGACGGCTACTCCGGCGTGGAGGTCATGTGGGCCCAAGAGGAGCCCGAAAACATGGGCGCCTGGCGGTACATGCAGCGAGAAGGCCGAGGCCGGCTCGGGATCGAGCTGAAGCCTGTTACCCGCGAGGCGAGCCCGTCACCGGCGACCGGCAGCCTGACTGTCCACAAGCGAGAGCAGGAGGGTCTCGTCGGAAGGGTCTTTGGAGATGGCTAAACCGCCCGAGATAAAGACAGCTGCCGAGGCCGCCCAAGAAGAACTGGATACGGACCCACTGAAGGAGTTCTTCGTTTGGTGGGATGAGATATCGGCCCAAGATGTGGCGAGGCTGGAAGCACGTCTCAGCTCAGCCGAACGAGAAGCCGACATGCAGCGGTTTCTTGAAGCTCATCCTCTTATGCTCATCCAGCATCTCGGGGGAGGTCACGGTCGCTGGGTGTTGCCAAGCAAAGCACTCGGGTCCGAATTCCGGACCGACTTCGTCGTCGGTGAAAGGGATTCTCATGGACTTCGATGGGTGCTTGTTGAGCTGGAGAGCCCGAACGTGCCCGCCTTCAACAAGCGAGGAGACGCCTCGAAATACTTGAACCATGCCCTCAGCCAGATTCTGCACTGGCGATCCTGGTTAGAACGGAATCAAAACTACGCTGCCCGGCCTAGGACGGACGAGGGCCTGGGCCTTACAGACATCGACACCAGTCCTCCGGGCCTGATTCTCATTGGCCGACGCTCCAGCCGGACGAGGCATGCGGCTGGCCTCCGACGTCAGCTAGAGAAGAACCACGATGTTCGCATCCATTCATATGACTGGCTGATCGAGCAAGCAGGAGGACGAGTCAAAAGCCTCGCCGAACACAGGTCGCGCCTCGGGGCGGTTCGGAAATGACACGGCCGCGACCGGAGCGGTTCAGCTATCATCCGCTGGGGGCGGGAAGCACTTCTACCAACTCTGCGATGACCCGAATCTCGGCCTCGTGGGCGACGTCGGTCAGGTGTATTGGATGGAACAACGCATCTCGGGAGTCTGGCCTGAGTGTGATATCAACATGGCCCCACTCGCCCCCCGCGGCCCGCCATTTCGTGCTCTCGTAGATCTTCACGGTATAGGAACCCCCCGTTTCTGGGTCGCTGATGTCGTGATGCTGCACAAGCACCACACGGCCCTGACGAGACCCCTCGACCGGGTGGCGGAAGACGCAGAATGCCCCGTTCGGGATTCGCCTGTTCATCGACTCCCCGACGACCTGGGCCACGAAGAGATCCGGAGCCAGCTTCGTCCGCCCTTCGGGGACAACCCAAGCAGCGGGCTCGGGCATCTGCGTCTCCCCGAATCCACCCGCCGCAACCTCCAGGGAGTACAGCGGGATACAGTCTACGAACGGCCTATGATCGTCCAGCGAGACGGGGCGGAAGGGAAACACCTCCCTCTCCTGCTTCTCCGTAGCGATGGCCGGCTCGGGAACTTCGCCCGTCTCCACGAGCTCTAAGCCGAATAGCTGAGCCTGCTCGAGCACAGTTTGGGTGGCGGCTTCCTGCTTGTCCGGTGGATAGCCGAATCGATTCAGTACTCTCCGGACGAGTCGACGAAGATTGGCGCGGGCGCTCTCGCGCACCGTCCAGTCGATGGTGGCGTTACGCCTGACGATGTCGGCGACCTCCTTCGCGATTTGCCGCAACGCCTCGTCCCCGAGCACCTCTACCGCGCTCTCGTTGGTCACCAGCGCGTCGTAAAAAGCTGTCTCCTCAGCCGATAGTCCGAGTTGCTCACCACGCCCCTCCGCCTCACGCATCTCCCGAGCGATCTGGATGAGCTCCTCGATTACCTGTGCGGTCGTGACAGCGCGAGCCTGGTACCGGCGGATCGAGGCTTCGAGCATTTCGGAGAAGGCTCGCGACTGAACGATGTTGCTCCGGGCTCGCGTCTTGATCTCATCGTTCAGGAGTCTCTGAAGCAGTTCAACGGCGAGGTTCCGCTCCGGCATGTCGCGAACCTCGGCGAGAAACTCCTCTGAGAGCAGTGAGATGTCGGGTTTCTCGAGGCCGGCAGCGGCGAAGATGCCCACGACGCCTTCGGGGGCGATCGCGCCGGCGATCACTTGCCGAATCGCGTGATCCAGCTCCTCCTGCGGCCGCTCGCGCGTGATCGTAGTCTTCACGAGGCCTGCCTTCACCGCCTGAAAGAACGCTACGTCGTCGCGGATCGCCATTGCCTCTTCGCGCGGCACCGCGAGGGCAAACGCCTTCGACAGCGCTACCACGGCCTGTATGAGCCGCTCCTTCCCATCCTGTTGGGCCAGGATGTGCTCCTGGGCGGGAGGGAGGAGCGTAAGGCGCTCCGACGCTGTCCCTGTAAGGAACTTGGAGTGGTCGAACCCGTGGAACAGGTCGCGGCAGACCTCGTACTTCTCCAGCAATAGCGCAATCACCTCTTCCTGATCCATGGCAGCTCGACCCTTGCCACCACTCTCCGTGTAGACAGCAAGGGCTTGCTTCAGGCTGTCGGCGAGGCCCAGGTAGTCCACGACAAGTCCGCCGGGCTTATCGCGGAACACGCGGTTGACCCGAGCGATTGCCTGCATGAGCGCATGGCCCCGCATCGGCTTGTCCACGTACATCGTGTGGAGGCTCGGTGCGTCAAAGCCCGTGAGAAACATGTCCCGGACGATTAGGAATCGAAGACCGTTGTCAGGCTTCTTGAACCGCTCGCCGATGGCCTTCCGCCTGGTTGCGTTGCGGATGTGTGGCTGCCAGGCAAGCGGGTCGGAGGCCGAGCCGGTCACTACCACCTTGATGACGCCATTGTCGTCGTCATCATGGTGCCACTCAGGCCGGAGCCTGACGATCTCGCTGTAGAGGTCGACGCAGATACGACGGCTCATGCAGACGACCATCGCCTTTCCGTCCATGACTGCCAATCGCTGTTCAAAGTGCATCACGAGATCCTCGGCGATTTGAGAGAGGCGCCGTTCGCTCCCCACGACCTCCTCTAGCGCGGCCCATCTAGTCTTCAGCTTCTCTCTGCGGATCTCCT
Source organism: Actinomycetota bacterium (assembly GCA_050692195.1). Lineage (GTDB taxonomy): Bacteria > Actinomycetota > UBA4738 > UBA4738 > UBA4738 > JBOGVA01. The sequence continues at coordinate 16,677 of JBOGVA010000013.1, read as the reverse complement.
CCTCACCCTCCGTGATCTCCTCGAAGCCCTCGTCCAGACGCGGCTTCTCCTCCGACTTCAGCTCGATCCTCGCAAGCCGGCTCTCGTAGTAGATTGGAACAGTGGCTCCGTCCTTCACCGCTCGGTAGACGTCGTAAATGCTGATGTAGTCGCCGAACACCGCACGTGTGTCTCTGTCCTCCAGCTCCAGCGGCGTCCCGGTGAACCCCACGAAGGTCGCATGGGGCAGGACATCGCGGATGTATCGCGCGTAACCGTCGATGAAGTCGTACTGGCTTCGGTGCGCTTCGTCGGCAATAACGACGATATTCGGGCGGTCCGAGAGCACAGTCGCGCGCTCGCCTGCCTCCGGAAGAAACTTTTGGATCGTTGTGAAGACAACCCCCCCTGCGGGACGATCCAGCCGCCGTCGCAGATCGGCGCGGCTCTCCGCTTGGACCGGCTCCTGCCGGAGCAGCTCTGAGCACCGGGAAAAGACCCCGAACAGCTGACCATCGAGGTCGATTCGGTCGGTGAGAACCACAATGGTCGGGTTATCCAGTTCGGGCTGGACGATTAGCTTCCCGGCGAAGAAGGCCATCGTGAGGCTCTTGCCGGAACCCTGTGTGTGCCAAACAACGCCGCCTCTCCCATCGCCGCCCCGCGTTGCTGCTTCCAGAGTCGTATCGACGGCACGGCGGGTAGCGTGGAACTGATGATAACCGGCAATCTTCTTGGCGACCCCGTCCCCTTCGGCTTCGAAGACCACGAAGAACCGCACCAGGTCAAGGAAGCGGGCCTTCTCGAACACGCCCTGAGTGAGCACGTCCAGCTCGGTGAGCGTTGGCGAGGCGAGCTCCTCGCCTTCGATGATCCGCCAGGGCAGGAACCACTCCCTGGGAGCTGTCAGCGATCCGAGCCGGGCCTGCGTCCCGTCGGAGACGACGACCACCTCGTTGTGGTCGAAGATTGCGGGGATGCCGTACTCGCCCTTGTAAGTCTGCACCTGGTTGAATGCTGACCAGATCGTCGCCTCTTCGTCGGCTGGATCCTTTAGCTCGATGAGGCCGAGCGGCAAACCGTTGACGAATACCACCACATCCGGTCTTCGGGGCTTGTGTGGCCCTTTCACGCTGAACTGGTTCACGACCAGCCAGTCGTTCTCGGCGGAAGAATCGAAGTCCACAAGGCGAACGAGCCGGCCTCGGATCCCGCCCTCTTCATGCACCTCGACGTCGACTCCATTGACCAACATCCCGTGGAAGCGGCGATTGTTGAGGAGGGTCGAGCCGCGATCGAGATTCAGGACCTTCCGGACGGCTTCTTCATGTGCATCGGCCGGAAGCAATGGATTCAGGCGAGCGACAGCCGATCTCAGGCGACCCTTTAGTACCGTCTCCCGGTAGTTGTCGCGTTCGGCACCAGGCATGCCAGGGGCGATCTCCGGGCCGTGGGCGACTTCATACGTGAGACCTGCAAACCACTCAAGAAGAGATTCCTCGACGTCGCTCTCGGCGATGCTCATCGGACCATACCGTCCACTTCAGTCAGCAGAAACTCTTCCAACGGCACCCCCTGGCCGCCGACCAACAGCCTACGTGTTGGCTCGAACGCCCGCCTGAAGGCTCCCAGTCCCGAAAGTGATCCTTTCCGACGGCCGCTCGTAACCTCCAGGGCCGTCACGTGTTGGTCACGGCGAAGCACATAGTCAACTTCCTTGTTTCCCTCGCGCCAGTAGAAAACCTCTGCACGAGTTCCCCAGGCGCCGTTGACGAGATGAGCACCCGCGCTTGTTTCGACCAGGCGTCCCCAGAACTCCGGATCGTTCCGAGCCCCCGCCAGGGTCTTGCCGGAGCGGGCAGTCATCAGCCCAGTGTTCAGCACGACCAGCTTGGGGCTGGACGCTCTCTGACTGACCCGGCTCCCCGAGAACTTCTCAAGACCCGCCACCATACCGGCGCCCTGAAGGAGTTGGAGATAGTTGGCGAGTGTCGTTGCGTTCCCCGCGTCCTGGAGTTGTCCGAGCATCTTCTGATATGAAAGGACCTGCCCCGAGTAGTCGCATGCCAGACGAAACAGCTGCCGGAGCAGTGCAGGCTTGTTCACTCGCGTGAGTAGAAGGATGTCGCGGGAGATTGAAGTCTCGATGAGCGAGTCCTGGACGTATTGACGCCAGCGCTCGGGGTCGTCGATCAACCGAGCTGCTCCAGGGTATCCGCCATAGAACACGTATTGGTCGAGGTCCCATCCGAACGCGTCGCGCATCTCGCCCATAGTCCAGTGGGGTACTCGGAGGAGCTCGAACCGGCCAGTGAGGCTCTCGCTCAGCCCTCGCCGGACCGCCAGTGGGGCCGAGCCGAGCAGCATCACCCGAAGTGGGAGCCCCGAGGCCGTGTCCTCATCCCACAGGAGCTTGACGAGATCGGCCCAGCCCGGGACTTTATGGATTTCGTCGAGAACCAGGAGCGCTCCCCGAGAGCCCGCACCGCGGGCGCGGGTACGTCCCTGCTCCCACTGGCCTAGGAGCCATTCGGCGTCTCTCCCCGCGGGATCGTCGGCCGACGCCAGGGCTGAGGGCAGGTCCAGGGCTTCCATGACTTGGTAGGCAACCGTCGTCTTGCCTACCTGTCGGGGGCCAGCCAGGACCTGAATGTAGCCTCTCTCCTGCGACAAACGCTTCAGCACCGAGGCGAAGATAGGCCGGCGGTATGGTCTGATCGCCATGGACTTATCATACTCCTCGTCCCTGAACAATTTTGTTCACTTGTCTGAACAATCCTCCCCGAGACGTGCGATAATGCGCGCATGAGGGTGTTCGTCAGCTCCGTGATTGGGGGGATGGAGCCCTTCCGGGAGGCGGCCGTTCGCGCGGCCCGGGCGCTCGGGCACGAGGTGAAGCGCTCTGAGGACTTCCCGGCCATGGCCGAGTCCCCCCAGCAGGCTTGCCTGGCGGGAGTGCGTGAGGCCGACGTGGTGGTGCTCCTCTTGGGCCCGAGGTACGGGCATCCGCAGGATTCCGGACTATCGGCGACACACGAGGAGTACCGCGAGGCCCGCGAACGTCGCCCGGTCCTCACCTTGGTCCAGCAGGGAGTGGACAAGGAGTCGTCTCAGGAGGCATTCATCAAGGAGGTCAGGACGTGGCAGGGAGGCATGGCCACAGCCTCTTTCACCACCCCGGAGGACCTCGGCGAGGCGGTTGTCCGAGCACTGCACGAGTTCGAGATGTCGCGTAAGGCCGGCGAGATGGATGAGTCGGAGATGCTGGAGCGGGCGCAGGCCCTGCTGCCCGCCTCCCGCGGGATTGGATCGGCGAGCCTCACCCTGGTCGTTGTCGGCGGGCCGCGCCAGCCGGTGTTGCGCCCGACTGAACTGGAGGATCCCGCTCTTGAGCGGGATCTCCTTAGGGAGACGCTCGTTGGCCCATCGGCCGTTCTGTCGCCTGCCCAGGGAACGAACACGCGTGTGGCGGAGCATTTTCTCTCGTTCGAACAACGCGATGCTTCGGTGTTCATCGACGATCTCGGCTCGGTCCGGATCGTGCAGCCCGCTCGCCAGGAGGACCGAACGGCTACGGAGCTGCCGGTACTGATCGAAGAGGACGTGGGCGAGCGACTGCGCCGAGCCATCCGCATCTCTGGAATGATCCTGGATCGGATCGACCCGGTACACCGACTTAGAGGGGTCCTCCCTGTGGTATCGCTGGAAGGGGCCGGTTATCTCGGGTGGAGGACCCGCCAGGAGCATGCAAGGTCACCCCAGTCCGTGCAAATTCCGCACGTGTCCGACCCGCAGATTGTGACTCTAACTCCGGTAACTAGGCCACGGGCGGCTCTTCTTCACAGCACGGATGCGCTCGGAGAAGACTTCTTGTCGGTGCTCCGCCGTGGGCTTCGCTCATGACGCTGACCCTCGAGGAAATTGAGATGGTCCGGGGCCGTTGGCGACGCACGCGCGAGCTAATAGGCCTCGGCGATCCTGGCGGGGAGGGCTTTGGACAGGGAGGCCTAGTGGCGCACGTCGATGATGTTGGCGTTCGGTTTCTTGTTCTCCCCGCTGATCCGGAACATTCTCAAATCCACTTCGAAGGCGATTTCTGGGAATGGTGGATGGAGAACCGGCCTAATCCCTTTGAGGGCGCGGCACCGACAGCCTGGGGTAACCAGTCGACTCCTACAGCTCATTCCGCTGTCAGATTCAACCAGCAAAACGGCAAATGGAGCTGGCGTAACTATCTAGCCCTCCACCGAAATGGTGGTTTGGAGTTTGGCCTCGGTGAAGACGGAGTGGAGGAATGGGGAGGCCGACAGGAAGGAGAGACGCATCGGGGTTTCTTCCTGACAACCATTGTAGGTCGCATTTGGGTGTCCCTGAACTTGTACCGCGACGTGGTGACGCGTTACGAAGCGGTCAGCGGCCCCTGGGAGGTTAACCTCGTTCTGGTGAAGACCAAGGATGCTCTGCTCGGCAACGTGGCGGCCGGGTGGAGAGACTTCAATGGCTGGTCCCCACGTGAGCCACCGCGTTGCCCTGATCCTCACCTGCAGTTCCGCCTTGAGATCGAGGAGTGGCCGAATGACGACCAGCAGATGAACCTTGCATTCCAGTTCGGAGGCATGATTGAGGACGCCTGGGGAGTAAGGGATCGACGTTGGCTGATCGATCCGCGCAACGCTGGCGCTGGGAACTTCGACGTCAGCCGCTACCGGTAGAGAGATTCTGGGTATCTACGACCGCGATGAACTTGGTGGCCACTTTGTAGCCGAGCAGTCGGAGACGGTCAGCAGCCTGAGACAATGAAAGTTGACTGAAGAATGGCAATGTGGCCGCTCCACCTGGCTTACCAATGATTGCGTACACGATCTCGTAGTCTGCCGCGACGGGTCTGTCGGTGGGCACCACTGCGTTGTAGGGGGGACCGGCAGATTTCAACATCTCGCGCACAGAGACGCGGAATCCCTCGTCCCCCAGAAGAGTCTCACCGGATACTGTGCCCTGAGCGAAGAGGTGACTCAATGTCGCGGAACGAGACCACTTCTTTACGTGGATGAACTGCCGCCGAGGGGTTACGAGGTCACAGAACTCGATTGGCTGAGTCGCCCTCGTGGGACGGAGAAGAGAGCGATCTGTGAGTGTTGCGACCCCGGAATCAGCAACCCGCTGATTGTACTCTCGCTCGTTCTCTCCCTTCACAGCTTCGGGAACGGTGACATCCGCCGCCGGGATGGCTGAGACATCCTCCTTGACCTTTTCGGCGAATATCCGAGCTACGCGGAACCAGCGCCCGTTGGTAAGAACGTATAGGTCTTCTCCATCCTCGGTCTCGTACACGATGCTGTCGTAGAGGGTCCATCGCTCTTCCTTCTCGGAGACGTCGGACCAGTGAACCCCAATGCGATGATGCTTCAACCCGCCCACGGAAACTCCAGATGGATCCTCTAGAGTGAGGAGGTAGTCGTCCAGGTCGAGGTCCGCCTTGGGTTCAGCATCCGCTTCCTCGGTGGAGTAGGTGAATCCCTCGACTCGAATCCATTCGATAGGTTCGGGGGGCGCTAGGTGCGGCTGTCGATCCTTTGGTCCCTGCAGGGCTTTGATGAGCTGCTCATCAAGCCGCGAGATAGTTGCGTCCTCCTTAACTGTTCTCAAATTGTCGACCCAGCTGAAGTGGTCCCGATAGTCGGTACGGCCGAACAGCTCGAGCATCTCCTCGCACTTGCTCCCTAGCTCGGCGAATTCCACCTGCTGCGCGAATCCAAGCATGTCGGCTCCCACCAGGCGCCGTGCGATGTTTCTGTCACGCGGTTCCCCGGCGACCGCGCGAAGGACGTCTCTCGTAACATCCAAGCCGAAAGCGTCCAAGGAAGAACCACGACTCACCTGTCGACTGGTATGAAGCGTTAGTTCCTCGAGTGTGTGGACATCAACGCTCCTTAGTCGGAGAGGATCAACTGAGTTCAGGGTGACTTTTAGGCCAAAATCCCGCTCGATGGACTCGGGTCGCAAGAGACTCTTCCCGTATCCGAATAGGTAAGCGAATAGTCGATCCGCTCCTTCGACGAAAAGCGCTGCAGCCGCCCTCACCCCAGAGGCGACTCCGATCACATCTGTAGTCCCAGTCTCAACGAAACCGACCCAGGGCGGCCGACCGAACCTAGCGCGTACGAAGAGACGCCCGCGGAATGGGAGACCCTGTCTCAGTTCGTGGAAGTCACCGTCAGAAACGGCACGGAGTGCCTCTTCAGGATTCTCGATATCCTCCCCTAGAAGGGCAAGCGTAAGCTGATGGACCTTCTTCCGGGCGGCCATCGCCCTTAGCCTTCAGCTGTGGCGATCCGCGTACTGCCCGATACAAGTTTGGGCAGAAGCGCGTCTCGGATCGCGGTCAGCGATCTCGATTCCTCAAGTCCTGCGCGGATGCGATGGAAGATCGGACTAACCAGATTCCTGAAACGCTCCAGGACTTCGGGAGAGGGTACTAACACCGGGATAGGTCGGAAGTTCTTCTTGCTGATCTCGGCGAAAGTGGTTCCCCCTGCGTTGCTCTTTATGACATCCAGGTTCTCCCGAGCCCACATGATGACGTAGTGGTTCGGGAGGGCGCCCTCGCAAATCATGGCGATGAAGCCTTGGTTCACTGCAACCGGCACTTCGGCGAGCGCCAGGTACCCTATGGGCGCACGCGAGGACAACAGGACGGTCCCTGCTGGTAAGACACCGGAACTGATTCTTGCGGCTCCAGCCTCTGTGATGTAACGCTCAGTCCTCAGCAGGGTTGCGCTGTCGAGTTTGGCGAGGTCTCTTGGAGTTGCAAACGGAATCGAGCCGTTCCAGAATCGGGGCTGGCTCGTGCTGGGCGTGGATCCACCGACCACGCGGACAGCATCCCCAATCGGCGAAACCGTCCATCCGTCTGGGATCGGCCCCAGCGGTGAGTCTGTCAATGAACCGGGAAAGACGGCGGTCGTTTCGGCGGACGTTCCGGAGGCTTGCCGGCCTTCCACCTTTGCGCGGACGGGATCGAAATCCACGAACCAGCTCCTGAAGATCGCTCGCGCGCTCGCCTCGAGCGTTTCCGTCATCTGGAGGTTCAGGTCGATCTTGTCGTCGATGCTCTCGAGGGCGTTAGCTATTTCGCGCTGAACTCGCAAAGGCGGCAGCGGAATCTGGAGTTCAGCCAAATCTGCTCCCGTGATCCCGGCAACCGCGACTTGCCGACGAATGGTGCCTAGAGCGTACCTCCCATAAGGCGACTGGAAGAGGTAGAAGAGATAGCGGGAGTCGGCACGGTCCGGCGCAGGACGGGCGCGGATAATCGAGGACTCGAAGACGGTGGGCTTCTGCACCTCCCTGACGAGGCTACATTTTCCGGCTCCTTCAGCTACGAGTGACCTTCGTGCGAACAGGAGATCACCGGGTTGGATCGAGAATCGTTCGAGCTCCGATTCGGTGACCTGCAACTGCCTCATGGGCACGTCGCCCAACCGAGAGTGGGCGAATAGCTCCCCCATGTTGACGATTCGGGCCCCTCGACCGTGGAACTCCTTTCTCTTGTAGATGCCATTACGAGTGGGTTCTGCGAGTACGTCAGCGAAGCGAACAAGGCGCCAGCCACTAGGCAAGGTGCCGACGAGGGGTAATGTGGCCTGGTCAGCTCGGCAGCTCATTTGAACGAGGCGAGACCCTCGCGAATGACCTTCTCGAGGCGGCGTGACTCCTCAAACTGCTCTTCAAGCTCCGCGGTCAAACGCTCCATCTTGGTGAGGAAGGGCTCGCCGTCATCCTCCGCCTCCCCAGCACCGACATATCGCCCCGGAGACAGGACGCGACCGTGGGCGCGCATCTCCTCGAGGGTTGCGCTCTTGCAGAATCCGGAGACGTCCTCGTACTCGCCGGCCTCCTTCTCGCCCCGCCACGCATGGTAGGTGCTTGCGATCCGCGCGATCTCTTCGTCGGTTAGCTCCCGGTGTGTTCGGTCGACGAGGACGCCCATCCTCCGGGCGTCGATGAACAATGCTTGGCCGTGGCGGCCCCGGAGAGGTTCGCCGCCTCGCGTGGGCTTCCCGCTCTTGTCCTTCGCGATGAACCATAGGCACGCAGGAATCGCCGTCCCGTAGAAGAGCTGGGGGGGCAACACAATCATGCAGTCGACGAGATCTGCCTCGACGATGTTCCGCCTGATCTCGCCCTCCCCCGACTGGTTGGAGGACATGGATCCGTTCGCCAGCACGAACCCTGCGATGCCAGTCGGTGCAAGGTGGTGGATGAAGTGCTGGACCCAGGCGAAATTTGCGTTGCCCACAGGCGGTACTCCGTACTTCCACCGAGCGTCCTCCCGGAGGCGGTCGCCTCCCCAGTCGCTGTCGTTGAACGGAGGATTGGCCAGCAGGAAGTCGGCCTTCAGGTCGGGATGCAGGTCGATGTGGAAGCTGTCGCCGTGGTGGGGACCGAGGTTCGCCTCGATGCCGCGGATGGCCAGGTTCATCTTGGCTAGACGCCACGTCGTCGGATTCGATTCCTGCCCGAAGATCGAAATCTTGCTCATCTGACCTCCGTGTGCACGGATGAATTCCTCGGACTGTACGAACATTCCGCTGGAGCCACAGCAGGGGTCGTACACGCGCCCAGAGTAGGGCTCGATCATCTCGACGAGCAGGCGGACCACCGATCGAGGCGTGTAGAACTCGCCACCCTTCTTCCCCTCGCGGCTCGCGAACTGTCCGAGGAAGTACTCATACACGCGGCCGAGCACGTCCTGGGCGCGCTCTCCCCCCTCGTGGAAACCGATCCCGCTGATGAGATCGATCAGCTCTCCTAGGCGGATCTTGTCGAGCGCTGGGCGCGCGTACTCCTTCGGGAGCACTGCCTTCAGGCTGGGATTCTCACGCTCGATGGCTACCATCGCGTCGTCGACGAGCGTTCCGATCTCCGGCTGCTTGGCTCGGGCTCGGAGTCGCTCCCACCGAGCCTCCGGTGGTACCCAGAAGACGGTGTCGGCCTGGTACTCGTCGGGATCCTCTGGATTCGCGTCGGGCGTGGCTGCAAGCTTGACTCGGTGGGCCTCAAAAGCATCGGAGATGTACTTGAGGAAGATGAGACCGAGAACCACATGCTTGTACTCGGCCGGATCCATGTGCCCGCGCAGCTTGTCGGCGGCAGCCCACAAAATCGCCTCCAACCGAGGGGCGACGACTTTCTTGTTCTTCTTGCCTAGCCACTCCTCGACCTCGGCCCGGTCGAAGAGGGGACCGGCCTTCGGCTCGGCCTTCGGACGGGGGAAATCGGTGTGGCGCTTCCGCCAGTTCGCGACGGCTGCTCTGCCCACTCCAGCCATGCCCGCTATCTCCGAGATTCCGACCAGCTGTCCCGCGGCGGAATCAGGAGGTAAAGTCGTCTCTGTTCCCGTTTCCGTAAACATAGTTCACGACTATGACGTAAACGGCGTTCACAGTCAAGGGCAGGGAAGCTCTAGGGCCCAGATGAGGCCTGGCGAATGGCGGAATCTGACGATCCGGGTGGGCCAGATTCGAACCGGTCTTGGGGACGGCCGGGCTTCGATCGGTTACCGGGAAGGCATCGAACCCGAGGAGATGCAATGAGCGAAATCGTAGGGTCTCTGTCGGCGAACGGGGACGGCCTGGTGGCATCAGGGCAGATTCTTCGAATCCAAGAGAAGTACATCCCCATGCTGGACGGGAAGACAGTTGGTCCCGCTACTGGAAACACGCAGTCAGCCGCCGAGCACCTTCTGCATGCCATCGGTGAGCGCCTCCCCTCTGGACCGGCCAGTTGGGGACTTACGATCAACTGTCCCGGAGAAAACCTCGGCGTCGCATTCGGTAACCAGGCCCGTGGTGGTGGCGGTGGTGGGCTGCCCGCGTGCGCAGAGCGAGTGCTCAGGGGGCGTAAGTTCGAAACTCTGGAGGAGGCCTTGCGGGCAGCCGGTCAGATAATCGGTCGTTGCTGCGGGTAGGGGAATCGCCCGAAGGGCTGTCGGGGTTGCGTCGGAAGAACGCCTTCCAAGGAGACTCCCACCCCGACCTCGGGCATCCGTGACGTCGGCGCCGCCTTCCACTTTCCCGGTGATCGAGGAGCCGGTCAGGCCGATCTCAGGCTAGGCCTCTTCCTCTATGGCATGCCCCGCAGCAGCGCCTGCGCCGCGTTCCGCGCCGGCACGGCCATCACACCTCCGCCCGGGTGGGTCCCTGACCCGCACAGATACAGCCCCTTCACCGGCGTCCGGTAGTCCCCGTAGCCCGAGATGGGGCGGAAGCTGAACAGCTGGTCCGGGCTTATCTCTCCCTGCAAGATGTTCCCTCCGAGGAGCCCGAACCGCTCCTCGATGTCCGGCGGGGCCAGCACCTCCTCCTCCTCCACGGCCCCTCGAGGTTGGGGCAGTACTCTCCCAGGGTCCGGCTCACCCGCTGCCCGTAGGCTTCCCGCTCCTCGTCCCACGACCGGTCCCGGAGCTCGTACGCCCCGAACTGGGTGAAGCACAGCGCGATGTGCTTCCCCTCCGGGGCGAGCTCCGGCTCGAACACCGTGCGAAACACCGCCGCGATATAGGGCTCCGAGGACACCCTGCCGTACTTGGCCTCGTCCCAGGCCCGCTCCAGGTACTCCACCGACGGGGAGATGGCGATGAGGACCGGTGCGGGGTTCGCCGGGCACCGGGCCGTCCCACGCCGTGGGGACCGGGAGCTCCCTGAGGGCCAGGTTCACCTTCACCGAGCCCGAGCGGTCCGGTACCGGCGGATCTTCCGGACGACCTCCGGCGGGAGGTGCCCTCCCCCACCAGGTCGAGGTAGGTGGTCTGGGGGTGGGCGCCGGAGACCACCGCCCGGCGCCGATCCGGGTCCCGTCCTCGAGCTCCACCCCGGCGGCCCGCCCCCATGCCGCCGTGCACCCACCCCCACGCCCCTGGGTCCGCCTGGGTCTCCTGCCCGTCGATGCGACCAGCGATGACTAATGCCGCCCGCTCAGATGCCCGAGAATGTGGGCGTGGATGCCAAGGCTCCCCTGGCCCGCTGCGGGGACTGCCCTCTTCGGGATCGCCCCTTTGTGGCGGGGTATGGCCCGCCCATGACAGACCGGGTCATCGTGGGAGAGGCACCTGGTCAGAGGGAAGTGGTTGAGGGCAAGCCGTTCGTGGGGAAGGCGGGCGGTCGCCTCAACGAAGCGCTCTCCGCCGCGAACGTGGACCGTCTCGCCGTCTACATCACGAACGCGGTTCTCTGCCATCCCGAGGGGAACCCGCCGACGCCGCCACCCGAAGCGGTCCAGGCCTGTCACGAACGATTGATCACTGAGATCCGTCTGAGGATGCCGAGGAAAGTGCTGGCCTTGGGGACGGCGGCCGCCGAAGCGCTGACCGGTGACCCGAGACCGATCGAGCAGCTCCGGTTGCTGCGCCCGACGCCGTCTCCCTTCCTGGACGACAAGTCCGAAGTACGGGTGACGTACCATCCGTCGGCGCTGAGGTGGAACCCGGAGTGGCCCGGACGCTTCGACGACGACGTCAGCTGGCTCGGAGACCCCTGACACAGGGCGACGTGCGACGTGGCAATCCCCTAGGGCGACGACCACATCCGCCCATACGGTCCGTGCTTACCGAACCAGTTCATCACTTCAACGGACCCAACGCGTTCGCCCCGGCGTGGCCGCCTACCTCGCCGATCCAGTGGTGCATGGGCACGTAGGCGCGGAGCCCGGGGTTGCGGAAGATCGACCCGACGTCGGGTGCGGTCCCGTCCGGATCGAGGAACACCTCGCTCGTCGATTGTGAACTCTCTCTCATCTGACTCTCATCGCGGTCTAAGCAGCGGCGGTTAGCTTCGTGCCGCATGAACCGCATCGCCAGCTACGCAACGCTCCTGGTTGTCCTCGCGGCCGGTCTGCTGGTGGCCTGCGGCGGGGACGAAAGCGAGGATCGCTTCGCGAACGAGTTCCCGCCGCTCAACGACCGCATCGCCGAGGTGGGCGCGGAGGTGACGAACATGATCCGGCGGACGCCGTCGCGGCCGCAGGCGTCGCAGCGGCTGGCCGGGAACCTCCTCGACGCCGCGGACGAGCTGGGCGAGCTCCGGCGCGAGGTGGAGGACCTGCGCGTACCCGAGACGCTCTCGCCGCAACGGGACGTCGTGGTGGTGGCGATCCGCGACGTTCGCAGGGCGCTGGAGCGGATGTCCCACGTCGCCAGCGTCTACCGCCCGCCGCCGGCGCTGCGCAACGCCCGTATCCCGCTGGTCAAAGCCTTGCGGGCTCTCAACCGCACGCGGAGCACGCTGGCGGAGGGGATGCGCGCCGCGGAGAACTCGGGCTAGGCGCGGGCTCGGCGTGGCGCACAGCTGGCGAAGAAGTCCGCGCCGCTCCTTCCGAGAGCGGAGCCTGATGTCAGTGGGGACCGCTAGGTTGAGTCTCGGAGCCCGGCGGCCCGCGACCCTCGCCGGGCTCCTCCCGGAGCGCTACAGTGCCCGAAGAACGAGGAGACACATCATGGCCGTTCGACAGCCGTACCGGTTCACCGTCGAGGACTACCACCGCATGGGCGAAGCCGGCATCCTGGGCACGGACGACCGTGTCGAGCTCATCGAGGGGCAGATCGTAGAGATGCCCCCCATCGACAGCCTCCACGCGGGGACGGTGAACTACCTGACCACCGTCTTCGTGCGAGGCCTCGGTGACCGAGCGATCGTTTCGACGCAGCACCCAGTCAGGCTCAGCGATATCTCCGAGCCCCAGCCGGATCTCGCCCTGTTGCGCCCGAGGAGCGACTTCTACAGGGGTTCCCACCCTCGTCCAGAGGACGTCCTGCTCCTCGTGGAGGTGGCCGACACATCTGTAGAGTTCGACCGGTCGGTGAAGCTGCCCCTTTGCGCGCGGGTCGGAATCCCCGACTACTGGTTGGTAGACCTACAACGCGGCGTCCTGGAGGTCTACCGGTCGCCTCAGGAAAACAGGTACGTGGAGGTCCAGGAGCTCGCGGCGGGCGCCCGGGTCGCCCCCGCCTCCCTCCCGGACGCGGAGCTTGACGTCGGCGAGATCCTCGGGCGCTGAGCGCGGCTCCCGCCCGGGCCGCCTCCTGCCTGGGCCCAGACCCCGCACGCCGGTCCGATAGCAACTGGCGGAGGAGCCTCCCCGGCCGTTCGAAGCACCAGTCGGTCCCTGGTCGGCGTCCCGCTTGGAGAACCGGGCGGTCTTCTCGGCGGTCCTCCCCGCGTGGGGCGGCATCAGGCTGACGCTCGTGTCAGAGGCGGCCGCTACCCTCCTCGGATGCGTGATGTGCGGTTCCCTCCTCCCATAGACTCATGCTGATGCGACTGACCGCGGCCGTTACGCACGAGCCTCCCTGGTACGTGGCTCGGTGCCTCGAGGTGGAGGTGACCAGCCAGGGCAAGACGGTGGACGAGGCCCTGGCCAACCTCAAGGAGGCGTTGGAGCTCTACTTCGAGGACCGGCCCTGGTAGCATCGACGGTTGACATGTGACCGTTGGGTCACCTATAGTGCGGGGCATGGACGAGGTGTTCAGGGCCCTGGCCGACCCCACCCGGCGGAGCATCCTCGACGAGCTCTTCCGCCAGGACGGGCAGACGCTGACCGAGCTCGGGGAGCGCTACCCGATGACCCGGTTCGGCGTCATGAAGCACCTCCGGCAGCTGGAGGAGGCGGGCCTGGTGGTGACCAGGCGGCGGGGGCGCGAGAAGCTCCACTTCCTGAACCCGATCCCCATCCGGCTCATCCACGACCGGTGGGTGAGCAAGTACGCGGAGCCCTGGGCCGCAGCGCTGAGCGGGCTCAAGAGCAGATTGGAGGCTCAAATGGAAAAGGTGTTCGAGATCTACATCCGCACCACCCCGGAGCGCCTGTGGGAGGCGATCACCGACCCCGAGATGCGGAGCAAGTACAACTTCGGCTCCCGGTACGTCACGGACGGGACCCCCGGCTCGCGCATCGAGGTCACTCACCCGAACGCCGAGGGCCTTCTGGGCGAGGGCGAGATCCTCGAGGTCGACCCGCCCCGGCGGCTGGTCCAGAGCATGGTGGCCCTGTGGAGCGACGAGGCGAAGGCCGAGGGCACCTCCAGGGTCACCTGGGAGATCGAGCCGATCGGCGAGGACTCCTGCCGCCTGGTCCTCACCCACGACCAGCTTCGCGAGGGCGCCAGCGAGGAGCTGTACGGCGGATGGCCGATGATCCTCTCCGGCCTGAAGACGCTCCTCGAGACGGGCAAGGTGCTGACCACGCCCGGCTCGCTGATGTACAGCAGCTGAGGGTTGGCGTCAGCCGGGAAGGCTGTCGAGGAACGGGTCGACGGCGGCGTCGCTCTCCGTCATCCCCCAGACCTCGGTGGCCTTCCCGCCCTTGATGTGGAAGACCTGAGCGAACTTCCACTCGGCGCTCGAACCGTCCGGGCCCGTCGCCGAGGCCGTGCCCAGCGCGACGACGTGATCGTCGCTCCCCAGGATGTCGTGGATGTCCACCGAGGGCGCTCCGCCCATGGCTTGCGCCTGACGGCCGAACAGATCGAGCACCTTCGCCTTTCCCTCGTAGGCCCCGGCCCACTTGCTGTTGCCCCCGACGTGCCAGACCACATCGTCGGAGAGGTGCTCGTCCATCCAGGCCATGTCGCCCTTCTCGAAGGCCTGGTAGCCCTCCCGAACCAACGCGGCGTTGGGGTGCTCTGCTGCCATGGTGACCACCTCCATCGCGGGCACCCGACGTTTGGAACCACCCTACTCCTCGGGGGAGGAAGCCACTCACCTACACTCCCGGTGGAAGGAGGCCGCCTGCCCCGCTACGTCCTGCACGTCGACCTCGATCAGTTCATCGCCGCGGTGGAGATCCTGCGCCGACCCGAGCTGAAGGGGAAGCCGGTGGTCGTCGGGGGTGACGGCGACCCCACCAAGCGCGGCGTGGTCATGACCGCCTCGTACGAGGCACGGCGGTTCGGGGTGGGCTCGGCGATGCCGCTGCGCACGGCCTACCGGAAGCTGCCGGAGGCCGTGTTCCTCCCCGCCGATCCGGACGCCTACCGCGCCGCCTCCGCCGAGGTCATGGCCACCCTGCGGACCTTCCCCGGCACCCTCGAGGTGGCCGGGTGGGACGAGGCCTTCCTGGAGGCGGAGACGTCCGATCCGGAGGCGCTGGCCCGGGACATCCAGGCCGCCGTTCTGGACAACACCGGACTGCACTGCTCGGTGGGCATCGGGGACAACAAGCTCCGGGCCAAGCTGGCCACCCCGTTCGGCAAGCCCGGCGGGGTGTTCCGGCTCACCGCGGCCAACTGGCACGAGCTCTTCGACGACCGGCCCGCCTCGGCGCTGTGGGGCATCGGGAAGAAGATCGCCCGGCGTCTCGAGTTCCTGGGGATCCGCACCGTGAAGGAGCTCGCCCACGCCGACGACGACCGCTTGGCCCGGGAGTTCGGGCCGAACACCGGGCCGTGGCTCCGCCACCTGGCCACCGGCGAGGTCCACTCCCCCGTCACCGCCGAGCCCCACGTGGCCCGGGGCCGGGGCCACGAGCGCACGTTCCAGGAAGACATCGAGGACCCCGAGGTCCTCCGGGAGGAGATCCGGAAGCTGGTCCGGGAGCTCGCCGGCGAGCTCGTGAAGGAAGATCCCCGCCCCATCGTCCGGGTGGTGGTCAAGGTGCGGGTCGCCTCGTTCTTCACGTCCACGCACGGCGCCAGGGTGGAGCCGCCCGCGAACCTGTCCGAAGACGCCCACAAGGCCACCGACGCCCTCGAGCGCGCCGCCCTCGAGGCCCTGGACCGCTTCGAGCTCGATCGCCCGGTCCGTCTCCTCGGCGTCCGCGCCGAGTTCGCCTCGCCGGACAGGGCCTGAGACCGGGTCGCCCGCTCTAGGGCGTCACCACCGTCGCTTCGGAGTCCCTGTTGTTGGCCGTGTTCGGATCGGCCGGCGAGGACAGGCTCACCGTCACGACGTTCGTGATGGTCCCCTTCTTCGTCGGCTTCACCGTGATGGTGATGACCACGGTCTCACCGCTCGCCATGTCTCCGATCGAGCAGGTCACTTCGGTCTTCTTCGGCTTCAGGGAACACGTTCCCTTCGTGGTGGTCACCGAGCCGAAGCCCGCGTTCTTGGGCAGCGTGTCGACAGCGGTGACGCCGGTGGCCGCCTGCGGGCCGTTGTTGACCACCGTGATCGTGTAGACGAGCGGCTGTCCGATGTGAACCGGATCGGGCGCGTCGTCCTTCGTCACGGACAGGTCGGCCGCCGCGTTGACCGTGGTGGTCTCGGTGTCGGAGTTGTTCCCCGGGGCGGGGTCCTCCTCGTTCCCGGTCACCGAGGCCGAATTGGTGATCTGGCCCGGCGACTGCGGCGTGACCTTGATCGTCACGGTGGCCGGGGGCGCCCCGCTCCCCAGCCCGCCCAGGTTGCACGTCACCGTCCCACCCGCCTGCGAGCAGCTTCCCTGGCTGGCCGAAGCGGAGCCGAACGTCACCCCCGACGGCAACGTGTCGGTGGCCGTGACGCCCGTGGCGTCCGCTGGGCCACCGTTGTTCACCGTCAGGGTGTAGGTCAGCTCCTGTCCCGCGAAGACGGGGTCGGGCGAGTCCGACTTCGAGATCGACAGGTCGGCCTGCTGGGCCGGGATGGCGCAGTATCCCGTCCCCGCGGCGACATCCGCCGCGGAGGCGGCGCCGGTCCGGGTGGGTGGCGGGTTCAAGCCCGTCG